>NZ_CP088296.1:3587725-3929032 GCF_024666595.1 Sphingomonas sp. J315 | reverse complement strand
ACGGGAAGTGAGCGAACGCGATCGATGCCCCATGACGTGGTGATCGTGGGCGCAGGGCCGGCGTAGCCTTGCGGCGGCGATCCGGTTGAAACAGTTATGCATTTGCAGCGGGCAAAGCCAGATCGCCGTGCGTGCTCGAAAAAGGGTCCGAGGTCGGCGCGCACATCCCAGTCGGGCGCGGTGTGATCGATCCCAAGGCACTCGACGAACTGCTGCCCGACTGGCGCGAGACCGGCTGTCTGCTGGCGCAGGTGCCGGTGACCGACAACCAGCACTGGCTGCTGTCGAAGACGGGCAAATGGGCGATCCCGCACTTCATCACCCCCAAGTTCATGCACAATGAGGGACGTACACCGGGAGTCTTCGCTATCTTCACCCGCTGGCTCGCGGAGCAGGCTGAGGGCCGGGGGTCGAGATTTTCCCAGGCTTTGTTGCCGCCGAGATCCTCTACAATGAGGATGGGTCGGTGAAGGGCGTCGCAACCGGCGACATGGGCGTGGCGCGCGACGGTACGCGCAAGCACGACTATCAGCCCGGCCTAGAGCTGCACGCGCGCTACACGTTGTTCGGTGAGGGCGTGCGCGGGCATCTGTCGAAGCAGATCCAGCGCCAGTTCAACCTTTGCGAGGGTGTCGAGCCGCAAATCTATGGCCTGGGCGTCATGAACATTGGGGACATCGATCCCGAACTGCACGAGCCGGGCCGGGTGATCCATACCCAGGGCTGGCCGCTCAACGAGACCGCCGGGTCGAATGGCGGGGGTTCCTGTACCATCAGGCCAATGGACAGGTCGCGCTCGGGTTCGTGACCTGGCTCAATTACTCTCCAACCCCTATCTGTCGCCGTTCCAGGAGATGCAGCGCTGGAAGACCCATCCGGCGATCGCCAAGATCCTCAAGGGCGGCAAGCGCGTCAGCTACGGCGCGCGCGCGATCAGCGATGGCGGATTGCAGTCGATCCCGAAGCTGGTGTTCCTCGGCGGCGCACTGATCGGCGACAGCGCGGGCTTCCTCAATGTGCCGCGGATCAAGCGGCACGCATGGCGCGATGAAGAGCGGCATGATGGCGGCCGAAGCTGCGTTCGCGGCGGTTGCGGCGGACCGGTCGGGCGACGAGCTGACCGCTTATCCGGAAGCGTTCGAGGCGAGCTGGCTGTACAAGGAACTCAGCGTCGTCCGGAACGTCGTGCCGCTGGTCAAGAAGTTCGGCGATCTGGTCGGGTCGGGCTCGCCAACGTCACGATGTTCCTGGAGAGCTGGGGCGTCAAAATGCCCTTCACGATGGGCCACAAGCCCGATCATGAGAGCCTGTGGCGCAAGGATCTGGTCCAGCCGATCGACTATCCCAAGCCCGATGGTGTGCTGACCTTTGACCGCCTGTCGTCGGTGTTTCTGTCGAACACCAACCATGAGGAGGACCAGCCGGTCCACCTGACGCTGAAGGATCCCGATATCCCGGTCGAATATGATCTGCCGATGTACGACGAGCCGGCGCAGCGTTATTGCCCGGCGGGCGTTTACGAGATCGTCGGCGAGGATGTGGGCGATCCGAAGTTCGTGATCAACGCGCAGAATTGCGTCCACTGCAAGACCTGTGACATCAAGGACCCGACGCAGAACATCAACTGGGTCGTCCCCGAGGGCGGCGGAGGTCCGAACTATCCCCAATATGTAAGCATCTCGTCCTGCCCGCCGCGGCGTTAGCGGTCCTGTTGCCGGGGGCGGCACGTGCCGATCTGGGTGCCTATGTGAAGCGCGCGCGGCGGCGGCGGACGGCGCGGTCGATGCTGCGGCGGCGGGCTATGCTGCGGCACTGGCGGCGGCACCGGGCGATGAGGTGGTGGCGATCCGCGCCTATCGCAATGCACTGGCGGCGGGCGATCTGGCGCTGGCGCGGCGCGCCGCGGCGGTGCTTGTCCGGTCGGACGTTGCGCCGCCCGATACCGCGATCCTCGCCTTCGCTGATGCGATTAAGGCAAAGAACAAGCTTGCCGCCGACGATGCGCTGGGGCGGATCGGGGCGGGGCCGCTGGATTTCCTCAGCCCGGTTCTGCGCGCATGGATCGCGTTCGATCGCGGCGGCGATCCGTTCCCGGTCCTCGACAATGCGACCGAAAGCGGGCTGAGCCGCCGCTACATCGCCGAGCATCGCGCGCTGCTGTTGCTGGCCTCGAACCGGCGCGAGGAAGGGCTGGCGGCGCTGCGCGCGGCGATGGGAGCCGACCCGGGAAGCATCGACCTGCGCTGGAATGCGGCGAGCCTGCTCGCGGGGATTGGTGAGCGGCGTGTGGCGTTGGAATTGCTGGCGGGAGACGACCCGACCATGGCGGGATTGCGCAGCGGACTGGTCGCGGTACGGCCGGGCGCGGCGTTCGGCACCAGCCGGTTGCTGACGCGGCTCGCCGCCGATCTTCAGGGGCAGGAGACGCAGGTACTGGCGATCCTGCTTGCACGATCCGCGCTGTCGCTCGAACCGGGCGACGATCGCGCGCGATTGCTTCTGGCTGCGGCGCTGAGCGAGGAAAGTGCGTTCGACCGTGCGCAGCTGGTGCTTGGGACAATCAAGCCCGCCAGCCCGTTCTACGGCGCTGCGGTGGCGGAGCGGGATCGAGCTGCGCCGCAAGCAGGGGGATCGGCGCAGGCGCTGGCGCTCGCAGGGTCGCTGGCGACGGCACGCGGAGCGAGTGAGCGCGATCTGCGCCGCTATGCCGATATCCTGTCCGATCAGGGGCGCGATGCGGAGGCGGCGAAGCTCTATGCCGACGCGTTGGCGCGCGCCGGGGCGGCGGCGAATTGGGTCCATTATCTCCAGCTTGGCGGCTCGCTCGAGCGGGCCGGCGACTGGGCGGCGGCGCTGCCGCATCTGCGCAAGGCCGTCGAACTGGCACCCGACGAGCCGGTGGCGCTCAACTATCTGGGCTATGCCCAGGTCGAGCGCGGGGGAGAATCTGACCGAGGCGGTGGTACTGCTCGAACGCGCCAGCCGGTTGCGGCCCGACGATCCGGCGATCACCGATTCGCTCGGCTGGGGCTATTATCGCAGCGGCGACCTTGCGCGCGCGCTCCCGCTGCTCGAGCGCGCGGCGCAGGGCCAGCCGTCGAGCGTTACGATCAACGAGCATCTGGGTGATGCCTATTGGCGCGCCGGGCGGCGGTTCGAGGCACGCTATGCCTGGCGCGCGGCGTCTCTGTATGCCGAGGGTGAGCAGAAGGCGCGGCTGGCGACCAAGCTCGCGGACGGCGTCGTGGTAAGGACGGCGGCAAACTGATCCTGATCGAGTCCGCTCCGGCCAAGCTCAACCTGGCGCTGCATGTGCGGCGGCGGCGGGACGATGGCTTTCACGAGTTGGAGACACTGTTCGCGTTCGTGCGCGACGGCGATGTCGTTCGGCTCGACCCGGATGGCGAAGGTTTCGAGGTCGAAGGGCCGTTCGGCGCTGCGCTGAGCGGGGAGGGGGACAACCTCGTGACCCGTGCGCGCGATGCGTTCGGCGCGACGTTCGGGGTGGCGACGCCGGGGCGGATCATTCTCGACAAGCGCCTGCCGGTGGCGTCGGGGCTGGGCGGTGGATCGGCTGATGCGGCGGCGACGTTGCGGCTGTTGGCAAGGCGTGCTGGGGTAGCGATCAATGATCTGCGCCTGTTCGCGGTGGCGGATGCGTTGGGATCGGATGTTCCTGCGTGCCTGTACGGGCGCAGCGCGATCGGGACCGGGCGGGGCGAGCAGCTCGAATGGATCGACGGCGCGCCGGGCGTGCCGGTTCTGCTGGTCAACCCGGGGGTGGCGGTGCCGACCGGTGCGGTATTTGCGGCTTGGGATGGTGTGGACCGGGGGCCGGTGCCGGACGCTGAGAGCCTGATCGAGCGGGCGAGGGCTGGGCGCAACGACTTGTATCCGCCCGCGCTGACCGTCGCGCCGCAGATCGCAGACACGGTGAAATGGCTGGAGGCGCAGGCCGGCGCAGAGCTGTGCCGCATGTCCGGTTCGGGGGGCGACCTGCTTTGCGACCTTTGCCGATGCAGCGGCGTGCCATGCGGCGGCAGAGCGACTGGTGGCTGAGCAGCCGGGCTGGTGGTGTCTCGAAACGGTGCTGTCGTGACAGGTCGCTGCCCCGTTTCGGGACGCGCCGCCGCCCTCGCGGCACCGCAGCGGAGGGGCGGCCCATTTGGCCCCGAACTTGCTCAAGGGACATTGCGGGTCATGCGCCGGGAGCGAGACGCCCGTGGGTGGCCCCCGTCTTCGGACGGGCGCCATCCCCGCCCCGCGGGGCGCAGATGATCCACCTTCAGTTCCATGAGGCGACCGCGCTGCTGACCCTCGACCGGGGCGGCGCGCGCAACGCGCTGGCGATCGCAGCGTGGGATGCGATCGCGGATGCGACCGCATTGGTCGCCGCCAGCGATGCGCGGGTGCTGATCATCGAGTCGGCGATGCCCGGGATGTTCTCCGCTGGGGCAGATCTTTCCGAGTTTTCGGCGCTGGTCCGCGACCCGGCGATGCGCACCCGCTTCCGCACCGCGATGGCGCGGGGGATCGAGGCAGCCGCGGCATTGCCGGTTCCCGTGATCGCCGCCGTCGATGGCGGGTGTTTCGGTGCGGCGGTCGCGCTGACCCTGGCGTGCGACATTGTGGTAGCGGGGGACGCGGCGCTCTTCGCGACGACCCCGGCCAGGCTCGGCATCGGCTACCCCGCGACCGATGTTGCACGGCTGCGCGAACGAGTCGGGGCCGGACAGGCGGCGCGGATGCTGTTTACCGGCGACCGAATCGACGCGGACGAGGCCGCGCGGATCGGCTTGGCGCATCGCCGGGTGGCGGATGCCGACGGTGAAGCGCGCGCGATGGCCGAAATGATCGCCGCCAATGATCCCGACGCGGTACGGATGCTCAAGGCGGTTCTGCGCGATCCCGGCGATCCGGCGCATGACCGGTCCTTCGAAGACGCCTTCGGATCGTCCGGCTTTGCCGAGCGACTCGAAGCCTTTCTGGGCGGCAAGAGATGAACGTCGTCGAGCGCATCGAAGGCAGCGGCGATATGCTGATCCTGTGCGATCATGCCAGCAACCATGTGCCCGCCGATATCGACCTTGGTATCGACCCCCAATTGCTCGACAAGCATATCGCGATCGACATCGGTGCGGCGGCGGTGAGCCGCGGGCTGGCGAAGCTTCTGGACGCGACCGCGATGCTCGCCACGGTCTCGCGGCTGGTGATCGACCTGAACCGTGAGGCCGATGCGCTGGGCCTCATCCCGCACGCCAGCGATGGCCACGCGATCTCCGGCAATGACGGTGCCGACCGGGTCGCACGAATCGCCCGCTTCCACGCACCCTATCACCGCGCCATCGCTGCGCAGGTCCGGACGCAGCGCCCGGCGCTGATCGTGTCGGTCCACAGCTTTACCCCCGCGCTGGAAAGCGGGTTCGTCGCACCCCGCCCATGGGAAGTCGGCATCCTCTACAATCGCGATGCCCGCGCGGCGCTGCCAGCGGTCGACTGGTTAACCCGCCAGGGGCATGTGACCGGCGATAACGAGCCCTATTCGGGCCGCCTGCTCAACGCGACGATGAACCGCCACGCCGAGGCGACCGGGACGCCCTATCTGGGCATCGAAATCCGCAATGATCTAATCTCCGATGACGCCGGCGTGACGATGTGGTGCGAAATTCTACGAAATTTAGTAACATTTGTGCGCAATCCGCTTGCGCAGGGGTGGCTTGCAGCGACATAGGCGCCGCATGACCGACCGTTTCGACAAGTCCCGCCTGCCCTCGCGCCACGTCTCCGTCGGCCCCGAGCGCGCCCCCGCACCGCAGCTATTATTACGCCATGGGGCTCAGCGAAGAGGAAATCGCCCGCCCGTTCGTCGCGCTCGCCAGCGCGGGCAATGACAGCGCGCCGTGCAACACGACGCTCGACGCGCAAGCCGATGCCGCGCGCAAGGGCGTGAATGACAATGGCGGGATGCCGCGCCGTTTCAACACGATCACCGTGACCGACGGCATCGCGATGGGGCATCAGGGGATGAAATCCTCGCTGGTCAGCCGCGAGGTGATCGCCGACTCGGTCGAGCTCAGCGTTCGCGGCCATTGCTATGATGCGCTGGTGGGCTTTGCCGGGTGCGACAAGTCGCTGCCGGGCATGATGATGGCGATGCTGCGCCTCAATATCCCGTCGATCTTCGTCTATGGCGGGTCGATCCTGCCCGGCCGCTATCAGGATCGCGACGTTACCGTGGTCGATGTGTTCGAGGTGGTGGGCAAGTTCGCCGCCGGCACCTGTCCGATCAGCGAAGTCCATGCGCTCGAGAAGGTCGCATGCCCCGGTCACGGCGCATGCGGCGGCCAGTATACCGCCAACACCATGGCGTGCGTCGGCGAGGCGATCGGACTGTCGCTGCCCAACAGCAACATGGTCCCTGCGCCCTATACCAGCCGCGAGCAGATCGCGGTTGCGGCGGGCTATCAGGTGATGGAGCTGCTCGAGCGGAACATCCGCCCGCGCGACATCTGTACGCGCGAAGCGTTCGTCAACGCCGCGCGGATCGTGGCGGCGACCGGCGGTTCGACCAACGCCGCGTTGCACCTCCCCGCCATGGCGAGCGAGGCGGGGATCGAGTTCGACCTGTTCGACGTCGCCGAGGTCTTCAAATCAACGCCTTATGCCGCCGACCTCAAGCCCGGTGGCAAGTATGTCGCAAAGGATATGTACGAAGCTGGCGGCGTCTACATGCTGATGAAGACCATGCTCGCCAATGGCTTGCTCTACGGCGATTGCATGACCGTGACCGGCAAGACGCTGGGCGAGAATATCGATCAGGTCACGTGGAACCCGGACCAGAAGGTCATCTACGACGTCAAGACCCCGATCACGCCCACCGGCGGCGTTGTCGGCCTGCGCGGCAGCCTCGCGCCCGATGGCGCGATCGTGAAGGTCGCCGGCATGAGCCGCCTGGTCTTCGAAGGCCCGGCGCGCTGCTTCGATTGCGAGGAGGATGCGTTCGCGGCGGTCGAGGCGCGGTCGATCCTTGAGGGTGAGGTCGTCGTGATCCGCTATGAAGGGCCGAAGGGCGGCCCCGGCATGCGCGAGATGCTGTCGACCACCGCCGCGCTCTATGGCCTGGGCATGGGCGAGAAGGTCGCGCTGATCACCGATGGGCGCTTCTCGGGCGCGACGCGCGGCTTCTGTATCGGCCATGTCGGACCTGAAGCGGCCGAGGGCGGGCCGATCGCGCTGGTCGAGGATGGCGACACGATCCGCATCGATGCCGAGGCGGGGACGATCGACCTGCTCGTCGCCGAAGACGTGCTGGCCGCGCGCCGCGCCGCCTGGCAGCCGCGCACCAACGACTATCAATCGGGCGCTCTGTGGCGCTATGCGCAGAATGTCGGACCTGCCTATAAGGGCGCGGTAACGCATCCGGGGGCAAAGTCCGAAACGCATGTATTTGCGGATATCTAGAGTTTTGGGGGCGACGGCGTTGATTGCGGTCGCCGCCTGCGATCCCGGCCCGGTCAAGACCAAGGCGGATCACGTCAAGGACGCGCGCGCGCAAGCGGCGCGTGACGAAGCCGAGGGGCGGATCCCCTGCGCGCTGGGCGGTGGCGATGACTTTTCCACGCGCTGCACGATCGACCGCGCGCAGACGCAGGACGGGCTGATACTGACGATCCGCCACCCCGATGGCGGGTTCCACCGGCTGCGCGTCACGCGCGACGGGCGCGGGGTGATCGCCGCTGATGGCGCGCAGGCGGCGGCGGTGACGATCATCGACAAGGACGCAATCGAGGTGGCGATCGACGACGCACGCTATCGGCTGCCCGCGACGGTGAAGGGTGCGCGCAAGAGGTGAACGCCGCGAGACGATGGGGCTGGGCGCTGTTCTGGCTGGTCGTGGCGGCCGCAGCTGCCTGGTTCCTGAGCGACTCGTTCCGATTCATCGCGACGCGCGAGGTGCCGACCGGCGAGACGTTTTGGGGGCGTCGCATCTGGTATTTCGCGCATGTTGCGCTGGCCATTCCCGTGCTTCTGATCGCACCGGTTCAGTTCGCGGCGACGGTGCGCGGGCGCTGGCCATGGCTGCATCGCGCGCTTGGCCGGGCCTATCTCATCGCATCGCTGCTCGCCGGGCTGTTCGCGCTGCATCTTGGCAGCAGCATCGCAGCGCAGGAGACGCAGGTGCCCCTGACGCTGTTCGCAGCCGTGTGGATCGGATTCGTCGTGGTGGCGTGGCAGGCGGCGTGTCGGCGACGGTTCGACCTGCATCGCGGCTTCGTCATACGGGCGACCGCGATTGCGCTGTCGTTCGTGTGGCTGCGGATGATGGCGGCGGGGGAGGGTGCGTTGTTGGGCTTTATCGAGAATTCGGAACTGCGTGCGGCGACGCGGGGGTGGCTGAGCTTCGTCCTGCCGCTGCTGGTAGCGGAAGTGTGGTTGTCGTGGTGGCCGGCTGCAAAGCCGCTATTTGCACCGCGCCGGGATTGAGCCTATCGCAGCCGACGCCAGAGGGCCGGGCGGCCGCGTTGCATGAAGATGCACCGAGGAAAGTCCGGGCTCCACGGAAACACGGTGCCGGGTAACGCCCGGCGGTCCCGGTTCGCCGGGGTCAGGGAAAGTGCCACAGAGAGCAGACCGCCCACTGGTCTTCGGACTGAGGGCAAGGGTGAAAGGGTGCGGCAAGAGCGCACCGCGCGACCGGCAACGGAAGCGGCACGGCAAACCCCACCGGGAGCAAGATCGAATAGGGACCGCATATGGGGAGTTCCGCCCCGCGGTCCGGGTTGATTGCTTGAGCCCCCCATGCAAATGTGGGCCTAGAGGAATGGTCGCCTATCGCGCGCACCTCCCTTGCGGGAAAGGGCCGCGTGGACAGAACCCGGCTTACAGGCCCTCTGGCAACTGGTTTCGTCTGAATTGAAAGGCTTGTCACGGCATCTCCCACTGGGGGATAAGAGGGTGGAGGCGGATCCATGGCACGCGGCATCCTCTTTGGCACCGGCGTCTCGATCGCGGCGTTGATCTGCGGTCATGCAGAGGCGCGTGACGGCGATTTGCGCAGGGCGTGCGCGCAGGAAGCGCGGCTGCCCACCCCTGATGACAAGACTGGCGTGCAGTTCGACGACATGGTCGCCGAGCGCGCGATCGAACTGTGTCGCCGCGCGCTGGAGGCGCATCCGCGCGACGCTGCAGTCATGGCCAATCTCGGCCGTGCCTTCAGCAAGGCCGGGGATAGCAAGGCGGCGCTGAGCCTGATCGAACGTGCGGCGGCGGCGGGCAGTCTTCAGGCAGTGAACACGCTCGCGTCGATGTATGAGACCGGCAATGGCGTGCCCAACGACCCGGCTCGCGCCTTCGCGCTGGCCAAGTCGGGGGAGAGGGGGGCGCAACATCTGGCTGCTGGGGCGGTTGGCGGAATATTATCTGAATGGCACCGGCACGCCGAAGAATGTCGAGGCGGCGATCGCCACCTATGTTCGTGCCGCCGACCTTGGCCATGATGGCGCGGCGAAGGCGCTGGCGGATCACTACCGGTTCGGGACCAGCGGAGTGACCAAGGATCTGGCGCTCGCCCGCAAATGGTATCAGCGGGCGATGGAGCTGGGAGAGGCCGACGCCATCGTGGCGCTCGGCTATATGGCGGAGATGGGTCTTGACGGCCCGAAGGATCCGGTTGAGGCGCGGCGGCTCTACAAGCTCGGTGCCGATCGCGGATCGGGTTGGGGCGCGGAGAATTACGCGATCCTGCTTCAGGTCGGCAAGGGCGGCGCCAAGGACGAAAAGGGCGCTGCGGACTATATGCGTCTGGCGGTCGATCGTGGGCAGACCGGCGCGATGCGGCGGCTGGGCACCTATTATCGCGACGGGATCGGCCTGGAGCGCGACACCCAGATGGCGATCGCCTGGTACCGCAAGGCGGCGGATGCCGATGATTCCGACGCGATGGTCGAACTGGGCGACATGACAACCAACGGGCGGGGGATGCCGCGCGACGAGCTTGCAGGGCGCGAATGGTACCGCAAGGCGGCAGAGGCCGGGAACGGGGCCGGCATGCGGAAATTGGCGCTCGGGCTCGCGTCGAGCGAGTTCACCGGCGTCCCGAGCGACAATCCCGCCGCGATCAGATGGTATCACAAGCTCGCCGAGACCGACGATCCCGAGGATGCTGCCTTTGCCGCCGACGCGTTGGCCGAGGGCAAGGCGGTGCCGATGGACCTCAAATCGGCGCGCAAATATTATGAGAAGGCCGTTGCCGCCGATGTCGCCGATACCGCGCGGCCGCTGGTCGAAACGGTGTTGCGCGACAATCCCGGCGAGGCCGAGCGTGCCTACGCACTGAAAATACTGATCGAGCGCGCAGAGAAGGGCGAGGGCTGGGCGCTCGCGGCATTGGCGCACCCTGGACCGATGATCGACGCAGCCCGGCTCGAAATTGATAGTGCCGCCTGGCGCGCGAAGGTCGCTGCGTTGACCGACCCCAAGGTGCTGACCGACGTTGCCAAGGCCCTGCAGTCGGGCAAGCTGGCGAAGCAGCAATTCGGGTTGGCGGTGCAATATGCCAAGGCGGCGAGCGACCCGTCGGTGGCCAAGGAATATCAGCTCAAGCTGATGATGGATCTTCGGTTGCAGGAGGCAGCGCAGCGCGAACTCGTCCGCTACGCCGAAACCGATGAGTTCAAGGCATTGCCCGAGGAGCGGCGCACAGTCTTTCTCGCGCAGTTCGATACGCCGTACATGTTCAACTTCAACGGCGATGCGTCGCATATTCCGACCTTTGCCGCGCTTGCGAATCTCGGGATGAAGGAGGCGGCTGCCAAATATGCGTGGCGGTTGCTCGACGACGGCAAGGGGGATTCTGCCGCAGCGATGAAGTGGTTCGTGATCGCCGCCGAGCGCGGATCGGCCGATGCGCAGCGGGCGATCGGCTATCTCCACTCCAAGGGGTTCGGCGTCGACAAGAGCGCGGTCAAGGCGGTGCGGGCGTGGGAGGATGCCTATCGCAGGGGGAGGGCTATGCGGCACTGAGCCTGGCGCTCTATTACAAGGGCGATCTGGAGTTTACCGAAGCGGAACTGGCAGGAGCGCCGCAACGTGACGCTGCGCAGGCGTTCGAATGGATGCAGCGCGCGGCGTCGGCAAGCTTTGCCAATGCCGTGCTGCTCGCGCGGATGTACCTGGCCGGCGACGGTACCAAAGCCAATCCGAAGGAAGCGATCCGCTTGCTGCGCTGGGCGGTGCATTGCGGTGATTACAGCGCGCGAGTGGCGCTCGGAGAGGCGTATCTCCACGGCTCCGGCGTAGCGAAAGACCCGGACATGGCGCTGCGCTGGTTCAAGCACGCGGCAGGCTCGGGCTGGAGCGGCGGCGCGGTGGCGATGGTGCGCGCGTCTGCGCTTGGCTGGGGGATGAAGCCCGACATCAAACAGACCCGCTTGTGGCTCGCCGAAGCGGTACGGCGTGGCAGCGACGACGCGAAAAAATGGCAGGAAGCGTGCGGAATTCAGGCCACGATCAAGTGTCTGGTGAAGATCGAGGGCTTTACCCCGCTGCCGATCGGCCCAGAAACCGAGGGCATTGCGCCTGAACCGACATTCGCGGCGCGTGAGGCGACGCTCAAGAAGGAACTCGACGCCGCGGTCGAGAATGGCTCCGAATTCGCGGTGTTCGAAGGGTTTCGCGGGCTCGAGGAACATTATCTCCTCTTCGGAGAGATGGACCGGTATCTCGCGACCAAGGTCCGTTCGCTGGCGATCAAGGAAGCCGCGCTGACCAACCGGTTCGGCAGCCGCGACAATTATTTCGCGCTGATCGAATCTTCGTGCCACTGGTCGAGCGCGGCCAAGGAGGCGAGTGGCGGCGGACGGCGCGAGGCGGCGCTGTTCTTCGCCAAGGTCGCGGTCAACAAATTGCAGGACGCGCGCAAGCGGATCGCCGACCTCGATCCGTCGATCCGCGAATGCTTCATCCGCGTGCATCAGGACCGCTATCGCTACCTCGCCGGCATCTTCATGGAGATGGGGCGGTTCGGTGAGGCCGAGCATGTGCTGGCGATGCTCAAGGATTTCGAGAGCTACAACTATACTCGCGACCGGCGGCGAGAGGGCGAAGCCTTCGAGCAGATGCCGCTCGATGCCAAGCAGACACAGAGCATCGCAGCGTTCGAAGCCGCGACGACCGCGCTCGCAGAGGCCGGAGCCGCGCGTGACCGGTTGATCGCGCTTCAGCAGAAGGGGGCGCTAAGCCCGGAGCAGCAGCAGAAGCTGGCTGCGGCGACGACGGCTCTGGGGGCGGCGCAGACAGCGTTCCGTGGCGAACTGGGCGAACTGGCCGATGTCGTCGCCGGGCTGGATGCTGCCGTGACGCAGGATCAGGCAGCAAAAGCGGATCGCGTCGCGTCGATCCAGCCCCGCCTCATTTCAACCGTCCGGCGATTGGGGAAGGACGTCGCCGCGCTGCACGCCGTCGTGCTGCCCGACAGGATTCATTGGCTGCTGACCACAGCCAATTTCCAGAAGACGATTGTCGTGCACGTCGACACTACCGCGGTGCGCAAGGATATCGGCCTGTATCGTCAGGCGATCAGCGACAAGGCGGTGTTCATCACCGATCCCGCGTCGAAGCTGTACAGATCGATGTTCGAGCCGGTGGACAGAGCGCTGCGCGCCGCCGGGATCAGCCGGGTCATGCTCTCGCTCGACGATGCGTTGCGCTATCTGCCGATGGCGGCACTGCACGACGGCAAGGACTGGCTGGCGAAACGCTATGCGTTCAGCGCCTTCCGATCGATCGATGAGGTGCAGACCGGCCCCTCCGACGCGAAATCATGGCGTGTCGCCGCGCTGGGGGCGAGCCAGGGTGGGGCGGGGCTCAGTCCATTACCCGCCGTTCCCGCCGAACTGTCCGGTATTGTCCGTGCCGATGGCACGACGACCGGTGTGTTGCCGGGTGTCGTGAAGCTCGACGCGGCATTCGACCGAACCGCGCTCGGCACCGCAATGGCCGGCGGCTATCGCGTGATCCATATCGCGTCGCACTTCGCGCTCGATCCCGCGAGCGCCGACAAGTCGTTCCTGCTGCTCGGCACGGGCAAGGAGTTGCCGCTGACCGAATTCATCAAGGACGGCAGTTTCACCGCGATCGACGTCGACCTGCTCGCGCTGTCGGCGTGCCAGACCGGCGTGCCAGGCAGCAGTCAGAACGGGTCGGAGGTCGATGCGAGCCTAGCCGAACTGGCGCAAAAGGCCGGCGCGTCGGCGGTGCTGGCCTCGCTTTGGTCGGTGGCGGACGAATCCACCGCAGTGTTGATGCAGCGCTTCTACGCGATCCATGCCAAGGGCGGTACGAGCAAGGCGGAGGCGCTGCGCCAGGCGCAGATCGCACTGATGACTGCTCAGGGAGAGGCGGGCGCCGATCGGGGCGCGGGTCGCGCCGGGCCTGACCAGCCGACTGGACCAGCTGTCACCGGCTACGCCCACCCATTCTACTGGGCGCCGTTCGTTCTGTTGGGGAACTGGCAATAGAGCCGCCGCTCACGCCGCCTTGCGCCGCTCCGCCATCTCCTCATTGAGCATTTCGGCGAGGAGGAACGCCAGCTCCAGGCTCTGACCGGCATTGAGTCGCGGGTCGCAATGGGTGTGGTAGCGGTCTGCAAGGTCATGCTCGCCGATGTCGATCATGCCGCCGGTGCATTCGGTGACGTTCTGTCCGGTCATCTCGGCATGGATTCCGCCGGCATAGGTCCCTTCGGCGCGATGCACGGCAAAGAAGCCGCGTACTTCGGCCAGAATGCGCTCGAACGGGCGCGTCTTGTAGCCGTTGGCCGCCTTGATGACGTTGCCGTGCATCGGGTCACAGCTCCACACGACCGGATGCCCCTCACGCTTCACCGCGCGAACCAGCGCGGGCAGGCCGCTCTCGATCTTGTCATGGCCGTATCGGGTGATCAGCGTCATCCGCCCCGGCGTGCGGGTCGGGTTGAGCGTGTCGAGCAGGCGCAGCAGCGCGTCCGGCTCAAGGCTCGGCCCGCACTTCATCCCGATTGGATTGCCGATGCCGCGGAGGAATTCGACATGCGCCGAATTCTCGAAGCGCGTGCGGTCGCCGATCCACAGGAAATGCGCGCTGGTGTCGTACCAGTCGCCGGTGAGGCTGTCCTGCCGGGTCAGCGCCTGCTCATAGGGCAGGAGCAGCGCCTCGTGGCTGGTGTAGAAATCGGTGCGCTTCAGCTGGGGCACGGTATCGGGGTTGATCCCGCACGCCTCCATGAAATCGAGCGCTTCGCCGATGCGGTCGGCGACGTCGGCGAATTTGTCGGCCCAGGGGCTGCGGCCCATGAAGTCGAGCGTCCATTTGTGGACCTGATGGAGGTTCGCATAGCCGCCGCTGGCGAAGGCGCGCAGCAGGTTCAGCGTCGCCGCCGACTGGGTATAGCCGCGGATCAGCCTCTGGGGGGTCGGGAATGCGCGCTTCGGGGGTGAAGGCGATGTCGTTGACGATGTCGCCGCGATAGCTGGGCAGTTCCACGCCATCGATCGTCTCGGTATCGGCCGAACGCGGCTTGGCGAACTGCCCCGCCATGCGGCCGAGCTTCACCGTCGGGAGTTTCGACGCAAAGGTGAGAACCACCGCCATCTGGAGAATGACGCGAAACGTATCGCGGATATTGTTCGGGTGGAACTCGGCGAAGCTTTCGGCGCAGTCGCCACCCTGCAACAGGAACGCCTCGCCGCGCGATACGCGGGCAAGCTCCTGGGTCAGTGCGCGCGCCTCGCCCGCGAAGACCAGCGGGGAAAGCTGGACAGGGTGTCGGTCGCGGCGGTCAGTGCAGCGGCGTCGGGGTAAACCGGAAGCTGACGCGCTTCGGCCCGGGTCCAGCTGTCGGGTGTCCAGTCCATCGCCTGCTCCAGGTTGCGGACATGGACGTACCAGTCCTGATGATGCGCGATGCCGTTCGCCGCGATCTGGTTGAGCACCGCCGGAGACGCGCGCTTGCCGTCCTCTTCCCAGCCCTGAACCGTCGATCCGGGCGTATCGAACCACGCGCCGAACGCGGCGCGGGACATGGAGCGTTCCTCGCGGAAGCGACGGATTTTGGAACCGGCAAGTGTCGTCATGCGCCGCCCTTACCCCCTGTGGGTAAATAATGGCAAGCGCAATTTTCACCCCACAGGGGTAAATGCCGCACTTCACGGCTGATACAGTTCAGCCGTGCTTCATCTGCGTATGTGCGATAGAGGAAGCGGACCTGTGGAGACCTGTATGATCCGTCCCTTCCTGATCGCAATGCTGGCCGCTGCTCCCGTGCTGGCGCAGGAGGGGGAATCCGCCGGGGCCGGTGCGCCGCCGCAGAAGGTGCGCAGCGTCCTGCTATATGGCGATGAGAGCTGTCCCAAGCCGGAGAGTCCCGATGAGGTCGTGATTTGCGCGCGACCGGGCGATTCGCCGTTCCGGATCCCCAAGGCGCTACGTAAGACCGAGCCGGGACCGGAGGGCACGAGTTGGGTGCGCCGCGCCGAGCTGATCGACGAGGTTAACCGTGCGGTGCTGCCGGGAAGCTGCAACCCGATCGGCAGCTATGGCCAGAGCGGGTGCACCATCCGCATGCTCCAGCAATGGAAGGCCGAGCAGCGGGCGAAGAAGGCCGAAGAGGCAGCTATCCCGGGCGGCGAGGACTGAGCCTTATTGGCCGAACCTGGCTTCGCCGGAACGTGCGGTTGCTTCCCGCGCCGCAGCGAACAGCGCACCTGCCTTCGCCTCGCATTCCCGCTGTTCATAGGCCGGATCGCTGTCAGCGACGATACCCGCGCCAGCGGTGACGTGCATGGTCCCGTCCTTCACGATCGCGGTGCGCAGGACGATACAGCTGTCCATTGAGCCGTCGGGCGAGAAATAGCCGACGCCCCCGGCATAGGGTCCGCGCTGGTCGCGCTCCAGTTCGGCGATGATCTCGCACGCGCGAACCTTGGGCGCGCCGCTGACGGTTCCGGCGGGGAAGCCCGCGAACAACGCGTCGAGCGCATCGGCGTCGAGGCGCAATTTACCCACCACGTTCGACACGATGTGCATGACATGGCTGTAGAATTCGACGGTGTAGCTGTCGGTGACCTTGACCGATCCAGCTTCTGCGACGCGGCCGACATCGTTGCGACCCAGGTCGAGCAGCATCAGGTGTTCGGCGCGCTCCTTTGCGTCGGCGAGCAGGCTGGTTCTGTTCGCTTCGTCCTCCGCGGCGTCCTTGCCGCGGGGACGGGTGCCAGCGATCGGGCGGATCGTCACCTCGTCATCGCGGACGCGGACGAGGATTTCGGGGCTCGACCCGGTCAGCGCGAAGCCGGGCAGATCGAGGAAATAGAGGAAGGGCGACGGGTTGATCCGGCGCAGCGCGCGGTACAGCTCGATCGGCGGCAGCGCGAACGGCGCAGTGAAGCGCTGGGCAAGGACGACCTGAAATATGTCGCCGGCGGTGATGTACTCCTTGGCGCGGGTGACCATCGCCGCATAGTCGGCGGCGGGCACCACCGGCTGGGGCACGATATCCATCGGATCGGTCGCGGCGCGCGGCGGAAGCGGGGCGGAGGCGAGCCGCGCGGCGGTCGCCTCGATCCGGTCGGCGGCTTCCTCGATCAGCCGTTCGGGGTCGCGACCGGGCCAGACCGGCGCCACCACAAACAGCGAATCCGCCAGCCGGTCAAAGATCAGGATCACCGTCGGTCGCACGAAGATCATGTCGGGCAGACCCAGTGCGTCGTTCGCGGCGCGGGGTAGGGGTTTCGACCAGCCCGATCGTGTCGTAACCGAAATAGCCGACCAGGCAGGCGAGGGCGCGGGGCAGTTCCGGCGGCACGTCCATCCGGCACGACTGGACGAGGGCGCGCAGGGCATCGAGCGTCGGGGCTTCGGCGGCGCTGAATGCGTCGCGGTCGGTCAGCCAGTGCGGATTGACCTCCGCCGCTTCGCCATGTGCGCGAAACACCAGATCGGGAGCGAGTCCAAGCAGGCTGTGGCGACCGCGCACCGCGCCGCCCTCTACCGATTCCAGCAGGAAGTCGCCGCGGCCCGGTTCGATCAGCCTGAGCGCGGCGGCGACCGGGGTATCGGTGTCCGCCAGCTGTTTCCGCCAGACCAGGGCCGGGCGGCCATCGGCCAGCGCCGCGCGGGCGGCGTCGAGGCCCTCAATCCCGCCGCGCATCGGATCAATTGCCGCCGGTTGCCTGGCCGCTCAGCTGCGCCTTGAGTGCGGCGATGGCGGCTTCGTTGCGCTTGACCTTCACCGCCTTGCGCGCCGCAGCGGCGAACTGTTCGACATATTCGTTGCCGATCAGCTGGGCGAGGCCGCCCCGGGTCTGGCCGATCAGCGCGGCGTTGCCCTTGGCATTGCCTTCCTCGATATCGTCGAGCCAGACGATCCAGTAGCCGCCGCCTTGAGGTGCCGGGACGGTCTTGGCCCTCTTTTCGGCCATGCTGAACATCAGGCGGACGGGCGGGGGAGCTGATCGCCCATCTGCGACAGCTGTCCGCGCGAGGCGTCGAGTGCTTCGACCGGAGGCAGCTTCAGCCCGCTTTCCTGCATCGCCTGGGCGAGCGGCATGCCCTTGCTCACCTTGGCAAGGATCGCGTTGGCGGCCTTGCGCGCGCCGTCGAGCTGGCGGCTGCGGACCAGGTCGTCGGCGACGCCTGGGCGGATTTCGGCGAGCGGGCGGGGTGCCGCAGCGACGACCTTGTCGGTCTTGACCAGCGCAAAGCCGCCATCGGTGCCGACCGGGATCAGCTGGGGGTCGTCGCTCGGCTCCATGCTGAAGCCGGCCTGGGCGATCTGCGCGAGCATGGGATCGGGTGCGGCTTCGTCGGCGACGGCCGCGCGCCCATCGGCGAACAGCGGCGCGCTGGTCTGCGCGGTCAGCTTTGAACTGGCGACGAGCTCGTCAAAGGTCGAATTGTCGGCGATCTCGCCATCGATCTTGGCGCGCAGATCGGCCAGCGCGGTCTCCAGCTTCGTCTTGGTGATCGCTTCTGCGAGTTCGCCCCGGACCGAGTCCAGCGACTTGCCCGCGACCTGCTCGATCCCCTCGACCCGGACGATATGCCAGCCGAGCGGCGAGCGGAGCGGGCCGACCACAGTGCCCTGAGCCCCGGCAAAGGCGGCGTCCGCGATCGCGGTGCTGCTGGCGCGGGCAAAGGCTGCCTTCTCGGCATTCGGGATGGTCGATGCCTGCAGGCCAGCAGCCTTGGCGGCATCGACCATCGACGCGCCGCCCTTCACCTTTGCAGCGATGCCCTTCGCGGCGTTTTCGTCGGCAACGATGATCTGGGCAAGGTTGCGGCGGGTGCTGGCGGCATATTGCGCAGCATTCTTCCGGTATTCGGCGGCGATCTCCGCCTCGGTCGCTTTGGCGCTTTCCGCAAACTGGGCGGGATCGACCACGGCGTAGCGCACCACGCGGCGTTCGGGCAGCGTGTAGCGGCCCGAGTTCTTCTGGTAATATGCCTGAAGTTCGGCGTCGGTCGGCGGGTTGCCGGGGGCAATCGCGCCGATTGGGACATAGCCGACCGAACCCTTGCGCCGCTCCAGCATCAGCGAGGCATAGGGCAGCGCGAGTTCGACCGGAACCGGGCCGGGGTTCGCGATCGGGCTGATGAGCCACTGAACCAGCGTTTCGCGACGGATATCGGCCCGCACCTGCTCTGCGGTCAGCCGCTGTTCCGCCAGGAGCTGGTCGAAGCGCTGCTGGCTGAACTTGCCGTCGAAGCCCTGAAAGGCGGGGATCGACGCGATCTGGCCGTCGATTGCGGCGGGGGACACCGCCATGCCCTGCTGCGTCGCATATTCCTCCAGCGCCATACCGTCGATGACCTGGTTCAGCACTTGTTCGAACCCGCCGGTACGGACGAACTGCGCCATGTCGAGCATCGGCTGTTGCTGCCGCACCCGCTCCAATGCGTTGCGGAGGCGGTCCTGAAGCTCCTGCTGCGTCAGCTTCTTGTTGCCAACCTGAACCAGCGGGCCGCTGGACGACGGGCCGCCGACGCCAAGATTCTGGACGTCCATCATCGCAAAGCCGACGCCGAGCGCCACCAGCAGCAGCAGGGCAACGATCTTGCCGGGGGTCGAGAAAATGACGCGGCGGAAGTTGGTGAGCATGGAAACCCGCTGAAATGGGAAAGATTGGCCTCGCTTTAGGGGGCAGGGGCATTGGCATCAAGCGACAACGGCAGCGGTGGCGGGCAAGATGCTTGTGCGGCGTGGGATCGCCGCCTATCGGGCTTGTCCGATAATGGACAACAGGGGAAGCGGGATGCGGCGCAAGCTGGTGGCGGGCAACTGGAAGATGAACGGCGTCACCGATTCGTTGGGCGAAGTGGCGGCGATTGCCGAAGCGGCGGCTGCCCATTCCGGCGTTGATGTCGCCTTGTGCCCACCGGCGACGCTGATCGCCCGGGCAGTGGCAGTGGCAGGCGGCATGCCGATCGGCGGGCAGGATTGTCATGAGAATGACAGCGGTGCGCATACCGGATGCATCTCTGCCCCGATGCTGAAGGATGCCGGCGCCACGCTGACCATCGTCGGGCATAGCGAGCGGCGGGCGGACCAGAACGAGACCAGCCACGACGCCTGGGCCAAGGCGGCGGCGGCGCATCGCCATGGCCTGAACGTAATCCTCTGCGTTGGGGAGACCGAGGCGGAACGCAATGCCGGTCGCGCCGAGCGGGTGGTGCAGGCGCAGATCGAGAAATCGGTGCCCGAGGATGCCGACGGCAGCTGGTTCACGCTGGCCTATGAACCGCGCTGGGCGATCGGGACCGGGCGGACCCCGACGCTGGAGGAAATCGAGCTGATCCACGCCATCGCCCGCGCCAAGCTGGGCATGATGGTCGGGACGGAGAAGGCCGAGGGTATTCGTATCCTGTATGGCGGGTCGGTTACGGGTTCGAATGCAGGCGAGATCCTGGCGGTGGACAATGTCGACGGCGCGCTGGTCGGCGGGGCGAGCCTGACCGCCGCGAAGTTCGTGCCGATCATCGAAGCCGCCGCCAAGCTGTAGGCGATGGCGGAGCTGCCGGAGACGCGGGGGCGGCGGATCGGGCGGTGGCTGCTCGCGATCTTCTATGCGACGGCAGGGGTGGCGCATTTCCTGTTCACCGATGCGATGGCGCGGATCGTGCCGGCATGGGTGCCGTGGGACGCGCGCGAGTGGGTGCTGACTACCGGCGCGGCAGAACTGATCTGTGCCGCCGCGCTGATCACCCGGCGGTGGCGGCTGGCGGCGGGTTGGGCGCTGGCGCTCTATGCGCTGTGCGTGTGGCCGGCCAATGTGAAGCACGCGATGATCGACCTGGCGTGGCTGGGCGGGAGCGGGACGGGGCTGTCGGCGTGGTATCATGTGCCGCGGTTGCTGGCGCAGCCGTTGATTATCGCGTGGGCGTTGTGGGCGGTCGGCGCGGTGCGCGTGGAGCGGGGCGTCGCGGCGTCGCGAAACTGACGAAGTTCCGCGCAACGCGCTTCATTCTGTCAGTTTGCGATGGCGCTGCGGCGGTTTGGGAGGTTCGGCGAGCGCCGCCATCGCCATGCGGAAATCGGGGCGGGTGATCGTGCCGATCTCACGCCCGCGATAGTAACGCGGCGGGTGACGCCATTGAGCGCGCGGTCCATCGCCATGCTGAACATGCGGTCATAGCCCATCATTAGTGCCGCATCCCACGCGCGGGCGAAGTCGGCCGCCTCGGGCCGCTCGCGCAATTTGTAGGCTGTCTGGCGGCTCATCCCGACCGCTTTGCAGGCGCGGGTGACGGTGCCCATGACGGCGAGGGCGTGGATGAAGTCGGTTTGTCGGCGCGCAGTCCAGCCATCGGCGCGGCCACAATTGGGGGCGGGCGTGAAGGCGAGGATGGCTTCATCCTCGTCAGACGCGGCGGGCGGGGTGGGTGAGTCGTTCATCCACCAGTTTATGTGCTGGGATGGGGCTTGTAGGAAAGGGGGCGCTTATCCCCTTGCGACATGTAAGGCTTTGTGGCATACAATCCCTATGTCGAACAAAGCCCCAACGCTCCGTCAGTTTCAGGACCGCTTCCCGACCGAAGATGCGTGCCTGGATCACCTGTTTCAGGTTCGCTACGGCACCGACTTCGCTTGCCCCGGTTGCGACCGCCCCGCGAAGTTCACCCGCGTAAAGGCTCGCCGTTCGTATCAGTGTCAGTGGTGCGCCTATCAGGTCTATCCGACCGCTGGCACGCCGTTCGACCGCACCCGCACCCCGCTGCGGGACTGGTTCTTCGTCATGTTCCAGTTCTGCGCATCGCGGAACGGTGTCGCGGCGAAGGAAGTCGAGCGTCAGCTGGGAGTGACCTACAAGACGGCATGGCGCATGTGCCACATGATCCGCGAATACATGGGCGCGGTTGACGGCAGCGCCCCGATTGGCGGTCTAGGCCGCACGGTCCAAGTCGATGAAACGTTCATCGGTGGCTATCAGAGCGCCAAGGACAAGCGCGATGCTGGCGCGTCAAACAAGACGGTCGTGTTCGGGATGCTTGAGCATGGCGGCGATCTGGTCACGCACGTTGTTCCCGACCGCAAGAGCGGCACCCTGCTTCCGATCATCCGCGCGACCGTGAAGCGCCCCAGCAAGGTCCATACCGACGATTGGCTGGGCTATGGCGGCGTTGGCACGATGGGCTATCAGCACGCCACCGTGAACCACTCGCTTGACCAGTATGTTTGCCGCAAGACCGGCGCGACCGTGAACGCAATCGAGGGCTTTTGGGCGCAGCTAAAGCGCGGCATCAACGGCACGCATATTCACGTCAGCGGTCGTCACCTTCCGAAGTATCTGGGCGAGTTCGAGTATCGCTGGAACATGCGTCAGACGCCTCACCTGATGCTTGATCGTCTGATGTTTTCTTTCGCCCGGTAACAGGCGCGTGACCGTGGGCCATCGCGTCTAGGAGGCGGTCGAAGCGGGTGTTGGGGTTGTCAGGCACCATTCTCTCCAATCTCAATACGCACGAAACTTTGGGTCGACCATGCTGGATTGCCGGCCCTCAGGTCGACGCCTTCAAGGCCCGATGCGGACAGCGCGTTCGCGATGACTGTGGCAAAATCTATTGATTGCTGGTTCTCTGCGGGGTTCACACGAACGCCAACAAAGGTCTCGCCGCCTCCAAACATACCCTGCGAACCAGCCTCGAACCCTAGCTCCTGAAACGCCGCGTTAATCGACGATTCGAGCACCTTCTTTTCGTGTTCTGTGCCAAATGACCGGGTTCGGACGGGGACGGGCGCGGGAGCAGATGCCAACATTTGAGCGAACGTAGATCCGACACTTCGCTGCGGCGGCGCTTCGTGATAATTTTGCGTGCCAAAGTTATTGCCGGCAAAGTTGCCCTTGCGATTGTCGTCGCCCATGATCCTCGCTCCTTCGCCGATAGCGAGAGTATTATCATTTCCGGTTATGATCGGCGAGTTGGGGCCGGAAGACCCTGGCATCGTCGGCGATGAATTCGGCTTTCGAAGTCCCCAGAGCCACAAAATAACAGCTATAAAAAGCATGGCGGCGGCGGCCCACAATAGAGCATCCGCCACCCAAGGTTGAAGGTTCGGGTATCTCATCGGCAATACCCACCCGCCAATGGCGAAGGCCACCGACGACAGGCCTGTAATGATCGCTGGACGCATACCTCCCCCATCACGCCGACTCGCTTCCGGCATGGTGGTGCGTTACTACATTTGCTCCTACATGTCCAAAGGGGATAGACGCCGGAAAGGGGTTTGTTTGTGGTTTGTCCACATCGGTTGTCGAGGGGGCTATGGCGTGCCGATAAACGGCAAGCGCTTGTTCCGTTCGCTCGTGTCACCTTGCTACGTGAATAGATGCGCGCCACAGTGCATCCATGGGTCCGTCGCACTTGCAAGCCGCGCAACAATACTTCCCAACCTATAAGCTCGACAATGATCGTGCTGAGGTTGGGATCAAAGAATATGAACTCGCCGCCACGGCACTACAAGCCGACCAGAGAAGCCTCACCGCTGCGGCAGGGCTTGCGCTGTTTTTCAGCGGAACCTTGATCACTATTGTGGGATCTACGGGAAATTTGGCCAGCCTACAAAACATGGCGACTAAGTTAGGCACCAACGCCGAGATTGTGATCTCACTGATGCTTCTGACCGTTTCAAGTATCACGGTGCGATATTTCGCGCTTTTGCAGCGGTCGGCAGTCTATGCCGCACGGAAGATAATCGTGCTCAGGCGCCTGTTAGGGTCGGGACCCATAAACGGGATTCCCTTGGCGGCTGGGATGTGATTCATGCGCTGCGCCAGCAGGAGCGTGGATTTGAGCGAGTTTTGGTTGAGTGAAGCCCAGTTCGAGCGGCTGCGTCCGCTGCTGCCGGACAAGGTGCGCGGTGTGGCGCGGGTCGATGATCGGCGGGTGATCAGCGGCATCATTCATGTGGTGAAGTCGGGCGGGCGCTGGGTCGACGCGCCGGCCTGCTACGGGCCGAGGAAGACGCTCTACAACCGGTTCGTGCGCTGGGCGGCAAAGGGTGTGTGGCAGGAGCTGTTCGTCACGCTCGCGGCAGCAGGCGGGCCGCCCGCCGAGGTCCTGATCGACAGCACGCATATGAAGGCGCACCGCTCCGCGGGCGGTGGAAAAGGGGGGCGCTCGTCCAGGCGATCGGGATCAGCCGGGGCGGCCGCAACAGCAAGCTCCACGCGCTCACCGACGGCGAAGGTCGGCCGCTCCGCTTCCTGCTGACCGGTGGCCAGGTCGCCGACTGCCGCGCAGCCGATGTGTTGCTCGATGATCTCGCGCCGCGCACCATCGTGCTCGCGGACAAGGCTTACGACAGCAATGCGATCCGCGACCTGATCGAGCGGCAGGGTGCCGTTCCGAACATCCCCTCCAAGACGAACCGCCGCTGGAAAAGCTGCTTCTCCAAGACGCTCTACAAGGGCCGCAACGCCGTCGAGCGCATGTTCTGCCGCCTCAAGGATTATCGCCGCATCGCCACCCGCTACGACAAGCTCGCCACCAACTTCCTCAGCGCCATCTACCTCGCCGCAGCCGTCACATGGTGGTTATGAGTCCCGACCCTAGGATTGGATTATGGGAGCATTGAAACAGTGCTCCCAGCCGATCGACTTGAGGGAGCGAACGAGCCCTTTGCCATCCATATGTTCCCTGGCTGGACGTCCCTACAAGCAATTCCAACCCTATCGGTGGCGTTGTTGGCAGCGGCAGGGCAGGGGGTGGTATTCACCGCATTTCGCGTAGCGTTTCCTGGTAGTCCAACTTGGTTTCTAGGGTCGGGACCCATAAACGGGATTCCCTTGGCGGCTGGGATGTGATTCATGCGCTGCGCCAGCAGGAGCGTGGATTTGAGCGAGTTTTGGTTGAGTGAAGCCCAGTTCGAGCGGCTGCGTCCGCTGCTGCCGGACAAGGTGCGCGGTGTGGCGCGGGTCGATGATCGGCGGGTGATCAGCGGCATCATTCATGTGGTGAAGTCGGGCGGGCGCTGGGTCGACGCGCCGGCCTGCTACGGGCCGAGGAAGACGCTCTACAACCGGTTCGTGCGCTGGGCGGCAAAGGGTGTGTGGCAGGAGCTGTTCGTCACGCTCGCGGCAGCAGGCGGGCCGCCCGCCGAGGTCCTGATCGACAGCACGCATATGAAGGCGCACCGCTCCGCGGGCGGTGGAAAAGGGGGGCGCTCGTCCAGGCGATCGGGATCAGCCGGGGCGGCCGCAACAGCAAGCTCCACGCGCTCACCGACGGCGAAGGTCGGCCGCTCCGCTTCCTGCTGACCGGTGGCCAGGTCGCCGACTGCCGCGCAGCCGATGTGTTGCTCGATGATCTCGCGCCGCGCACCATCGTGCTCGCGGACAAGGCTTACGACAGCAATGCGATCCGCGACCTGATCGAGCGGCAGGGTGCCGTTCCGAACATCCCCTCCAAGACGAACCGCCGCTGGAAAAGCTGCTTCTCCAAGACGCTCTACAAGGGCCGCAACGCCGTCGAGCGCATGTTCTGCCGCCTCAAGGATTATCGCCGCATCGCCACCCGCTACGACAAGCTCGCCACCAACTTCCTCAGCGCCATCTACCTCGCCGCAGCCGTCACATGGTGGTTATGAGTCCCGACCCTAGGGTCGGGACCCATAAACGGGATTCCCTTGGCGGCTGGGATGTGATTCATGCGCTGCGCCAGCAGGAGCGTGGATTTGAGCGAGTTTTGGTTGAGTGAAGCCCAGTTCGAGCGGCTGCGTCCGCTGCTGCCGGACAAGGTGCGCGGTGTGGCGCGGGTCGATGATCGGCGGGTGATCAGCGGCATCATTCATGTGGTGAAGTCGGGCGGGCGCTGGGTCGACGCGCCGGCCTGCTACGGGCCGAGGAAGACGCTCTACAACCGGTTCGTGCGCTGGGCGGCAAAGGGTGTGTGGCAGGAGCTGTTCGTCACGCTCGCGGCAGCAGGCGGGCCGCCCGCCGAGGTCCTGATCGACAGCACGCATATGAAGGCGCACCGCTCCGCGGGCGGTGGAAAAGGGGGGCGCTCGTCCAGGCGATCGGGATCAGCCGGGGCGGCCGCAACAGCAAGCTCCACGCGCTCACCGACGGCGAAGGTCGGCCGCTCCGCTTCCTGCTGACCGGTGGCCAGGTCGCCGACTGCCGCGCAGCCGATGTGTTGCTCGATGATCTCGCGCCGCGCACCATCGTGCTCGCGGACAAGGCTTACGACAGCAATGCGATCCGCGACCTGATCGAGCGGCAGGGTGCCGTTCCGAACATCCCTCTCAAGACGAACCGCCGCTGGAAAAGCTGCTTCTCCAAGACGCTCTACAAGGGCCGCAACGCCGTCGAGCGCATGTTCTGCCGCCTCAAGGATTATCGCCGCATCGCCACCCGCTACGACAAGCTCGCCACCAACTTCCTCAGCGCCATCTACCTCGCCGCAGCCGTCACATGGTGGTTATGAGTCCCGACCCTAGGGGGGCAGGTGCTTGTTTCAGAAACGAAGGTCGCGGCGGCGTTGGCTAGCTTCACATTAGTGCTGTTGCTCACATTGTATCGATGGTCGCTCCGCGAAGATTACGAGAATACTCGGCTTTATCTTGGTAGAAAGGTAGCGTGGCTGGTTGGCTCTCGTCTGAAGGAGCGAATTGGCCATGTGCTGTATCGCATGAGATTGTCCGTTTTCGAAGCGGGTCGGTTGGGAATCGATTTAACAAAATACCATGCGATGCTAGTTTTCATCGAGGATAAGAGGCACTTTGAGCATAATGGAAACAGTATCAAAGCTGCTGCTGCTGCTCTATATCGCAGAGTGCGTTATGGGACTCGGAGTGGTGCATCGACAATTCATCATCAACTTGTACGATCTAATTTTCTCAAGTCGATAGAGCGGCCTATATCGCGTAAAATAGTTGAATGGATAATTGCGCCTTGGGTCAACAGGATGTTCTCAAAGTCCGCAATTCTAGATTTGTATCTCTGTTCTGTGAGATATGAGCGAGGTGTTATTGGCCTTCCGGCTGCGATCAGGCATTTTTTTCCTCAACATGAACTGAGCAAGCCGCTGGATATTGCACAGCGCTTCTTTCTGCTTGAACGGCTATCCAATGTGACTGGCACATTTCCTAAAAAAAGAGTTGAAGCCTTATTGCGCAGTCTTCGAGAGAAGGGGCTTATCGAATCTACGGATGTCGCCAAAATTGGTAGAATTTATCGGGATCAGGGTAAGGCAGGGCGGATAAATCTGGTCGGACAAGATACTGTTCTTCGGGCATAGTTCACCCTAAACTCACAAAACTATCCATCACCCGCTTCCGCCCGGCGGCCTCGAACTCGATCTCCAGCTTGTTGCCTTCGATCTCGACGATTTCGCCATAGCCGAATTTCTGATGGAAAACGCGCATGCCGAGCGAGAGGTCGTCGCGGCCCTTGTTGCCGAGGCTCACCGCGCTACCGCGGTTTTCGACGACGCGTTTGGGGGCGGTGGTGAAGCTGGAGCTGGGGGCGGCGGCGCGTTGCCAGCCGGGGCCGCGGCCGGTGCCTCGGCCTACGTCAGCGAAGGGGTCGGCGTGTTCGCTCCAGTTGGCGCGCCACAGGCTCGCGCCGCCGGATAGGGTCGATTCCTCGTCGACATGCGCCTTGGGTAGCTCGCCGACGAAGCGGCTGGGGATGGAGCTGGTCCATTGGCCGTAGATGCGGCGGTTGGCGGCGTGGAGGATCGTCGCCTGGCGGCGGGCGCGGGTGATCGCGACATAGGCGAGGCGGCGTTCCTCCTCGAGGCTGGCGAGGCCGCCTTCGTCGAGCGCGCGCTGGCTGGGGAACAGGCCTTCCTCCCACCCGGCGAGGAAGACGGTGTCGAATTCCAGCCCCTTGGCCGCGTGGATGGTCATGATCGTGACCTTGGGCTCGTCGGCGTTATTCTCGTTATCCATGACGAGGCTGACATGTTCGAGGAACGCGCCGAGCGTTTCATACTCCTCCATCGCGCGGACGAGTTCTGAGAGGTTTTCGAGGCGGCCGGCGGCTTCGGCGGTGCGGTCCGCCTGCCACATCGCGGTGTAGCCGCTTTCGTCGAGGATGATCTGGGCGAGTTCGGTGTGGGGCAGCTGGCCGATGCGGGTTTCGGGCAGCGCCTCACCCTCCGTGGGCACGGGCGCGCGGAGCATCTGGCTCCAGCGGGCGACGTCGCCGACGAAGCTGCCGAGCGCGCGGCGGGCCTGCGGCGTCAGCTCGTCGGTGTCGAGGATGCGCGCGGCGGCGGTCAGGAGCGGGATGCCCTCGGCGCGGGCGAGCATGTGGATCTTCGCGATCGCCTTGTCGCCCAGGCCGCGCTTGGGGACGTTGACGATGCGTTCGAAGGCGAGGTCGTCGGCGGGCTGGTGGACGAGGCGGAGATAGGCGAGCGCGTCGCGGATTTCGGCGCGTTCGTAGAAGCGGAAGCCGCCGACGATGCGATAGGGCAGGCCGATGGCAATGAAGCGGTCTTCGAACTCGCGCGTCTGGTGCTGGGCCCGGACGAGGATAGCGAAATCGTCGAGGCTCTTGCCGGTGCGGATGCGGGCGCTTTCGATGTCCTCACCGACGCGGCGCGCTTCTTCCGGGCCGTCCCACACGCCGATGACGCGGACCTTTTCGCCCGCATCGATCTCGGTCCACAATTCCTTGCCGAGGCGGCCGCTATTGTTGGCGATCACCGCGCCGGCGGCGGCGAGGATATGGGGGGTGGAGCGGTAATTCTGTTCGAGGCGGATGACCTTGGCGCCGGGGAAGTCCTTTTCGAACTTCAGGATGTTTTCGACCTGCGCGCCGCGCCAGCTGTAGATCGACTGGTCGTCGTCGCCGACGCAGCAGATATTCTTGCGCTCCTGCGCGAGCAGGCGGAGCCAGAGATACTGGACGCTGTTGGTGTCCTGATACTCGTCCACCATGATGTAGCGGAAGCGCTGTTGGTATTGCTGCAGCACGTCGCGGTGGGTGCGCAGGATGGTGAGCATGTGGAGCAGCAGGTCGCCGAAATCGCAGGCGTTGAGCGCGCGCAGGCGGTCCTGGTACTGCTGGTAGAGCGACTGGCCCTTGCCGTTGGCGAAATGCTCGGACTCGCCCGCGTCGAGCATGTCGGGGGTCAGGCCCTTGTTCTTCCACCCGTCGATCAGGCCGCCGAGCTGGCGCGCGGGCCAGCGCTTTTCGTCGAGGTCGTTGGCGACGATGAGCTGCTTGAGCAGGCGCAGCTGGTCGTCGGTGTCGAGGATGGTGAAGTTGCTCTGCAGCCCGACCAGCTCGGCGTGGCGGCGCAGCATCTTCGCGCCGATCGCGTGAAAGGTGCCGAGCCAGGGCATCCCCTCGACCGCGTCGCCGACATGGTGGCGGACGCGCTCCCGCATCTCGCGCGCGGCCTTGTTCGTGAAGGTGACCGACAGGATCTCCGACGGATAGGCGCGGCGGGTCCAGAGCAGGTGGGCGAGGCGCGCGGTGAGCGCGGCGGTCTTGCCCGTGCCGGCGCCGGCGAGGACGAGGACGGGGCCGTCGACGGTGAGCACCGCTTCACGCTGCGGCGCGTTGAGGCCACGCAGATAGGGGGATCGTCGGCGGAAGGCTGGGGTACGGACATTGCGAACAGGTAGGGAACGGAGCGAGTCGGGGCAAGCGCGATTGCGTGGGGAGTTGCCGGGCGGCGCGGAGTGAGGCAGGGATGCGCGATGTTCGAGAAATATCGCAAGCGGTTCGACAGACGCAGGCTGGTGCTGATCGCGGCATTGGCGCTGGTGGGGCTGTATGTCGGGTGGCGCACGGGCGGGTTTCAGGAGCAGCAGCCTGAGCAAAAGCCGTGCGTCGAGGGGCGGAACGAGATCAAGGACAAGGACGGCAAGGTGGTGCAGGTGACGCGCACCACATGCTTTGAGGACGCGAAGAAATAAGCGGCGCCGGGGGCGCTGAATTTGGGAGGGACGGATGGACGCTGACCGGACGCGGCGACGGCGCGCGCTGTGGGCGAGTTTCGTGGGGACGGGGATCGAGTTCTACGATTTCTATATCTACGCGACCGCCGCGGCGCTGGTGTTCGGGCAGATCTTCTTTCCCAAGAGCGATGCCGGGGTTCAGCAGATGCTGAGCTTCGCGACATTGGGCGTGGCGTTTTTCGCGCGGCCATTGGGTGCAGCGGTGTTTGGCCATTATGGCGACCGGATCGGGCGCAAGGCGACCCTGGTCGCGTCACTGCTGACGATGGGGCTTTCCACGACATTGGTGGCGTTCCTGCCGACCTATGCGACCGCAGGGGTCGTCGCGCCGCTGGCCTTGTGCGTGCTGCGCTTCGGGCAGGGGTTCGGCCTGGGTGGCGAATGGGGCGGGGCGGCGTTGCTGGCGGTGGAGAATGCGCCGCCGGGCTGGCGCGCACGCTATGGCTGTGCGCCGCAGATGGGCGCGCCGGCTGGGTTCATCGCCGCGAATGGGCTGTTTCTGCTGCTGTTGAGCTGGATGACTCCGGCGCAGTTCGCCGAATGGGGCTGGCGCATTCCGTTTGCGCTGTCGGCGGCACTGGTGCTGGTCGGGCTGTGGGTGCGCCTCAAGCTGGGCGAGACGCCCGAGTTCAAGGCGTGCCTCGCCGAAGCGCCGCCGCCGCGGGTGCCGCTGGGCGAGTTGATCGAAAAGCATGGCGCGACGTTGCTGGCGGGCACGGTGGGGGCGATCGCGTGCTTTGCGGCCTATTACGTTGCGACGGCGTTCCTGCTCGGCTGGGGGACCAAGACGCTGGGCTATTCAATGCAGACGTTCCTGGGGTGCCAGCTGGTCGCGATCCTGTTCATGGCGCTGGGCATCTATCTCGCCGCGTGGCTGGCCGACGCGAAGCTCGACCCGCGCCGCGTGCTTGCGGGCGGGTGCGTCGCGGTGGTCGGCGCGGGGTTCGTGATGGCGCCGCTGATGGCGGGCGGAATTGCCGGGGTGCTGGTGTTCCTGTCGGGGATCCTGTTCCTGATGGGGTTTGTCTATGGGCCGCTCAGCGCATGGCTGACCGACCTGTTTCCCGCGCGGGTGCGCTATACCGGCGTGTCAATGGCGTTCAACGTGGCGGGAGTGATCGGCGGCGGGCTGACCCCGGTGATCGCGCAGAAGCTGGCGATGAGCTACGGGCTCGCCCCGGTGGGCTGGTATCTGAGCGGGGCTGCGGCGGTGAGCCTTGTGGCACTGGTGGCGATGCGCTCGAAAGCCTAGGCGGGCCGCAAGATCGTCAGCTTGGCCTTGCCGTGAACCCGCTCCGTATCGGTGATGAAACCGGCGACGTCGACACTTTCGGCCTTGGCGGTTTCGATGCTGATCCAGGTGGCGGGACCGGTCCAGCCGAGGCGGGCGAGCTTGTCGAGCGCGACAGATCCCGCGCCGGTGCCATAGGGCGGGTCCATCATGATCAGGTCGAGCGGCTTGGGTGCGGGGCCGAGCCCCATTACCGAGCTGGCGCGGATGTCGGGACGGATGCCGAGCTTTTCGGCATTGGTGCGCAGCGCGTCGAGCGCGGCGCGGTCCTGTTCGACGAACAGGCACGACGCGGCACCGCGTGACAGGGCCTCGAGGCCAAGTGCACCCGAACCGGCGAACAGGTCGGCGACGGCCAGCCCCTCGAAACTGCCGACGCGGCTGGTGAGCATCGAGAACAGCGCCTCACGCGTGCGGTCGGCGGTGGGGCGGGTGGCGTCGCCCTTGGGCGCGACCAGCGGGCGGCCGCGCCAGGTGCCGGCGATGATTCTCATTTGCGCGGGCCTCGCTTGCCGGGCGCGGGCGTACCGCGCGGGGGGCTTGGGCGGTCCGCCCTTGCCGGCGGGCGGGCGGTTGCCGGGAGCCGCACCGGGGCGGCGGTCATTGGGGCGGTAGGCGCGCTTGGGCCGGTCGAGCAACGGGCCGGCGTCGTCGTCATGCTGGGCGTGACGCGCGGCGGGCGTTTTGCTGAACGGCTTCCCTTTCGGGGAGCGGTTCGACCGGAGGAGTCCGGGCGCGGGGGCCGTGTAGCACCTGCAGCTGCATCGGGCCGCTGTCGGCGCTGCCCTTCCCCTTGGCCGTCGCCGAACGGGGCGGGGTTGGATTGACGTTGGGTCCTGGCCTGATGACGGCGGCGCTGGGCCACGCCGAACTTCTCGGGACCTTTCTTTTCCGCTGCGGAGCGCTGCGGACGCGCGGGTTTATAAGCCTCGGGCTCCCGAGCGTTGGCGGGGGCCTGCGCGACGATCTTGCGGCGTTCGGCGCGGTTGGTCGGGAGCGCGGCAGTGGGTGCAGCGGGCGTTTCCTCTGGGTCGGCGTCCACCGCCTTGGGCTTGCCCGACAATTGCAGGTTCGACGCCGCCTTGCCGCCGCCGGGTCCGGTCAGCGTGTTGCGGAACACCACCAGATCATGCTGGCGAATCTCGTCCACTCCTCCGATGGGCATGTCGCCGAGGTGGAAGGGGCCGTAGCGGGTGCGGATCAGGCGGCTGACCTTGAGCCCGAGATGTTCGAGGACGCGGCGGACTTCGCGGTTCTTGCCCTCGGTCAGGGTCAGTTCGATCCACACATTCGCGCCGGTGCGGCGTTCGAGATTGGCGTTGATCGAGCCATAGCGGACGCCGTCGATCTCGACACCCAACATCAGCTCTTCCAGCTGCTCCTGGCTGACCTGGCCATAGGCGCGAGCGCGATAGCTGCGCTCGACCCCGGTTGCGGGGAGTTCGAGCTGGCGCTTGAGCTCGCCATCGGTGGTCATCAGCAACAGCCCCTCGGTCGCGAGATCGAGGCGGCCGACCGGCATCAGCCGGGGAGCCCCTTGGGCAGCTTGCTGTAGATGGTCGGGCGACCGGCGGGGTCGCGTTCGGTGGTGAGCAGCCCGGCGGGCTTGTGGAAGCGGAACAGGCGTGCGGGGGCGGGGGCGGCAACCGGGTTGCCATCGACGGTGACGCCATGGAGCGAGGTCAGCACGGTTGCGGGGGTGGTCAGGACCTGACCGTCGAGCGCGATGCGGCCATCAGCGATCATGCGTTCGATTTCGCGGCGTGACGCGATTCCGGCACGGGCGAGCAGCTTGGCGATACGCTCACCGGATTTGGCTGGTTGCCGTTCAGGTTCATTGGTGGATGAGGGGGACATTGGCGCGCGATACAGCGGGTTGGGCCGGGGCGCAAAATTCTTGTGCGCGGACGAACCCGAAAGCGTTCAATGCGTTTGGCAACCGTAACATTCGGGTGGGTGCAGCGTGTTCGGGAAGAAGAAGCGGCGGATCGTTCGGGTGCTGATCGTCGAGGACGAGCCGCTGGTGGCGTTCGACACCGAACATTTCCTGTCGGAAGAAGGCTTTACCGTCGTTGCCACGACCGATTCGGTAGGCGAGGCGATTGGGTACATCATTGCGCCGGACAAGCCGGATATCGTGCTGGTCGATCTGGGCCTGAGCGATGGGAGCGGCGCGGATGTCGCCCATGCCGCCTGCGCCGAGAATATCCCCGTTCTGATCGTCACGGGCCGCAATCCCGACGAGATCGAGGCGGTCGGTCTTGGCTGCCTGACGAAGCCGTACAAGCAGCGTGACCTGATCGCCGCGATCGACATTTGCGAGGCGCTGACCGAAGGGAAAAGCCCCAAGCGCATTCCATCCGCCCTGCGCCTGTTCCAGCCCGCCGCGCAATAATCCTTCGCCGGGCTTTGCAGCGTCGAATTTGTCGCTAGGGTCGCCCGACCTAGGGAGGATTTGGATGAGCGACGCGGGGGATTGGAAGCAGGGGTGGAGGCGCGCAAGCGCAGCATTGGCGAGGTCATGCTGCCCTATGTGAAGCCGCGCCCGCTCGCCGCGCTGCTGCTGGGGATTTCGAGCGGATTTCCGCTTGCGCTGCTGCTCGGCACGATGACGTTCTGGCTGGCGAAGGTCGGGATCGACAAGAAGACGATCGGCTTCGCAGTCGGGCTGACGACCCCTATACGCTCAAATTCTTGTGGGCGCCGCTGATCGATCGGATCCGCTTGCCCCTGCTCTCGGATCTTTTCGGGCAGCGGCGGGCCTGGCTGTTCCTGATCATGGCGCTGTTGTTCGGTGCGGTCTGGATGCTGGGCGCGAGCGATCCGCGCGACGGCAATATGGGGCCGTTCGCCTTCTGGGCGATCGTCGTGGCGTTCCTCGGGGCGACGCAGGATATCGTGATCGACGCCTATCGCATCGAAATCCTGCCCGACGAGCAATTGTCGCACGGCACCGCGAACAACCAGTTCGGATACAGGCTGGGCGCGTTCGCGGCGGGCGTGGGAACGATCGCGCTTGCATCGTCGGAGGGATTCAACCTTGGCTGGGCGGCCGCTTATGGTCTGACCGGACTGTGCATCGTGCCGGGGATCATCGCCGCGTTCTGGGCCGGGCCGGGGCTGCACGAGGCGGTGATGCGGGACAAGGCGCGCCAGAGCATCGGCGGGTGGCTCCAGGAGACGCTGGTCGGCCCGTTTCGCGAGTTTTTCGGACGCAAGGGCGCGGTGCTGATCCTGTTGTTCGTGCTGATCTACAAGCTGGGCGACGCGATGGGGCAGGTGATGCTGAACCCGATGATCGTCGAGCTCGGCTTTACCGATACCGAGTTTGTGGCGATCAACAAGGTCGTCGGCTTTTGGGGGTTGATCGTCGGCACCGCGCTCGCCGCGCCACTGATGGCATGGTTGGGGCTCGGTCGCTCGCTGTTCGTGTCGGGCGTGCTCATGATGGTGAGCAATCTGACATTTGCGATGCTCGCCAGCCGTGGGCATGACGTGACCTGGCTGACCATCGCCGTCGCGACCGAACAGGTGACCAGCGGAATGGGGCTGACGGTGTTCGTGACGTACCTCTCCGGTCTGTCCAACCTGGCCTATACCGCGACCCAATATGCCCTGCTCTCGTCGCTTGCGGGCGTCGGCCGGACTTGGCTCTCGAGGTCCGGCGGGCATCGCGGCCGATGCGCTGGGCTGGACGGGCTTCTGGCTCCTCACCACGCTCGTCGCGTTGCCCGGCATGGCATTGCTGTGGCTGTTGTGGCGCAAGGGATTTGTCGTCGAAAGTGTGCGCAAGGCGCGGTCGGGCGTGACCTAAACCTCTACCGGCATCCCGGCGTCGGCGAAGGCGTTGGCGAGGGCGTTGGCGGTCGCCAGCACGCCGTCCACGCGGCGGATGCCGAGCAGGTCGGAGAGGAGGAGGCGGGCGCGTTCGCTATCGCGCTCGATGCTGGCGATCACTTCGATCAGCGCGCCTTCGGACGCGGTCATGCGCGCACAGCACCAGGGCGCGATCTGGATCGGGCCGGCGCTGGCGGCCGACATCTCTGCCATCAGCGCGCGCAGCAGCAGCAGCGGGCCGCGGAATCCCTTGCCGAAGGCGGTGATGAAGGCATGGGCGGTGGCCGCGTCATTGAGGCCCTGTGCGCCGAGCTGACGCACGCCGAACAGCAACAGGCGCGCGGCGGGGTCTTCGGGCTGGACGCGGGGGAGGGCGTTGCCGAGAGTGGCGGCGGTGAGGGGGGCGGGGGGATGAATGGCGCAACGGGGCGACTCCTTGCTCTGGAGTGCCAGTCTGCCATCCTTCTATTGATAGTCAATCGCAATAAGGGTCAGTCGGGGAGTTCGTCGTTTTCCCGGAGCACTTCGCCCGCCAGGTAGAGCGAGCCGAGGATAAGGACGAGCGGGGCCGCCGCCTGAATGCTGGCGAGTGCCGTCGGAACGTCGGGTGCGGTCGCGGTGCTGGGGATGCCGAGCGCGCGGGCGGTGGCGGCGAGGTCCGCCGGGTCGTGATGCGCGTGGCCGGGGACCGGGACTGCGGTGAAGCTGGCCGCGAGCGGGGCGAAGGGGGGCGAGCAGACCGGTCGCGTCCTTGTTCGACAACATGCCGAGGATCAGGTGCGCGGGGCGGCCGTTTGCGACCTGCGCCAGCGTGGCGCTGACCGACTGGGCGGCGGCCTCGTTATGGCCGCCGTCGAGCCAGATTTCGGCTCCGGCGGGCAGAAGCGCGTGGAGTGGGCCGGGGGTCAGACGCTGCATCCGCGCGGGCCAGCGCGCGGCGCTGGCGGCGCTGGCGAAGGCGCTGTGGGGAATCGTCAGCGTGCGCTGGTGACGCAGCGTGGCGATGGCGAGCGCGAGATTGGCGGGCTGATGCGGGCCGGCGAGGGTGGGGAGCGGGGCTTCTACCTCGCCCTGTGCGTCGCGGTAGAGCAGGCGATCGGGGGTGACGGTGAAGTCCCATGCGGTGCCGCGCGCGTGGACCGGAGCGTTCGCGGCGGCGGCGACCTGCGCGATGCGCGCGGAGACGCTGTCGCCATAGGCCATGGTGACGAGCGGGACGCCGGGCTTGGCGATGCCCGCCTTTTCGCCCGCAATCGCTTCGGCGGTGTCGCCGAGGAACGCCTGATGGTCGATGCCGAGCTGGGCGATGGCGCAGGCGGCGGGGGCGGAGATGACGTTGGTGGCGTCGAGACGGCCGCCCAGGCCAACCTCGATGATGCAGGCGTCCGCCGGGGTGCGGGCGAAGGCGAGGAAGGCGGCGGCGGTGGTGACCTCGAAAAAGCTCGCGCCGATGTCGCCGCCGGCGTCGAGCACCTGTTCGAGCAGGGCGGCGAGGGTCGCGTCGTCGATCAGCTTACCGCCAAGGCGAATACGCTCGTTGAAGCGGACCAGATGCGGGCTGGAATAGACATGCGCGGCGAGGCCCGCGGCCTCGACCGCGGCGCGCAGGAAGGCGCAGGTCGAGCCCTTGCCATTGGTCCCCGCGACATGGAGCACGGGGGGCAGGTTGAGATGCGGGTTGCCGATCCGGTCGAGCAGTGCGGTGATGCGGCTGAGGCCGAGCACATCGGCACCGGGGCCGAGCGCCCAGAGACGGTCGAGCTGGCGTTGGACGGCGGGGTGGGAGGAGGTCGCGTGGTCCATCAAACCCTCTCCCCTCCGGGGAGAGGGTTTGGGAGAGGGGCGGTGTCGAGGGCTTCGCTCAAGGCGGCCAGGACGCCATCGAGGTTGTTCATCACATCGTTGTTCCAGAAGCGGATCACGCGGTAGCCTTGCGTTTCCAGATAGGCCGTGCGCCCGTCGTCGTGCGTTGAATCGTCGTGGGTGGCCCCGTCGAGTTCGATGATGAGCTTGCGCGAGCGGCAGACAAAGTCGGCAATATAGGGGCCGATCACGACCTGGCGGGTGAACTTGACCCCTTCGAGCCGCTTGGCGCGGAGGGCGGTCCAGAGTTCGCGCTCGGGCTGCGTCATCTCGCTGCGCATCGAGCGGGCGCGTTCGAGTAACTTGGGGTTGGTCTGTGGCACTGCCCCTCTCCCAACCCTCTCCCCGGAGGGGAGAGGGCTTTTACGAATGCCTCACGCCGCCGCCTTTTCCTCCACCAGCAGGCCGATCAGGGCGCCGAGCTTTTCGCGCAGGTCCTTGCGGTGGACGACCATGTCGATCAGACCGTGGTCGAGATAATATTCGCTGGTCTGGAAATCGTCGGGGAGCTTTTCGCGGATCGTGCTTTCGATCACGCGGCGGCCGGTGAAGGCGAGGGTGGCCTTGGGCTCGGCGATCTGGACGTCGCCGAGCATCGCGTATGCCGCCATCACGCCGCCCGAGGTCGGGTCGGTCAGCACCACGATATAGGGCAGGCCGGCGTCGTGGAGCATCGAGATGGCGACGGTGGTGCGCGGCATCTGCATCAGCGACAGGATGCCCTCCTGCATGCGCGCGCCGCCGCTAGCGGTGAAGACGATGTAGGGGGCGCGGGCGCCGATCGCGGCCTCGACCCCGGCGATGAAGGCTTCGCCGACCGCCTGGCCCATCGATCCGCCCATGAAGGCGAAATCCTGCACGCCGATCACCGCGCGCTGGCCGAGGATGGTGCCGCTGGCGTTGAGGAACGCGTCCTGCTCGCCGGTGCTGGCGCGCGCGGCCTTGATGCGGGCGGGGTAGGGTTTCTGGTCGCGGAACTTGAGCGGGTCTTCGGCGACCTTGGGGTTCGGGAGGACGGTGTAGCTGCCCGCGTCGAACAGTTGCTCGAACCGCGCGCGGCCGCCGATGCGTTCATGATGGTCGCAGATCGGGCAGACCGACTGGTTTTCCTGGAGTTCCTTGACGAACACCATCTGCCCGCAGCCCTTGCACTTGTGCCAGAGGTTGTCGGGCGTCTCCGCCTTGTTCGGGATGACGAGCGAGATCGCGTTGCGGACGCGGGTGAGCCAGCTCATGCGGCGATTTCCTTGCGTGCTGCGGCCAGTGCGGCCGACAGGGATTGGATATAGGTACGGACGGCGGCGGGGGCATTGGCGCCCTGTGCCGCGATGATGTCGATGATCGCAGAGCCGACGACGACGCCATCGGCGACGCGGCCGATCGCGGCGGCTTGCTCGGGCGTGCGGACGCCGAAGCCGACCGCGACGGGCAGGTCGGTTGCGGCCTTGAGCCGGGCGACGGCGGCTTCGATGCTGTCCTGTGCCGCCTGCTGCTTGCCGGTGATGCCGGCGACCGAGACGTAGTAGAGGAACCCGCTCGCGCCATTGAGCACGGCGGGCAGGCGCGCGGCGTCGGTGGTGGGGGTGGCGAGGCGGATGGTGGCGATGCCGTGCGGGGCCAAGGCGGCGATCTCGTCCGCTTCCTCGGCCGGAATGTCGACGATGATCGCGCCGTCGACGCCTGCGTCCGCCGCCTTTTGCGCGAAGGCTTCTGGCGTCGGGCGGGTCATGGTGTTGGCATAGCCCATCAGCACCAGCGGGGTGTCCGGGTGGCGCTGGCGAAAGGCGGCGGCGATGGCGAGCACGTCGGCCGTGCGCGTGCCGGCGGCGAGGCTGCGCAGGTTCGCCGCCTGAATCGCCGGGCCGTCGGCCATCGGATCGGTGAACGGCATGCCGAGTTCGATCACATCGGCCCCGCCCGCGACGAGCGCGTCGAGGATGGCGGCGGTGTCGCCGTCACCGGCGGTGACGAAGGTGACGAGCGCGGCGCGATGGTCGCGCGCGGCGGCGGCGAAGGTGGTGGCGAGGCGGTCAGCCATTCTTCTTGCGCTCAAAATGTTCAACGACTCCCAAGCCAATCATGAACAGCGCCATACTCACGACGGTAGCATTCCTGATAAAATCCGCGTCGCTGCGCTCAGTGAACAACCATGCCCAAATGCCTATGGCCATGCTTGCAGCAAGTGCCGACGCGAAAAGCCACCCAAGGATTCTCATATCGCCACCCCCAGCGCCTCGGCGACGGTGAAGATGTCCTTGTCGCCGCGGCCGCAGAGGTTGGCGAGGATCACCTGATCGCGGCGCATTTCCCGTGCCTTGACCGCGACCGCTGCGATCGCGTGCGAAGGCTCCAGTGCGGGGATGATGCCTTCGGTGCGGCAGAGCAGCTGGAATGCGTCGAGCGCTTCGGTGTCGGTCACGCTGGTATAGGTGACGCGGCCGATGTCCTTGAGCCAGGCATGTTCGGGGCCGATGCCGGGATAGTCGAGTCCGGCGCTGATCGAATGCGCTTCGGTGATCTGGCCGTCCTCGTCCTGCAGCAGATAGGTCTTGTTGCCGTGGAGGATGCCGGGTTCGCCGCCCGCGAGGGACGCGGCGTGTTTCTTGTCCAGCCCTTCGCCCGCCGCTTCGACGCCGAGCATCGCGACATCGGCATCGTCGAGAAACGGGTGGAACAGGCCGATCGCGTTGCTGCCGCCGCCGATCGCGGCGACGAGCAGGTCGGGAAGGCGGCCGGTGCGGGCGAGCATCTGCGCGCGGGCTTCCTTGCCGATCACGCTTTGAAAGTCGCGAACCAGTTCCGGATAGGGGTGCGGGCCGGCGGCGGTGCCGATGATGTAGAAGGTTTCGTGCACGTTGGCGACCCAGTCGCGCAGCGCTTCGTTCATCGCGTCCTTGAGCGTGCCAGCGCCGCTGGTGACCGGGCGAACTTCGGCGCCGAGCAGCTTCATGCGGAACACGTTGGGCTGCTGACGCGACACGTCCTTGCCGCCCATGAAAATGGTGCAGGGCAGGCCGAAGCGCGCGCAGACGGTGGCGGTGGCGACGCCGTGCTGGCCCGCGCCGGTCTCGGCGATGATCCGCGTCTTGCCCATGCGGATTGCGAGCAGGATCTGGCCGATGCAATTGTTGATCTTGTGCGCGCCGGTGTGGTTGAGCTCGTCGCGCTTGAACCAGATTTCGGCACCCATGCCCTCGGGCGCGTTTTCGCGCAGCGCTTCGGTCAGCCGTTCGGCGTAGTAGAGCGGGCTGGGGCGGCCGACATAATGTTCGAGCAGATCGTCGAACTGTGCGGCAAAGGCGGGGTCGGCTTTCGCGGCCTTATACTCGCGCTCGAGGTCGAGCACGAGCGGCATCAGCGTTTCGGCGACATAGCGCCCGCCAAACTGGCCGAAATGTCCCCGCTCGTCAGGCTGGGCGCGGAAGCTGTTGGGTGCGGTCATGGTCAGGCGCGTTTAGGCGGGGATTGGCGCGACGCCAAGCGTTGTTGGCGGAAGGAATTCTTGGGGCCCTTATCCTCCCCCTTGCGGGGGAGGATTGGATCTCGCTCAGCTCAGCGCCGCCTTCACAAGCCCGGACGCCTTGCTCATGTCGAGGCTTGCCGCGTGGCGGGCTTTGAGTTCGGCCATGACGCGGCCCATGTCCTTCATGCCGGTGGCGCCGAGGTCGGCCTTGATCGCCTCAATGGCTGCGGTGGTTTCCTCCGCGCTCATCTGCGCGGGGAGGAAGGTTTCGATCACCGCGACTTCGGCCTTTTCCTTGTCGGCGAGTTCCTGGCGGCCGCCCTTTTCGAACATCTCGATCGATTCGCGGCGCTGCTTGACCATCTTTTGAAGCACTTCCACGACGAGCGCGTCGTCGTCGGCGACCGGCGCCTGCGTGCGCGCCTCGATATCGCGGTTCTTGATCGCGCTCTGGATCAGGCGGATGGCGGCGGTGCCTTCCTTGTCGCCGCCCTTCATTGCGGTGACGAGGGCTGCCTTGATGTCGTCGCGGATCATATTCTCTCTACCCACAGGTGAATCGGAATTATCCGCCATTAGACCGCACAGGCGGTTGACGCGAGGGGGGTAGGGGTCTAGCGGGCAGCGCTTAGCGACATCGCCGGAAAAACTGACAGGAGCGACCTTCTCTGATGGCCGAAGCCACGCCTATTATCGTGCCTGAAGGAGCTACAGGCGTTCTGGTTCTCGCCAGCGGCGAGGTCATCTGGGGCCGTGGATTCGGGGCCGAGGGCGCGGCGGCGGGGGAAGTGTGCTTCCACACCGCGATGACCGGATATCAGGAGATCATGACCGACCCGTCGTTCGCGGGCCAGATGATCTGCTTTACCTTTCCCCATATCGGCAATGTCGGTGCGAACCCGGACGACGTGGAGGCGGACAATCCGCACGCGCTGGGCATGATCGTGCGCGAGGATGTGACCGAGCCGTCGAACTTCCGCAGCGTCGAGCATCTCGACACATGGATGAAGAAGCATGACCGCATCGGCCTGTCGGGGATCGACACCCGCGCGCTGACGCGGCGCATTCGCGGCAAGGGCGCGCCGAACGGCGTGATCGCGCATTCGGCGAGCGGCGAGTTCGACATTCCCGCGCTGATCGCGCAGGCGCAGGCCTGGCCGGGGCTGGAGGGCATGGACCTTGCCATTACCGTCACCACCGAGACCCATTTCGGATGGGAAGGCGGCGTGTGGCGGCTGGGATTTGGCTATGAGGTCGATGGCGATGGCGCGCGGCCGCATGTCGTGGCGATCGACTATGGGTCGAAGCACAATATCTTCCGCAATCTGGTGAAGGCCGGGGCGAAGGTGACGGTGCTGCCCGCGACCGCGACGGCCGAGCAGGTGTTGAGCTTCAACCCCGATGGCATCTTCCTGTCGAACGGGCCGGGCGATCCGGCCGCGACCGGCGCATATGCGGTGCCGGTGATCCGCGAGTTGCTGGCGACGAAGAAGCCGCTGTTCGGCATCTGCCTGGGCCATCAGCTGCTGGCGCTGGCGGTGGGCGCGCAGACGACCAAGATGTTCCAGGGCCATCGCGGCGCGAACCATCCGGTCAAGCGGCTGAGCGACGGGACGGTCGAGATCACGTCGATGAACCACGGCTTCGCGGTCGAGAGCGCGACGCTGCCCGCAGGCGTGGTCGAAACGCATGTGTCGCTGTTCGACGGCAGCAATTGCGGGATCGAGATCGACGGCGGGCGGGCGTTCAGCGTGCAATATCACCCCGAGGCTTCGCCGGGGCCGCAGGATAGTTTCTATCTGTTTGAGCGGTTTGTGGGGATGTTGCGGTGAGGGCTGTTCTAGCGCTCTGGCTTCTTGGCACATACGCAACGGACGCCGCACCTTCGAAGGATATGTCCTATTCGTGGGGGCCGCCCACAACGGGATCGTACTGGGTTCCGAAAGGCACGACGCCGACGAAGATTGATGAGGCGGCAGCGGCGTGCTCAGCAGCTGTCACTGTCGTGGCCATTTTTCACGGGCCGCCCGTTCCTGATAAATATGACGATACTTTCCTTTATAGATTTGAGCCTGCTTCGGATGAAAACTCGCGCATCTGCACGACTGAGCGCCTCGGAGCGATCCCGGAGCTGACCTTGACGGTACAAGAGAAAAAATAATGCCTAAACGCACCGACATCTCCTCCATCCTCGTCATTGGCGCTGGTCCCATCGTGATCGGTCAGGCGTGCGAGTTCGACTATTCGGGCACGCAGGCGATCAAGGCGCTCAAGGAAGAGGGCTATCGCATCGTCCTGGTCAATTCGAACCCGGCGACGATCATGACCGATCCCGAGCTGGCTGACGCGACCTATGTCGAGCCGATCACGCCCGCGGTGGTCGCCAAGATCATTGAGAAGGAGCGGCCCGATGCGGTGCTGCCGACGATGGGCGGGCAGACCGCGCTGAATACTGCGCTGGCGCTGGCGAACGATGGCACGCTGGAGAAGTTCGGCGTCACCATGATCGGCGCGAATGCCGAGGCGATCGACAAGGCCGAGGATCGGCTGAAATTCCGCGACGCGATGGACAAAATCGGGCTCGACAGCGCGCGTTCGGCGATTGCGCACACCGAGGCGGAGGCGCTGGAGGGGCTGGAGAAGGTCGGGCTGCCGGCGATCATCCGTCCGTCCTTTACGCTGGGCGGGACCGGCGGCGGCATTGCCTATAACAAGGAAGAGTTCATCGACATCGTCCGCAAGGGGCTGGACGCATCGCCGACGACCGAGGTGCTGATCGAGGAGTCGCTGCTCGGTTGGAAGGAATATGAGATGGAGGTCGTGCGGGATCGCAACGACAACTGCATCATCATCTGTTCGATCGAGAATGTCGATGCGATGGGCACCCATACGGGTGACTCGATCACGGTCGCGCCCGCGCTGACGCTGACCGACAAGGAATATCAGATCATGCGCAACGCCAGCATCGCGGTGCTGCGCGAGATCGGCGTGGAGACCGGCGGGTCGAACGTGCAGTTCGCGGTGAACCCGAAGGACGGGCGCCTGATCGTGATCGAGATGAACCCGCGCGTGTCGCGGTCCTCGGCGCTGGCGTCAAAGGCAACGGGCTTTCCGATTGCCAAGGTCGCGGCGAAGCTGGCGGTCGGATACACGCTGGACGAGATCACCAACGACATTACCGGCGCGACCCCGGCGAGCTTCGAGCCGACGATCGACTATGTCGTGACCAAGATCCCACGCTTTGCGTTCGAGAAGTTCAAGGGCGCGGAAGCGACGCTGGGCACCGCAATGAAGTCGGTCGGCGAGGTGATGGCGATCGGCCGCAACATCCATGAATCGATGCAGAAGGCGCTGCGCGGGCTGGAGACCGGCCTGTCGGGCTTCAACAATGTCGAGCATCTGCAGGGTGCGCCGCGCGACGTGATCGAGGCGGCATTGGCGCAGCGCACGCCCGACCGGCTGCTGATCGCGGCACAGGCGCTGCGTGAGGGGTTCACGGTGGCCGAGGTGCATGCGCTCGCGGCATACGACCCGTGGTTCCTGGAGCGGATTGCCGAGATCGTCGCGGCGGAGGAAGAGGTGTGCCGGGGTGGCCTGCCGCAGGATGCGGCGGGGATGCGGCGGCTCAAGTCGATGGGCTTCAGCGACAAGCGGCTGGCGTGGCTGGCGCTCCGCTCGGCGAATCTGCGCGAGGGCACCGACGCGATGGCGCGCTCGTCGGGCCTGATCGGGGACGTCGTCAAGGCGATGACCGGCGGGGTGACCGAGGCGGACGTGCGCAAGCTGCGCCACAAGCTGAACGTGCGCCCGGTGTTCAAGCGGATCGACACCTGCGCCGCCGAGTTCGACGCGAAGACGCCGTATATGTATTCGACATATGAGGCCCCGTCCTTTGGCGAGCCCGAGTGCGAGAGCATGCCGACGTCCGCCAAGAAGGTCGTGATCCTGGGCGGCGGGCCGAACCGGATCGGGCAGGGGATCGAGTTCGATTATTGCTGCTGCCACGCCTGCTTCGCGCTGGCGGATGCGGGCTATGAGACGATCATGGTCAACTGCAACCCGGAAACGGTGAGCACCGATTATGACACGTCGGATCGCCTTTATTTCGAGCCGCTGACGGCGGAGGATGTGCTGGAAATCCTGCACGTCGAAATGTCGCAGGGGACGCTGGCGGGGGTGATCGTCCAGTTTGGCGGGCAGACGCCGCTCAACCTGGCGCGCGCGCTTGAGAGTGCGGGCATCCCGATCCTGGGCACCAGCCCCGACGCCATCGACCTGGCCGAGGATCGCGAGCAGTTCGCCGACCTGGTGTCGAAGCTGGGGCTCAAGCAGCCGAAGAACGGCATCGCGCGCAGCCGCGAAGAGGCGATCGCGGTGGCCGAGCGGATCGGCTATCCGGTACTGACGCGCCCGAGCTTCGTGCTGGGTGGTCGGGCGATGGAGATCGTCGATACGGTCGAGCAGCTCGATCACTATATCCAGACCGCGGTTCAGGTGTCGGGCGATGCCCCGGTGCTGATCGACCAGTATCTGCGCGACGCGATCGAGGTCGATGTCGATGCGATCAGCGATGGCGACGATGTGGTCGTTGCGGGCGTGCTGCAGCATATCGAGGAAGCCGGTGTCCATTCGGGCGACAGCGCCTGCTCGCTGCCGCCCTATAGCCTGCCCGACGCGATCGTTGCCGAAATCGAGCGCCAGACCGACGCGCTGGCACGCGCGCTCAAGGTCCAGGGGCTGATGAACATCCAGTTCGCGGTCAAGGACGGCGAGGTCTACCTGATCGAGGTGAACCCGCGCGCGTCGCGCACCGTGCCGTTCGTCGCCAAGGCGATCGGGATTCCCATCGCGAAGATCGCGAGCCGGGTGATGGCGGGCGAGAAGCTGAAGGATCTGCCCAAGATCGACCGGAACATCGACTATGTTGCGGTGAAGGAAGCCGTCTTTCCTTGGGGCCGCTTCCCCGGCGTCGATCCGGTGCTGTCGCCGGAAATGAAGTCGACCGGCGAAGTGATGGGGATCGACCGCGATTTCCCGATCGCTTTCGCCAAGGCACAGCTGGGTGCCAGCACGGTGCTGCCGAGCGGCGGCGCGGTATTCGTCAGCGTCAAGGACGGCGACAAGCCGGTGGTGCTCCCGGGGGTGCGGCTGCTGGTCGAACAGGGCTTTACCATCGTCGCGACCGGCGGGACGGCGGAGTATCTCGCGGCGCAGGGCGTGCCGGTCGAGCGGGTCAACAAGGTCGCGCAGGGTCGGCCGCACATCGTGGACCGGATCCGCGACGGCGATATCGCGCTGATCTTCAACACCACCGAGGGGTGGCAGAGCCTGAAGGACAGCGAATCGATCCGCGCATCGGCGCTGTCGCTGAAGGTCCCGTACTTCACCACGGCCCCCGCCAGCGTCGCCGCATCACAGGCGATTGCCGCCTTGAGTGGCCAGTCCCTTGAAGTCCGCCCCTTGCAGGCTTACTATTCGCAATCGCACAATTGATCCCCCACAACGAAGGTTAGGGTGCGGGCGAGCCAATTCAGGCACGCCGGGGGAAGGGGCTTTGACGAAGGACGCGTGTTGAAATGGCGACGGTCGAGAAGATGCCGATGCTGGCGGAAGGCTATGAGAAGCTCAATGAGCAGCTCAAGGCGCTGAAAGCCGAGCGTCCGCTGATCGTGGATGCCATCGAGGAAGCACGCGCGCATGGCGACCTGTCGGAAAACGCCGAATATCATGCGGCGAAGGAACGGCAGGGCCAGGTGGAGGCGTCGATCGCCGACATCGAGGACAAGTTGAGCCGTGCGCAGATCATCGATCCGCGCGATCTGTCCGGCGACAAGATCGTTTTTGGCGCAACGGTGACGCTGCTGGACGAGGACGACAAGACGGTGAAGTACCAGATCGTCGGCCAGGCCGAGGCGGATGCCAGGACCGGCCGGATCAGCTACAACTCGCCGCTAGGCCGTGCACTGATCGGCAAGATGCTGGGCGAAGAGGTCGAAGTGACCGTTCCCGCTGGCGACCGCTGGTACGAGGTCAACAAGATCGAGTTCATCTGATCGGGTTCCCCTCCCGCATGCGGGAGGGGAGATTGAGTTCTCACCCCTCCGCTTCCGGCTCCATCAGCCGGTGGAGGTGAACCACCACATATTTCATCTCGGCGTCGTCGACCGTGCGCTGCGCGGCACCGCGCCATGCCTTTTCGGCGCTGGCGTAGTCGGGAAAGATACCGACCACGTCGAGCTTGGTCGGATCCTGGAAATCGAGCGTCATCGGGTCGGTTACGCGACCGCCGAAGACGAGGTGCAGCTTGCTCATATATGCTCCCGGGGAATGAGATACCGGAGCGCCTTAGCCGTTATGCTGCATCGCACTCAATACCGTGCGGTGACGGAGGTCTCATCAATCCTCCCCCTGGCGGGGGAGGAGAAGAGATGATTACGCGTCTGCCTTGGCGGACGCAGCGTCCTTTGCTGCGCTGAACGCCGATCCGATGATCTTGCCGATCTGTTCCTTGGCGGCGTCGCGCTGGGGGAGGATCGCGTCAATTTCGGCCTTCCCCGCTTCGCGCGCGGCAGCAGCGGCGGCGGTGGCACCTTCGGCGATGCGCTTGCCCACCGGGGCGAGCAGTTCCTTTTCCTTTTGCAGGCGCGGGACCAGCGCGCCGATCACGACGCCCAGCGCCACGCCGCCGGCGACGATCGCGAGCGGATTCTTCTCGATGCCCTCGGCGCGGTCGGGGGTCGCGGTCTTGCGGGGGGAGTGGTCATGTTGACGATCCTTTCTTCGGACGGGGCTTGGTCCTGGATTTGGGGGTTGCGCTGCGTTTCTTCAAACTCGCCTTGGCCGCTGCGGTTGCACTGCCGACGAGCAGGCGCGTGAGCGGGCGACGGGCGAGGAACAGCAACGCCGCACCTGCCACGGTTGCGACAGTGCGCGGATGGGCGCGGACGGTGGCGACGGTGTCGCGTGCGACGCCGATTGCGACATTTTCCACCGCGTCCTGCGCCAGCGCCATCGGATTGAGCTTGTCCTGCATCCGGCCGAGCGTTCCGAACAGCCGCGCGCGAGCATTGCGGCTGCGCGCTTCGGCTTCGGCCAGGTCGGAGGGAAGAAGGTCGCTCATGGCATGTTCCGGGGGCGGATGGCGCGGCGATAGCGGCGCAGCGCCGCGCGCCCCGCGAGGGCGGCGGCGGCGAGCGCAGAGACGAACACGATCAACGTCGCGGCGGTCGGGCCGACATGCGGCGAGAGGATCAGCACCAGTCCCACGATCAGCGCGATCGCAGCGGAATTGGCGAGCAGAAACACGATCGCGCCGAGGATCAACGCGGCGCGTGCATCCTCCAGCCGGGCGAGAGCGAGCGTCTTCCAATAGCTGATTTCCGCATCGGCAAAGGCGCGCGCATCGGCGACCGCCTGGGCCACCAATGCGCCGATGCTGTCATCATCCCGTTCGTCCACGCACGCCCCCCGTCACCGATTACACCTTGGGGCCGTTGCCCGGATCACCCTTGTCGGCGAGGTCGCCCGCGGCGTCGAGCCCGGACTTGAGCAGGCGGGCGAGGATGAAGCCGACCCCTGCGGCAATGCCGACCGCGACCGCCGGGCTTTTCTTCACGAACTCGCGCGCATCGTCGAGCAGGTCGTCGACCTGCTTGCCACGCAGCGAATCGGCAAGGCCGGAAATCTGGTCGGCGGCGGAACGGGCATATTGGCCATATTGCTCGCCCAACTTCTCATCGACCGTCCCGGCGGCGTCGCGCATCAGGTTCGAGAATTCGTCGAGCGCGCCGGTCGCCTTGTCCTTGCCGGTATCGGCAAAGGAGCGCGCCTTTTCGCCCGCCTGTCCGGCCAGCTTGCTCGCCTCGTCGCGCACGAAGGCGCCGGGTGCGCGCTTGCCTTCTTCGCCCGCTGCGCCGGTGTCCTTGACCGGGCGGGTCGCGACCAGCGCGTCGGTCGCGGGGTCCATGCTCTGATCCTTGGGGAAAGTTTCGTCAGCCATCGCTCGAAATCCTTTTGCTTGTCCAATCGAACAACCACGCCGCCCCATCGCGGTTCCCCGCACGACACGATTTGCCCGACGCCGCCGAACGGGATAGAGGCCCGCGCGACACCGTCATTGCCCAACGTAGGGAGGCCATTTCGTGACCGCAATCATCGACATCCATGCGCGCCAGATTCTCGACAGCCGCGGCAACCCCACGGTCGAGGTCGATGTCCTGCTCGAAGACGGCAGCTTCGGCCGCGCGGCGGTGCCTTCGGGTGCCTCGACCGGCGCGCATGAGGCGGTCGAAAAGCGCGACGGCGACAAGTCGGTCTATCTGGGCAAGGGCGTGCTGGAGGCGATCGAGGGCGTGAACGGCGAGATCGCCGAGGAGATTACCGGCCTCGATGCCGAGGATCAGGCCGAGATCGACTATGCGATGATCGAGCTGGACGGGACCGAGAATAAGGGCCGGCTCGGCGCGAACGCGATTCTGGGCGTCAGCCTCGCGGTCGCCAAGGCGGCGGCGGATGCGCGCGGGCTGCGGCTCTATCGCTATGTCGGCGGCGTTTCGGCGCATGTGCTGCCCGTGCCGATGATGAACATCATCAATGGCGGCGAGCATGCCGACAATGCGATCGATTTTCAGGAGTTCATGATCGTGCCGGTCGGCGCAGACTCGCTGGCCGAGGCGGTGCGCTGTGGTGCGGAGATTTTCCACACGCTGAAGAAGGGCCTGCACGACAAGGGCCTGTCGACCGCAGTGGGCGACGAGGGCGGTTTTGCGCCCAACATCGCGTCGACTCGCGAAGCGCTCGACTTCATCATGGCGAGCATCGAGAAGGCGGGGTACAAGCCCGGCGACGACGTGATGCTCGCGCTCGATTGCGCCGCGACCGAATATTATCGCGACGGCGCATACAAGATGGTGGGTGAGGGCAAGACCCTGACATCGGCGCAAAATGCCGATTTCCTGGCCGATCTGTGCGCGGGCTACCCGATCTTCTCGATCGAAGACGGCATGGCCGAGGATGATTGGGACGGGTGGAAGGCGCTGACCGAGAAGCTGGGCGGCAAGGTCCAGCTGGTCGGCGACGACCTGTTCGTGACCAATCCGAAGCGGCTGAAGCGCGGCATCGATGGCGGCTATGCCAATTCGCTGCTGGTCAAGGTCAACCAGATCGGCACGCTGACCGAGACGCTGGAGGCGGTGAGCCTGGCGCAGCGGTCGTCCTACACCGCCGTCATGTCGCACCGTTCGGGCGAGACCGAGGATGCGACCATCGCCGACCTCGCGGTCGCGACCAATTGCGGGCAGATCAAGACCGGGTCGCTCGCGCGGTCGGACCGGCTCGCCAAGTACAACCAGTTGATCCGCATCGAGGAAGAACTGGGCGATGCGTCGGTTTATGCCGGTCGCGGAATTCTACGGGGTTGATCGCCGACTCGGTTTGCGCGAGATTAACCCTATGAGCCGGTCCACCCCGTTCAACACGATCCTGCGTCGCGCCGGTCTTCCCGCCGTGGCGATCATCCTGATGGGCTTTTTCGCCTATTCGGCGGTGCTGGGTCCGAACGGGGTGCTGGTCTATGGCGACTACAAGCGCCAGCTCGACGTCAAGAAGGCCGAACTCGCCAAGCTGGAGGCGCAACGCGCACAGCTGCGCAACCGGGTGGCGCTGCTCAAGCAGAGCGGCGCCGATCCCGACATGGTCGACGAACTGACCCGCAAGAAGCTCAATGTCGTCCACCCCGACGAGGTGATCGTCACGCTCGATTGAGCGGAGCGGCAGCGCACCAGCGTATCCGCGTCCTTCCCGTTTTGCGAAACCATTTCGGTTGCGGTATAGTCACCGCGGGGTAACCGAAATATGGTGACGCAGAACGTGCACGGCGATGCCGTGACGGAAACGCCCATTGCCGCGACGCGGGGGATCGACCGGCCAGGCATGGCTGGTGGGGTCGACCCGTCTTCACCCACCGCAGCCGCCATACCGGTCTTCGCCGAACAGGCGGCGCAGGTTCAGTCTCTGCTTCAGCAGGCGCTGGCGGCGCGGGTCAGCGGCCTGATCCTGCTTGACGGGGTAGGCAACCCGTCCTTTGTCGACGACGGCGCGCGCGCGATATTGGCGGCGCGAGATGGCCTTCGTTGGGAATGTGACGGGTTTGCCGCCGTGCGGGGCCCCGAAACCCGGCGTTTGTGCCAGATGATATCCTGCGGCCTGTCGCGAGGGCCTGCCGCGCACCCGGCTATGCGGATGCAGATGCTGGTGACCCGGAATTCGGGCTGCCGGCCCTATCTGGTCCGGGTGATCGCGACGTCATGCGGCGAAGTTGTCTGTGCGGTGCACATCTTCGACCTTGGCATCGTGCATCTTCCCGATCCGGTGGTGCTGCGCGAAGTGTTCGGGCTGACCCAGCGTGAAGCCGATCTGGCGATCGAACTGGTGCGGGCAGGGGGATTGGCCTCTGCCGCTGCGGCAGCGGGGATGGCGCACAACACCGCGCGCAATCACCTGCATGGTATATTCGCCAAATGCTGCGTCATGACCCAGGCGGAGGCGGTGAGATTGCTCGCGGCGCTTCCCTGAATGCTGCGATGCGCTGGTCCGAACGGACCAGACGAGGTGAATCGACATGCATCTCACGTCGCCGGATGCTCCCCACCGCCAGATATGGCCGGGAAGAGGGATAGCACTATGAAATCGAGCATATATCCTAGAATTGGCACCGTCGCCGCAGCGTTGGCGATGACGCTGACAACCGCGAGCGCACCAGCGGGAGCACCGGTGCAGGCGGCCGGTCCTGCAAAGGTCGTTCGCGCGATTTGTTGTCGATGTGTCGATGGAAGCCAGCAGTCTGCTTCGATCAACACGCGCACGGCACCATGGACGGTTGCATTGGGGAATGGGGCAGCGCAGGCTGTCAGCAATGTCTCCAACCCCGCTTGGGGCGCTGCCGCTCCGGCGGGATGGGTCGGGCCGGCGACACCGTCGACGGGTACCTATATCTACAAGCTGACGATTGTAGTGCCGAAGTGCGTGATCGGTGGCAAGGTCTCGCTGAAGGGGCGTTTCGGAGCCGACAATAGCGGACAGTTGAGCATCGGCGGCAACGTGGTCGCATCGACCGCCGGCGGTAATCTCGGGTTCCAGGTACCCAATTTCGCCAGCTTCAGCGTCCCGGTCGGCGCGGGAACACATACGATCGAGGTGCGGGTTACGAACCCGCACGGTCCGACCGGAATGATCCTTCAGGGCGCGCTGCTGACCGATTGCCCGAGGTCGCCCGAACTGGGTGCCGCTGCGAGATCTTCGGATGATGCAGTCGCGTGCAGATGCGAGGCCGATAAAGCGAGCGTCTAACATTTAGAGCAACAGAAGGGGGGGCGGAGCCTCTGCCCCCCCTTTACCTGGCGATGATCGGCGCGCTTCGCGCGCCACACGCGATTCCGGTCATCCCAGCTATGAATGCATGGCCCCGCGCTGGCCCCTCGTGCCGCTTTGCCCCCGTGTCCCCGGGCAAGGCCCGCATCCGCCAGACCGTAACGTTAGATGCATTCGTTACTACCGGCGCCAGCCATTGCGCCCGGGGCGATAACCGGCCTATAGGGCCGCTTCCGTCTTTCCCCAGGATGAGGATCATCGTGGCAAAATCCCCGGCCAAGGGCCGCACTATCGAACCGGCTCCGACAAACCGCGAGCGCCCAAACGAACCAAAACGGTACGAGGCATCGAAGGAGGAGCTGCTCGAATTCTATCGCCAGATGCTGCTCATCCGCCGCTTCGAGGAAAAGGCGGGGCAGCTGTACGGCCTCGGCTTCATCGGCGGCTTTTGTCACCTCTATATCGGCCAGGAGGCGGTCGCGGTCGGCCTTCAGTCGGCGCTGGACGGTGACAAGGACTCGGTGATCACCGGCTATCGCGACCATGGCCACATGCTCGCATATGGCATCGATCCCAAGGAGATCATGGCCGAACTGACCGGTCGCGCCGCGGGCATCAGCCGCGGCAAGGGCGGGTCGATGCACATGTTCTCGACCGAGAAGAAGTTCTACGGCGGGCACGGCATCGTCGGCGCGCAGGTTTCGCTCGGCGCGGGCCTTGCCTTTGCGCACAAGTATCGCGGGGATGGTGGCGTCGCGATGGCCTATTTCGGCGACGGCGCGGCGAACCAGGGCCAGGTCTATGAGACCTTCAACATGGCCGAGCTGTGGAAGCTCCCGATCATCTTCGTGATCGAGAACAACCAGTACGCCATGGGCACCAGCGTCAACCGCGCATCGTCCGAGGACCAGCTGTACAAGCGCGGCGAGAGCTTCCGCATTCCGGGCCTCCAGGTCGACGGCATGGACGTGCTGGCGTGCCGTGGCGCGGCCGAGGAAGCGCTGGCATGGGTCCGCGCCGGCAAGGGGCCGATCATCCTCGAGATGAAGACCTATCGCTATCGCGGCCATTCGATGTCCGACCCGGCCAAGTATCGCTCGCGCGACGAGGTCCAGTCGGTGCGCGAGAAGAGTGACCCGATCGAGGGCGTGAAGAAGGAACTGGAGGCGATCGGCGTCAAGGAAGACGAGCTGAAGGCGATCGAGGCCGAGATCCGCAAGGCGGTGAACGAGTCGGCCGACTTTGCCGAGCAGGCGCCGGAGCCGGATCCGGCCGAGCTGTATACCGACGTTCTGGTGGAGACGTACTGAAATGGCGATCGAGCTGAAAATGCCCGCGCTCTCGCCCACGATGGAAGAGGGAACCCTCGCCAAGTGGCTGGTGAAGGAAGGCGATACGATCAAGTCGGGCGATATCATCGCCGAGATTGAAACCGACAAGGCGACGATGGAATTCGAAGCGGTCGATGAAGGCACGCTTGCGCAGATTCTGGTCGCCGAAGGCACCGATGGCGTGAAGGTCGGCACCGTGATCGCGACGATCGCGGGCGAGGGCGAGGATGCTTCGGCACCTGCGCCCGTTGCTGCGAAGGCCGAGGCTCCGGCACAGGAGCAGAAGGCTGCCGAGTCTGAAGCTGGTGAGGATGGCGGCCCGAAAAAGGCCGACAGCGGCACCAAGCAGCTGGCGAGCGACAAGGCGGCGAGCGTCGCCGATCCCGAACTTCCTGCGGGTACCGAGATGGTCAAGACGACGGTCCGCGAAGCGCTGCGCGACGCGATGGCCGAGGAAATGCGCTCGGACGATCGCGTGTTCGTGATGGGCGAGGAAGTCGCGGAATATCAGGGCGCCTACAAGGTGACCCAGGGTCTGCTCGACGAATTCGGTCCGCGCCGCGTGATCGACACGCCGATCACCGAATATGGCTTTGCCGGCATCGGGTCGGGCGCGGCGATGGGTGGCCTCAAGCCGATCGTCGAGTTCATGACGTTCAACTTCGCGATGCAGGCGATCGACCACATCATCAACTCGGCCGCGAAGACAAACTACATGTCGGGCGGCCAGATGCGCTGCCCGATCGTGTTCCGCGGTCCCAACGGCGCGGCGAGCCGCGTCGGCGCGCAGCACAGCCAGAATTATGGCCCGTGGTACGCCAGCGTCCCGGGCCTGATCGTGATCGCGCCCTATGACGCGGCGGACGCCAAGGGGCTGCTCAAGGCGGCGATCCGGTCGGAAGACCCGGTCGTGTTCCTCGAGAATGAGCTGATGTACGGCCGCAGCTTCGACGTGCCCAAGCTCGACGACTGGGTGCTGCCGATCGGCAAGGCGCGCATCGTGCGTGAGGGCAAGGATGTCACGCTGGTCAGCTATTCGATCGGCGTGGGCGTCGCGCTCGAGGCCGCAGAGAAGCTGGCCGAAGAGGGCATCGATGCCGAGGTGATCGACCTGCGCACGCTGCGCCCGCTCGACACCGCAACCGTGCTCAAGAGCCTGAAGAAGACCAACCGCATGGTGGTGGTCGAGGAAGGCTGGCCGGTCTGCTCGATCGCGTCGGAAATCGTCGCGGTGTGCATGGAGCAGGGCTTCGACGACCTCGACGCACCGGTGATCCGCGTGACCAACGAGGACGTGCCGCTGCCCTATGCCGCGAACCTTGAGAAGCTCGCGCTGATCACGGCCGACAAGGTGGTGGCCGGGGTGAAGAAGGTTACATATCGGTGAGAATTGCGCGCTCCTCTCCACCAGGGGAGGGGCGCCCCGATCAGCAAGTCGACGCCGTGACGCCGCTGACCTGATAGACGCCGTTGGTGCCGCCCACCGTGTCGCGGCGGTCCCGCACCATCATCGACGCTTCCTCGCGAAAATTGGTGTTGGGCGCGAGCGACGCCTTCAGCAGCGGCTGATATTCGTAATAGACCTCGACATACATTGTCACGCCGTCGGTCGGCGCGGTGGCGAGGCGTCCGGTCTTGCCCATGCCGTTGAGGTTGGTCGCACCGGCATTGCCGTAAGCCGAAGTCTGCGCGGTCTTCGCGCCGCGGCAGCGTTGCCAGCGGATGCGGTTCTTGCCGCTGTTGGCGGGGTCCGGCTCAAGGCTGGAAATGATGACGCGGCCATGGGTGAACAGACCAAGCTCACCCGACTGAAGGCCGGCACCGGTCAGCAGGTCATTGATATCAGCTTCATTGATCGTCTTGGCTTGCAGCTGGCTGCCCGACCCGATCCGCGCGGCGTTGTCGGCCAGGTGCAACGCAATCTGGCTGATCCGCATCCGGCTGATAATGTAGTTGGTAAGCTCAGCCCCGGTCAGGCTGAGCGCCAGCAGGATCGGCAGCGAGAAGGCGAATTCGAGCATCGCCACCCCGCCCGTGTCGGCGCCCAGACGGCGGAGGGAGCGGAAACGGTTCATGTGCAGTTGCGCACCTGCATCGCGCCATAGTTACCCTGATCGCCAAAGGGCTGGTTGCGCAGCACCGTCGATGCGGTGATCGTGGTGGTGCGCGATCCGCCGATCAGGTTGTAGAAGGGGAACATCCGGGGATAGGTGGCGGAAACCGTGTAGAGCGTTGCGTCTTTCGCACCGCCCTGTCCGGCATTGCCACCGTCGCGATCCCAGACATTGTTGCGGTTGGCGTCCTCATAGGGTTCGCCGGCGTCGCACACGCCATTGCTGTTGGTGTCGGTCCACGTTTCCGCGCGCGCGGCGGCCGCCTCGCTGAAGGTCCGGTAGAAGCGGCGGGTGATGGTGATTGTCGCGTTATTCGCCAACGCCTTGGCCTGAGCCTTCACCTTTTCGTCCAGCAAAGCCTGGGTCGCCGTTTCGCCCCCGCTCTCAAGCGTCGAGTCGCGTGCGGTCTTTTGCACCACGCCCTGCAATGCAGCGCGGGTGTACAGCGTGTGGGCCACGTCGAAGGCGCCGAGCAGGACAAAGCCAAGGACGGGTGCCACCATCGCGAATTCGACGATGGTGGCACCCGACTCGTCGCGCCTGAGCGCGCCGGGGGCGAAGCGACGGAGGGAGAATCGCCGCTTCACTTCGTAAGTCTCAACTGGGAAATCTGGTCCGCGATCGAGCGGAAGGTGTTCTGCAGGTCGGTCGAGTTGCGCGCCGCGAAGTAGCGGCCGGTGGTGGCGCAGCTCTGCATCATCCCTTCGATCGTGGCGCTCTGCGCACCGAACCAGATCACCCACAGCGTGATGTTCTTGTTCTTGACCGCAGTGCAGATGGCCTGAGTCCGGGCGTTTACCTGTTGCGTGATCGTTCCAGTAGTCAGACAGCCGCCGGTCGGCGCGCTTGACGGATCCGTCGTGCGGCGGTCGAGCCAGGGGAAGCCATACGCGGCATAATCGGTGTCGCCGGTACACGCTTCGCCATCGGTCATGAAGATCAGGTGGCGTTCGATCTCACCGCCCTGGGGAGTATATTCATTCTCCGAGCGGAAGATTCCCGTCGGCGACACGAACCGTGCGCCCCAGAGCAGACCGATATCGTGATAGGTGTTGCCGCTCGGAGTCAGCCCGTTGACATAGCTCTCGAAGGTCGAGGCGGTCGGCCAGGACTGGAGCTTCTTGGCCTCTTCCGGACAATAATAGGGGACATTGTTGTAATAGTCGGTCGTCGTCAGCGCCTCGTTCCGGTCGAGCTGGTTCCACGATGTGGTGACGTCGCGTGCGAAGATCGCGCCGGGCAATGCCGGACCCCACAAGGTGGTCGCGTCGCCCGAGTTGGGGACGAGGTCGATGTCGAGATCCTTCGCGCCCGAGGGGATCGGGGCGTAGCTCGCCTGTGAGACGGTCGCGCGCTCCTCGATACACCCGTCCCAGTTCACGCTGCGCGCCGCGCCCTGATAGCCGATCGGCAGGCTGACCGAATTGTTCCAGCTGGTGCCGTTCTTCAGGCCGCTGATATTGTGCGTGATCTGCGCATAGCGCCAGCGGTTGAACGTCTGGACAGTCGTTTCAGTGCCCGTCTGTGGCATGCTGTAATAGCGCAGGAAATATCCGTCTGCGGTGCGCCGCTGGAACCGGCACCGTCCGTCCGTCGAGCGATAGTCCCGATAGCGATACTCGTACCATTCCGCGTTCTCGCGGGTGTACCAGGTGACAGTGCGCGGGTTGCCGCCTGACGTACTTTCGTTGAGTCGACCCGACTCACCCCCCAGCTTGATGTGAGCTCATTGCCGGGCACCTTGGACTGGCAGTCGCTGGTGCTCGACGCGGTGGTGTTGGTGCTGGATGGCGCGTTGTTCCAACTACCTGAATCGTCGCGGTCCCACCCGGTACCCGTCTGCGTGGTCGCGCCGTCGGACCAGATTGTCTGGGTCGTCGTGGTGAACTGCGGCTCGCGCGACTGATAGGGCCAGCTGTCAGCGATATAGGCGGTGGGCAGCAGCTTCCCGACGTTCACATTGGTCGCATAGGGCATGAAGCCGAAGCGGATCTGGACCGTGTTGCTTGTGCCGCCTGACGGCGCACCGCCGACGCAATTCTCTGTTGTGTCGAGCCGGGCGACGGTTTCGTAGAAGCACTTCACCGCCGACTTCAGCGCTTCCATCTTGGTCTGGCTGTCGGTGTTGACCGCCTTGCTCGCCATCGACCCCGTCGTGTCGAGTACGAACATCACATCGGTATTGGGGAGGCGCATTTCGGCGTCGCAGGTGACGCTCAGCGTTTCTGTCGTCTTGCCCAGTACGCGCATCAGCGTCATCGGCAGCGTCGCGCTCGCGACGCCGGTCACCTTGCCGGCGCTTTCGGTGTAGCTCTTGGTCACCGAAGACGCGCCATAGGGCGTCTCCTGGATATTCGCGTCGAAGAAGCGTTCGGCGGCACCGCGCGCGGCGTAGTTGTTGAACGCCCATGTGCCACCGCCCATCTGCTTGCGCCCGGCAAGCGCACCGGCGTCGCAGGCATGTTGCAGCCGTGTCTTGACGATGTACATGCGGCTCAAGTCGACGCCGCCACCAACCATTCCCGCCAAGGGAATCAGCGATGCGGCGACGATGGCAAGCGTGTTGCCGCGCTTGTCGCGCGCAAGCGCGGCCATCGTGGCGCGAGCGCTGGTCACGGTGGTTGGGCGCAACGGCATGATATGGGATCCCCGGTTCCTGCATCTGCTATGCGCGAAGTTGGGCTAACGGGGATTGAAGGCGCATGGTTAACGAAACGATCAGGACTGTGTGGCGCGGAGTAGGCGGGTGATCGATGCCGAGCGCCGCCTGGTGATGACCTATGCGCCAAGCCCCGGGGCTGCGGCGGCGCTCGAAGCGCTGTTGGCGCTCGATGACAAACTCGCCGAAACGCTGCGCACCACGAGCGAGCCGATGCTGGGGCAGATCCGGGTGCAATGGTGGCATGACGCGCTGTCCCGGCTCGACGCCGCGCCGCCGCCGCCCGAGCCGGTGTTGCAGGGCATCGCGCGCGATGTGGTGCGAGATGGCATCACCGGGGCAAGGGTCGCGGAGATGGTCGAGGGGTGGCAGAGCCTGCTCCAGGCCGAGCTGGACGATGCGGCGCTGACGCTGCACGGCGCGCGGGGGCGGACATTGTTCGCGATCGCCGGAGCGGTGGCGGGTGCTGCGGGGGAGCGACCCGCTGGCGCTGGGGGGCGAGGGCTGGGCGCTGGCCGATCTGGCTGGCAAGCTGAGCGATCCCGGCGAGGCAGCGGCGGCGCGCCGGATGGCGGAGGCTGCACTGGACGAAGCCTGCGGTGCCCCTTGGAGCCGGAATGGCCGGGCGCTGGGGGCGATGGCGCATCTGGCGCGGATGGAGCTTGCGGGCGTCGCGCCGGGTTCGCCGCAACGGACGGGACGGGTCTTGTGGCACCGAATAACCGGGCGGTGACGGCTTGCTGCCGCTGCTGAAGGCGTTAGCCTGTCGCGGCGACAGGGGAGAGTCGGCATGTGGCGATATTTTGCGGGCGGCCTCGCGGCGCTGTTGATGGCCGGGGCTGGGGTGTTTCTGTTCCAGGGAAGTGCGACCCGTGAACCGCTGCCTTCGCCTCCGCCAGCCAAGGCCGCGCAGAGTGGCGAGGCTGTCGAGGAGGTTGCCGAGGTTCCGCAAGCCCCCGACCGAACCCGGGAGGAGAAGCGGTTTGACCGCAATGACAAGGACAAGAACGGGCTGATTTCGCTGGCCGAATTGCAGCAGCCGCGGCGCAAGGCCTTTGCCAAGCTGGACAAGAATGGCGACGGACGGCTGTCGTTCGAGGAATGGTCGGTGCGGACCAGCGACAAGTTCGCCGCCGCCGACAAGGACAAGTCCGGCACGCTGACCCGCGCTGAATTTGCCACCACCGCGCCGAAGCGCAAGCCCAAGACCACCCCGCGCTGCGACTGCCGGGCCGAGGTGGCCAAGGCGCTGGCCGAGGCGGAGGAGTAGCTCAGGCCGCTTTCAGCCACTCCGCGAACGCCGCGCGGGCGCGGGCGGTGTAGAGGAGTTTGCGGTCGGCCTTTTTCGTTCGCCCCTCGATCGGCGGCATCAGGCCGAAATTGACGTTCATCGGCTGATAGGTTTCGACCTCTGCCGCGCCCGTAATGTGGCCGAGCAGCGCGCCGAGCGCGGTTTCGACCGGGGGTGGCGTCAGGTTACGGCCGAGGATTTCCGCCGCGGCGAAGCGGCCCGCAAGCAGGCCGATGGCGCTGCTTTCGACATAGCCCTCGCACCCCGTCACCTGCCCGGCAAAGCGGATATGCGGGCGGCTCTTCAACCGCAGGGTCGCGTCGAGCAGCTCGGGCGAGCGGATGAAGGTGTTGCGGTGGAGGCCGCCGAGCCGGGCGAACTCGGCATTTTCGAGGCCGGGGATGGTGCGGAACAGGCGCACCTGCTCGGCATATTTGAGCTTGGTCTGGAAGCCGACCATGTTCCACAGCGTGCCGGTGGCATTGTCCTGCCGTAGCTGGACGACGGCATAGGGCCAGCGGCCGTTGGGAAATTCGTCACACGCGGTCCGCGGATCGTCGAGCCCGACGCCCTTCATCGGGCCGTAGCGCAAGGTGTCGACACCGCGCTCCGCCATCACCTCGATCGGCATGCAGCCTTCGAAATAGGGGACGTTCTCCCAGTCCTTGAACTGCGTCTTTTCGCCGTCGAGCAGGCCCTGATGAAAGGCCAGATACTGGTCCTTGGTCATCGGGCAGTTGATGTAATCCTTGCCATTGCCGCCGGGCCCCACCTTGTCCCAGCGCGACTGGAACCACGCCTTGTCCATGTCGATGCTCTCGAAATGGACGATCGGGGCGATGGCGTCGAAGAATGCGAGCGCGTCGCTGCCGGTGGCGGCGCCGATGCTGTCGGCGAGGCCGGGGGCGGTGAGCGGGCCGGTGGCGACGATCGTCAGCCCCTCGACGGGAAGCTGGTCGATGCGTTCGCGGACGATGGTGATGTTGGGGTGGGCTTCGAGCGCGGCGGTCACACCTTGCGAGAACAGGTCGCGGTCAACCGCCAGCGCCGAACCGGCGGGAACCTTGTGCTCGTCGCCCTTGGCGATGATCAGGGAGCCGAGGTCGCGCATCTCCTGATGCAGCAGCCCCACCGCATTGCGCTCGGCATCGTCGGAGCGGAAGCTGTTCGAGCAGACGAGTTCGGCAAGGCCATCGGTCTGGTGCGCCGGGGTCATGTCGCCAGACCCTCGCATTTCGGACAGCTTCACGCGGATACCGGCTTGGGCGAGCTGCCACGCCGCTTCCGACCCGGCGAGGCCGCCGCCGATGATATGGACTAAATGGGCATTCATAGAATTCGAGCCTGACACCCGGTGGTGGGGAAACTTACAAAAATGGAGGGTTGTCATGCGCGCGCTTGACACATGTCCGGTGGTGCCGGACGCCTCTGTCGATGCCCTTACGCCAAGGCGGGGCTTGTAGGAAAGGGTATGGGATGGGGTGGCTGTTCGGGGCGGCTGTGGTCGCGGGGGCGAGCTATTGCCTGGAGGCATGGGGGCTGGTCGAGCCGGGTGCGTGGGGGCCGGTGTGGAAGACGAGCGGCGTGGCATTGCTGGCGATCTGGGCGGCGACGCGGGCGCGGGGCACGGACGGGTGGTTGTTGACGGGGGCGCTGGCGTTGGGGGCGTTGGGCGATTTGTTGCTAGAGACGCACGGGCTGGTCGTCGGCGGCGCGGCATCTGCGGCGGGGCATCTCGTGGCGTGCGTGCTGTATTGGCGCAATCGGCGGGAGGCGCTGACGCCGAGCCAGCGGGCTTTCGGGTGGTTGCTCGCTCCGGCGACGATCGGGATTGCGGCGCTGTTTGCTGCGCCTACGGGTGGGGCGGTGCAGGCTGGAGCCTATTCGGCGTTTCTGGGCGTGATGGCGGCGCTCGCCTGGACCAGCCGCTTTCCGCGCTATCGCGTCGGGCTGGGCGCGGTGTTGTTCGTGGCGTCGGACCTGCTGATTTTCTCACGCTTCGGGCCGCTTGAAGGATCGGCGATCCCGAGCCTGTTGATCTGGCCCACTTACTTCGCAGCGCAGGCGCTGATCGCGTGGGGGGTGAGTCAGGCATTGTCCACGGACCAGTAGGTGCCGCGCCGGACAATCAGGGCGCAGATGCCCCCCGTGAACGCCATCAGGGCATAATGCTCCCAGCTGCTGGGTGTGCCGGGAATATCGAGCGGGAGGACGAGCGCCATGCCCAGCATCGCACCCGCTCCAGCCCAGATTTCGCGTCCGCGCGTTCGAGGCCATTTGACGCCGGCAAACGCCATGGCCGCTCCACCGACAACAATCGGGACGGCAGAGATCAACATGCCAATTGCTATAGACATCATCAGGACAGGGATGATGGTGAAAAGCCAGATAGGATCGAATGCGCCCGGATCGACCAAGAGGCTACCAAAGGTAACCGCGAGAACGAAGATCGGACCAGCGGCGAGCACCGCCCGAGCAACACCGCCCAAATAGGTAACACGACGCATTATTTTACTTCCTTCATCGCGTGAAATCCAAGCCGAACAGGCACCACCATCTTTGCCCCCAGCATTGGCGCAGCATTATCGATCCGCTCAGCGAGGAGCGGCAGGCGGCTCACCGGGACGGCCGGGAACAAATGGTGCTCCAGGTGGAAGAACATGTTGTAGCTGACGAGGTTGAGCAGGCGGCCGCGCTGCGTGCGGGCGATCAGGGCGCCGTCGCAGCCATGATGGGTGATCCACACCGCGAAGAAGGCGGTGAGGCACTGGGCGGTGACCATTGCGGCGATATGGTAGAGCAAAGGCGGGGACAGGGTCGCGAGCGCGGTGCCGATCACGGCGAGGTTGAGCGTCAGGTCGATTGCCATGCGCCGCCGCAGGACCGGGCCGCCGTTGCGCCAGCCATAGAGATGCGTCTCGAGCGGAAAGCGCGGGCCGAAGCACAGCACCTGCCACAGCGTCATCTGGCCGCAGCGGCCCTCGATATCGTCGTCGGTCCCGACCTTGCTGTGATGGTGGAGATGGTTGAACGCGACCGAGCTGTTGGAGCCGAGCATCACCGCGCTGAGCGCGTGGAGGACGACGCGGTGACCGCTCGGCCCGAAGCCAAGATTATGGTGGATCGCCTCATGGTTCAGCCGCAGCGCGGTGAGGAAGAACAGGAAGGAGGCGAGCGCGGCGAGCGGCCAGATGCCGAATGCGGCAGCGGTCAGCGAAACGGCGAGCCAGGGGATCGGGTGGAGGCACTCGACCAGCCCATCGCGCGGACGCATCGCCACCAGATCGCGCCAGGCTACGTGGCGGAGCGCGGGGTCGATCGTGTCGAGATGGTGCCGTGCCATGTCGCTTCTCCCTTGCTGTTATTTCTGTAAGATCAGAAACTGATGGATATGCGTTGTCGCCGGATGGAGTGGGTGGTCAGTCCTTCTTTGAAGCGCCGGGAATGAACCGCGCGACCTTGCCGCCCAGCTTCATCAGCGTGACGAGCGTGGGCTTGGGCAGGACGCGGACCTGGTCGTACCATCCGCCGAGGGTGCCGATGAATTCGTGCATCCGCGTGACGCGTTCGCGCACCTGCGGCGGGGCGGATTTGTCGGCGGCGAGGCGCTGGGCGAGTTCGCCGAGCAGCTGGACGGTCGGGTCGATCTCGCGCCGCTTGCGCTCGGCGACGATGCGCATGAGCATGTCCCACAGATCGGTCTCCGCCACGAAATGGTCGCGGCGGTCGCCCTCGACATGGACGCGGCGGACGATGCTGTAGCCCTGTAGCTCTTTCAGACCCGTGGAGACGTTCGAGCGGGCGAGGCCGAGCGCCTCGACGATCTCTTCGGCATGGAGCGGGCGATCGGCGAGGTAGAGCAGGGCGTGGATCTGCGCGACGGAGCGGTTGACGCCCCAATGCGTTCCCATCTCACCCCAGTGGAGGATGAAGGCTCTTGCGTCGGGATGCTCTGCGAAGCGGGCCATGATGTAATTTCTGTAATTACAGAAATAAAGAGAGTCAATCATGATCGATCATATGGGTGTGGCGGTGCGCGACGCGGCGCGGTCCAGGGCATTTTACGAGGCGGCGCTGAAGCCGCTGGGGATGAAGTGCCTGACCGAGGTGCCGGCGGAGGAGAATGGATCGGGGGGTGCAGCCTATGGCTTTGGCGTCGAGGGCGGCGGCGAGTTCTGGGTGGGCGACAATGAGAAGGTCGGAGAGGGGACGCATGTCGCGTTCCGCGCCGCGACGCGCGCGCAGGTCGATGCATTCCACGAAGCGGCGATCGCAGCGGGCGGGCGCGATCATGGCAAGCCGGGGCTGCGGCCAAATTATGGGCCGAACTATTATGCGGCGTTCGTGTACGATCCCGACGGGATTAATCTGGAGGCGGTGTGCTACGCCGAGGAGTAGGCGATGAAGGTGTTCACCATCGGCTATGAGGGCGCGACGGTCGCCTCGTTCCTTGCAGCGCTGGAGCGGGCGGGGGTGCGGCAAGTGATCGATGTGCGGCAGCTGCCGCTATCGCGGCGGCCGGGCTTTTCGAAATCCTCGCTGGGCGCAGCACTGGCCGAGCGGGGGATCGGCTATGTGCACCTGAAGGCACTGGGCACACCAAAGCCGGGGCGCGATGCCGCGAAGAAGGGCGATCGGCGGACACTGGAGTCAGTTTATGCCAGGCAGCTCGAATTGCCCGAGGCGCAGGCGCAGGCGGCGCGGATGCGCGAGTTGATCGCGGAGACGCCGAGTGCGTTGCTGTGCTTCGAACGCGATCCGGGGATGTGCCACCGGACGCTGTTGCTCGATGCGGAGGGTGAGGGGGTCGAGGTGGTCGATCTGTTCGCCGACGACGCGCTCAGCCGGTGACCGGCAGCGCGACCGATCCGTCCTCCGCGCGTTCGAGCGGCGAATAAGCCACCACCGTCTCGAGCGTCAGTGCGCCGTAGAGGTGGGGGAATTCCGCGCCGCCGCGCGACGCTTCCCATTTAATCGCGTCGCCCAGCGCCTCCAGGTCGACCGCCGCAACCCACAGATCGGGCTGGTCGGCGAAATGCTTGTCGACCGTCTCGGTCAGCTGGGCGGCGGTGGAGAGGTGGATATAGCCGTCCTGGATGTCGATCGGCGCGCCGTCGAAGCTGCCCGCTTCAAGGTCGGCCATCTGGGGGGCGGTCAAAACCTTGTAGGCGGTTGTCGGGCGGGTCATTCGCCGCCCTCCGTCCCCGAAGCGAGGTCGTCGCCCGGGGTTGCGTCGGGAACCGGAGCGGTTTCGGTATCGCCATCGGCCAGATTGACCTCGGCATCCTCTTCGCTCTCCTCGATCCGCGCGGCCGAGACGACATGTTCGTCCTGCGCGACGTTGAACAGCCGCACGCCCGCCGAACCGCGCCCGATGACGCGCAGCGAGCTGAGCGGAAGGCGGATCATCTTGGCCTGATCGGTCACCAGCATCAGCTGGTCCGACTGGGTTGCCGGGAAGCTGGCGAGCACCGGGCCGTTGCGGGCGATATTGTCGATATTGGTGATGCCCTGACCGCCGCGACCGGTGCGGCGATATTCATAGGCCGAGGACAACTTGCCATAGCCATTGGCGCAGACCGTGAGGATGAACTGCTCCTTGGCGCGCAGTTCCTCGAACCGTTCGGGCGACAGGTCGGGCTCGCCTTCCTTCTCCGCCTTCCACGGGGCGAAGCGCAGATACGCCTCGCGCTCTTCGGCAGTGGTGCCGACGCGATGCAGGATCGACAGCGAGATGACCTGATCGTCGCCCAGCAGGCGCATGCCGCGCACGCCGGTCGAGTTGCGGCTCTGGAACTCGCGGACCTCGTCGCCGGCGAAGCGGATCGCCTTGCCCGCGCGGCTGGCGAGCAGGACGTCGTCGCCCTCGTCGAGAAGCGCGACGCCGATCAGGCGATCGTTCTCATCCTCGCCCTCGAACTTCATCGCGATCTTGCCGTTCGACGGCACGTTGGTGAAGGCGTCCATGCTGTTGCGGCGGACATTGCCCTTCGCGGTCGCGAACATGACGTGGAGCTTGCCCCACTCCGCCTCATCCTCGGGCAGCGGCAAGACGGTCGAGATGGTTTCCCCGGCGGCGAGCGGGAGAAGGTTGACCATGGGACGGCCGCGCGTATTCGCTCCACCTTCGGGCAGGCGCCACACCTTCATGCGATAGACGCGGCCCAGGGTCGAGAAGAACAGCACCGGCGTGTGGGTCGAGGTGACGAACAACTCGGTGACGACATCCTCGTCCTTGGTCGCCATGCCGGCGCGGCCCTTGCCGCCGCGTGCCTGGGCGCGGAAGGCGTCGAGCGGAGTGCGCTTGATGTACCCCTGCATCGTCACGGTGACGACCATGTCTTCGCGTTCGATCAGGTCCTCGTCCTCGATCCCGTCGGCGGCGGCGGCGATTTCGGTGCGGCGCGGGGTAGCGTACTGGTCGCGAACGGCGACGAGTTCCTCGCGCAGCACTTCGTAGAGCTTGGCGCGATTGGCGAGGATTTCGAGCAGCTCGGCGATCGAATCGGCGAGTTCCTTGAGTTCGTCGCCAATCTCGTCGCGGCCCAGCGCGGTGAGGCGGTGGAGGCGCAGGTCGAGGATCGCGCGGACCTGGATGTCCGACAAGCGATAGGTGTCGCCGGTGATCTCGGTCTCGACCGCTTCGACGAGGCGGATGTACTGGGCGATCTCGGCGATCGGCCAGTCGCGCATCAGCAGCGATTCGCGTGCCGCAGCGGGGCTGGACGAGCCACGGATGATGCGGACGACTTCATCGAGGTTGGTGACCGCGATGACCAGGCCGAGCAAGATGTGCGCGCGGTCGCGGGCCTTGGCGAGTTCGAACTTCGAGCGGCGGGTAATGACCTGCTCGCGGAACTTGACGAACGCCTCGACGATGTCGCGCAGGTTGAGCAGTTCGGGGCGCCCGCCGCGGATCGCGAGCATGTTTGCCGGGAAGCTCTGCTGCGCCGGGGTGTTGCGCCACAGCTGGTTGAGCACGACTTCGGGCGTGGCGTCACGCTTGAGGTCGATGACGATGCGCACGCCCTCACGCGACGATTCGTCGCGGATGTCGCTGATTCCCTCGACCCGCTTTTCCTTCGCCGCCTCGGCGATTTTTTCGACGAGCGCGTTCTTGCCCTGCTGGTACGGGATTTCGGTGAGGACGATCGAGCGGCGCTCGCCGCGCTGTTCGGTGATGTAGCGGCTGCGCACGATGATCGAGCCGCGGCCCGACTGATATGCGTTGCGACAACCCGAACGGCCGAGGATCTGCGCGCCGGTCGGGAAGTCCGGGCCGGGCACGATCTCCATCAGCTCTTCGATCGTGATCGCGCCATTGTCGATATAGGCAAGGCAGGCATCGACCACTTCGCCGAGATTGTGCGGCGGGATGTTGGTCGCCATGCCGACCGCGATGCCGCCTGCGCCGTTGACGAGCAGATTGGGGTAGCGGGCGGGCAGGACCGTCGGCTCGCTTTCGGAGCCGTCGTAATTGTCCTGAAAGTCGACCGTGTCCTTGTCGATATCGTCGAGCAGCGACATCGCCACCTTGGCGAGGCGCGCTTCGGTGTAACGCATCGCCGCGGGGGGATCGGGGTCCATCGACCCGAAATTGCCCTGGCCGTCGATCAGCGGCACCCGCATCGCCCAGTCCTGCGCCATGCGCGCCATTGCGTCATAGATCGAGCTGTCGCCGTGCGGGTGATATTTACCCATCACGTCACCGACCAGGCGGGCAGACTTGCGATACGCCTTGCCGGGCAGATAGCCGCCCTCCTGCGCCGCGTAGAGGATACGGCGGTGGACGGGCTTCAGGCCGTCGCGGACATCGGGCAGCGCGCGCGCCACGATCACGCTCATCGCGTAATCGAGGTAGCTGGTCTTCATCTCATCGACGATGGAGATGGGGGTGATATCGGAAGGGTCCGCGAGGACGGTCTCGTCGGTCAAGAATCGGTGCTTTCGAAGGGTTGTTTCAGTGTTGTGACCGCTCTAGCGGGGCGGTGGCTACCTGCCAACCCCGCGCGCTCGCACGCGCGCGCACGCGAGGGCTGGCGGGCCGCGTATCATTTCGGGAGCCGGAGCGTTCAAAAAGCGTTCAGCGAGCCTGTGCGAGCGGCTGATCGCCTATACACCGCCTTGACCGGGCGGGGCGGATTACTAGAGCGGTCGCGTCAACCGCTACGCAAATGCGTGAGGAGAGTTTCGGATGAAGTCTGTTTCCAAGGCTGCGCTTGCCGCGGCAGTTCTGCTGGCTGCGCCCTACGCCGTGTCGGCACCTGCGGCTGCGCAGAAAAAACAGAAGGAAGAGGCACCCAAGATCAAGGTGAGCGATGCGTTCCGCAAGGCCGCGATCGAGGTCGAAACGCTGTTGAAGGCCAAAGACTATGCCGGCGCGGCGGGCAAGATCGACGCGCTCGACGCGCTGTCGGCCAATGACGACGAAAAATTCTACGTTGCCAATTTCCGCCTGCAGATCGCAATCGGGGCCAAGGACAATCCCGGCACGATCCGCGCGCTCGACATGCTGATCGCGAACCCCAAGACCGATCCGGCGAACTTGCCCCAGTATAACTATTTCCGTGGCGACCTGACGCTCGCCCAGAAGAAGCACGCCGAGGCGCTGCCGTATCTGATCAAGGCGCGTGACCTGGGCTATGTCACCACCGGCGGCAACCTCAATTTGCAGATCGCCCAGGCGCAGCTCGAGTCGGGACAGCTCGACGCGGGCATCGCCAGCATCGACGCGGCGATCAAGGGGGAGGAGGCTGCGGGCCGCAAGGCGCCGGAGAGCTGGTACAAGTTCGCCGTCGATCGGCTCTATCGCGGTGGCAAGAAGGCGGCGGCAAGCGAATGGCTGGGTCGCCAGATGGCCGCTTACCCGAGCGCGCAGGGCTGGCGCAGCACCTTGCTCATCTACATGGAGCAGGCGCGTGAAAAGGGCGTAGCGATGGACGCCGACCTGCAGCTCGACCTGTTCCGCCTGATGCGCGCTGCCAAGGCGATGGGGGGCGAGGCGGACTATATCGAATATGCCGATCTGGCGCAGCGTCGCGGCCTGCCATGGGAAGCCAAGGCGGTGATCGAGGAAGGCCGCGCAGCCGGCAAGGTTCTGGCGGGCAACACTGCCGCCAACGAACTCTATCGCTCCGCCACGGTTCGCGAGAAGGCCGAAGGGTCGCTTGCCGGTGAGGAAAAGGGTGCCGCAGCGGCCGCCAATGGCGTTGCGGCCAAGAATGTCGGCGACGCCTATCTGGGCAGCCGGAACTTCGTGAAGGCTGTGGAACTGTATCGCCTGGCGCTGCAAAAGGGCGGCGTCGACGCGAATCTGGTCAACACCCGTCTCGGCATCGCGTTGGCGATGCAGGGCCAGAAGGCCGAGGCAAAGACCGCGTTTCAGGCAGTCAGCGGTGCCGGGCGCAGCGAAATCGCGCGGTTCTGGACCACCTGGCTGGACCAGACGCCGACGGCCTGATTTCGAGCTTTTGTGAATCGAAGGGGCGGTCGATGGGCCGCCCCTTTTTCGTTCAGTCGACCGGCACGCCGGGGTCTGACTTGGACGTGCGGATCGTCAGCGAAGTGCGGACATGCGCGACGTTGGGCGCGGTGGTCAGCCGAGTGGTCAGGAACTGCTGAAAGCTGCTGAGATCGCGCGCGACGATCTTCAGGATGAAGTCGATATCGCCGTTGAGCATGTAGCATTCGCGAATCTCGGGAATCGCGGCCACATGTGCCTCGAACGCCTCAAGGTCGGATTCGGCCTGGCTCTTGAGGCTGACCATCGCGAAGACGGTGATCGAATAGCCAAGCCAATTGGGATCGAGATCGGCATGATAGCCCCGAATCGCGCCCTTTTCCTCCAAAGCGCGCACGCGGCGCAGGCAGGGCGGGGCGGTCAGGCCGACGCGGTCGGCCAACTCGACATTGGTCATGCGCCCGTCGGACTGAAGATGCGCCATGATTTGCCGGTCGATGTCGTCGAAAGCCATAATGTTTCCCTTGGACGGTGCCTTTGCATCGCCATTTGCCAGTTAAACATAATAAAATTACTTGCAAGCGCAATTGTCCCACTATGCTACGGCGCGCTTTCGGGACGAATTCTCCTGTTCCCTCCGGGCCTTCGGGCGGGTTAAGGATTCCTTACCGGCCGATTTCCGGCCCGACTGGGCAGACCGTTTTTTGCGCTACGACGACACCCTGGAGACCGTTCTGGCCGGAGATGTTTCGACATCATTCGGCAAGGCGTCGGCGTGGCGTCAGCTGGTCGATCTGATCGGTCGGCGGCGGGTAGCGGCGGATGCGCGCGCGTTCAACCTGCTTCGCCGGATTCGCGACGAGGTGCCGATCGGCGTCCGCGCCGCGAGCGCCCGCGCGCTGGAACATGTCAACCCGCCCGCGCCGCTGGTCGCACTGTGCGCCCTCGACGATATTTCGGTTGCCGCTCCGTTGCTGCGCACCGCGCGGATGTCATCAGGCGAGTGGGTCGAATTGCTGCCCCGCCTGTCGTCGGCGGGGCGATCGGTGCTGCGCGCCCGCCGCGATCTGCCGCCGGGGATCGAGCGCGCGCTGGAGGCATTCGGGCCGATCGATTTCGTGGTCTCGGGCGCCGCGGCGGAAGTCGTTGCCGAATCGACGCCTGAGGCGGCTGCGGATGTTCCGGCGGTCATCGCATCTGAAACCGTTGACGAACCCGTGCCGCTCACGGAGGTCGAGCCGGCGCTGGTCGCGCTGCCCGTGATCGCCGAGGACGAGGATGCCGAGCCGGTCGCGCTTGGCGAATCCGGTTCCGTGCTGGAGGCGGTCGCGCGGGTAGAGTCGCGGATCCGGATGCGGCTGCGCCCGGTGCTCGATCCGGTCGAAACGCCGGTCGTCGAGGTCGCGCCGGAACCCGACCCCGCACCCGCGACGGAGCCCGAGCCGGAGGTTGAGCCGACGGCGGTGCCCGCGAACATCTCGTCCTTTGTTTCGGTCGGAACGGCGGCGCTGGGCATTCCCGTCGTTGCGCAGGCGCTGGAGGCTGTCGAAGGCGAGAACCGGCCCGTGCCGGCCCAAAGCGGGACGGACGGCGAACCGTCCGTCGCAATCCCTCTTGCGACGGAGTCTCCCCCGGCGCACGCCTCGGACATGGAAGAAGTCTTCATTCTGGGTAATCGTGACCCCGAGCCGGTCGTCGCCGATACTGCGGATGTCGCGCCTGAAGGTCCGTTCGAGATTGCCGATGTCGTCGCGCGGATCGACGCATTCTATACGCTGCAGCAGGAACGCGCAGCGCATGCACCGCCGCCGGTTCGAATCGATGGATTCCGTTTCGAAACCGACGAGCTGGGGGTAATCCGTTGGGTCGAGGGCGTGTCGCGCGCGCCGCTGATCGGACTGTCGCTCGAACTCAACAACGCGAGTGACGGATCGCGTGCCGATGGCGTGGCTGCAGGAGCGCTGCGCCAGCGCGCGGTGTTCAACGACGCGCGGCTGACGGTGATCGGCGAGTCGGACGCTGCGGGTGAATGGCGCATTTCGGGTGCGCCCGCGTTCGACCGCGCGACCGGTCGCTTCTCTGGCTATCGTGGTACTGCCCGGCGTCCACGTCGGGAGGAGAGCGCGACACCTGCGGCGGCACCACTGGCCGATCCTGCAGCGGATTCGTTGCGCCAGCTGATGCACGAGTTGCGCACCCCGACCAACGCCATCGCCGGCTTTGCCGAGATGATCGAGCGCGAGATGCTGGGCGATGCTCCGCCGGTCTATCGGGAACGCGCCGGCACGATCCGCGACCATGCCCGGGCGCTGCTCGCCGCGATCGACGATCTCGACATCGCCGCGCGGATCGAGGCGTCGGCGCTGACGCTGCACAGCGGCGAGGTGACGCTGCGCCCGATCCTGGCGCGTATCGCCGACGATCTGGCCGCGCTGGCCGAGCTGCGCGGGGCGTGGATCGCGCTCCCGATCGACGATCCGGTGGTGCGCGGCGACGCGCGCGCGATCGAGCGGATGCTGTCGCGACTGCTCGCCACCCTGCTCTCGGCGGCGCGCGATGGCGAGCGGGTCGGGGTGCAGGTGAGCGAGGCGGCCGGCGTCGTCGCCATTGCGTTCGACCGGCCCGATGCGTTGGCCGGACACAGCGGCGAGGCGTTGTTCGCAATGGATGACGAACAGGAGGATGCCGCGCTGCTCGGCACCGGGTTCGCACTATGGCTGGTCCGCAACATCGCGCGCGAGCTGGGTGGCCAGCTGGCGATCACGCCGGAAGCGATCACGGTCGAGCTCCCCGCGATGGTAACCAAGTCTTTGGAACAGGCGCGCTAAACTCCCCATCGTGACGAGGGGTAGGCAACCACAGAACGGACCGGCCGATTTTCGCCCATCTGCGCCACCCGCAGATGCGGCGGTGCATTGGCCCGACGCGTTCGGAACCCGCTTTGCCGTGTTCGTCGATACCGAGGAAGAGTTCGACTGGTCGCAGCCGCTGGCGCGCGCGAACCGCGGAACCCAGGCGATGGACGCGCTGCCGGGCATCCATGCGCTGTTCGCCGACCATGGCGTGCCCGCGACCTATATGATCGACGATCCGATCGTGCGGTGCAGGCGCTCGGTCGATATTCTCCAGGGGTTGCTGGCCGATGGCGGGTCGGCGATCGGATCGCAGCTTCACCCCTGGGTCAATCCGCCGCACGACGAAATCGTGAGCCCGCGCAACAGCTTTCTGGGCAATTTGCCCCCCGCATTGCAGGCGGCGAAGATCGAAGCGCTGACCGACGCGATCGAACTGGCGTTCGGGCAGCGACCCGTGATGATGCGGACGGGGCGCTATGGGCTTGGTCGCGACACGCTCCCGCTGCTCGCGGCGGCGGGGTATCGCGTCGATACGTCGATGCGGTCGGGATACAGCTATGCCGCCGAAGCCGGGCCGGATTATCGCGCCATCCCCAACCATGCTTTTGCGACGGGGGAGGGGGATCTGATCGAGATTCCGCTGACCACCATCTATACCGGCGCGTTGCGGCGGGGCGGGATCGGGCTGCACCAGGCGCTGGGCCGGGTGCCGCGCGGGCGGGGCGTCGCGTCGCGGCTCGGACTCCTCTCGCGCGTCGCGCTGACGCCGGAGGACATGCCGATCGACCTCGCGCTCGACGCGATCCGGGTGGCGGCGGACAGCGGCGTGCGGTTGCTGATGTTCTCCTACCACTCGCCCTCGGCCGCGCCGGGCTACACGCCCTATGTTCGCGACGCCGACGACCTCGCGGCGTTCCGCAACTGGTGGGAGCGGGCGTTTGCATTGCTCGACCGACTCGGCATCGCGCCGGCGTCGCACGACCAGATACTTGCGGCGCTTGCCGAGGACGCGGATCGCCCCTAATCGGCGTGTCGCGCTGTGGGCCTGTAGCTCAACTGGTTAGAGCTGGCCGCTCATAACGGCTAGGTTGCGGGTTCAAGTCCTGCCGGGCCCACCAGCGCATTGCCTTTGTGGTCGGACCTGTATAGGCGACCCGCTCGCGTCGGGGAGTGGCGCAGTCTGGTAGCGCGCCTGCTTTGGGAGCAGGATGTCGCAGGTTCGAATCCTGTCTCCCCGACCATTTTTTTGAGCCTCAGGTCTTCCGGCTCAATTCCCGCATCGCGTCGTCCAGTCCCGCCAGCGTCAGCGGGTACATGCGGTCGTTCATCAGCTCGCGCATGATGCGGACCGATTGCGAATATCCCCATTGTTCCTCGGGGATCGGGTTGAGCCAGACGGTCGCGGGATAGGTGTTGGTCACCCGCTGCATCCACGCCGCGCCGGCTTCCTCGTTGAAATGTTCGACCGATCCGCCGGGGTGGCTGATTTCATAGGGGCTCATCGACGCATCGCCGACGAAGATCACCTTATAGTCATGGCCGAACTTGTGGAGCACGTCCCAGGTCGGGGTGCGTTCGGTGAAGCGGCGGCGATTGTCCTTCCACACGCCTTCGTACAGGCAGTTGTGGAAGTAGAAGAATTCGAGATTCTTGAACTCGGCGGTGGCGGCGCTGAACAGCTCCTCGCACAGCTTGACCCATGGGTCCATCGAGCCGCCGACGTCGAGGAAGAGGAGCAGCTTGACCGCATTGTGCCGCTCGGGCCGCATGCGGATGTCGAGCCAGCCCTGGCGCGCGGTGCCGTCGATCGTGGCGTCGATATCCAGCTCGTCCGCCGCACCTTCGCGTGCGAAACGGCGCAGGCGGCGCATCGCGATCTTGATGTTGCGGGTGCCGAGTTCGCGGGTGCTGTCCAGATTCTTGAACTCGCGGCCTTCCCACACCTTGAGCGCGCGCTTGTGGACGCTTTCGCCGCCGATCCGCACGCCCTCGGGGTTGTAGCCGGAGTTGCCGTAAGGCGAGGTGCCGCCGGTGCCGACCCATTTATTGCCGCCCTGATGCCGGCCCTGTTGTTCCTCGAGCCGCTTCTTGAGCGTCTCCATGATCTCTTCCCAAGAGCCGAGCGACTTGATCGCCTCCATCTCCTCGGGGGTCAGATATTTCTGGGCGATCGCCTTGAGCCAGTCTTCGGGGATCTCGGCGGTCTGGACGCCATAGGTGGAGGCAATGCCCTTGAACACCTTTGCGAACACCTGGTCGAAGCGGTCAAGCAGTCCCTCGTCCTTCACGAAGGTCGCGCGGGCGAGATAGTAGAATGCCTCAGGCGTGCGGTCGATCACGTCGCGATCGAGCGCTTCGAGGAGCACGAGATGCTCCTTCATGCTGGCGGGGATGCCCGCGGCGCGGAGCTCGTCGACGAAGGAGAAGAACATCGCGGGAGTGTGGCGCGGGTCGTCGCCCGCGTCCAGCCTCAGCGCGCGTAGGCGTCGATCAGCGATCCGACATAGTCGGGCTGTTCGCCGGTCAGTTCGGGGGCGGGGCGGGCCTTTGCGATCTTCGCGCCACTGACCGGGCGGCCATAGATGAAGCCGTGAACCGGGTAAGTGGTCGAGCCGAGACCGCGATTGTCGCGATACCAGACCTTGACCTGCGTCCAGTCGCCGTCGGGCGACACGTCGAACAGCGTTACGTCCTGCTCCACCTGTCCGCGCTTGCCGTCGAAACGCGACCAGTTGGCGTGGGTGACCATGACGACTCGCGGTTCGATCACCCGGCTGACCACCGAGACATGGCCCAGCGGGAGCGCCGACGACTTCGCGAAGGCAACCACCGCGCCGACTTCAGGCGCCTGTCCGCGCTGATATTTGGACGCGGCCTGGCCCCACCAGGTCCAGGCGTCGCCCCAGATCTGGATACCCGAAGCCGCGCGCGCGAACGGCACGCACTCGCCGACATAATTGAGGATCGATGCCGAAGCGGGCGCCGCGACCAGTGCCGCGGCGCCAAGGATCGACAGCATGATCCGGCGGGGGGGTCCGGTTCGACTGCATGGGGACAGCATAGGCATGCTGCGCTTCCGAATGCTTTGCGGGTGCGGTTAAGGACGCGGTGACCATGCCGGCGCGAGGAATCCGCAGTGCGCGAAATGGTTCCCGAGGTGGGCCGACGCCTTTACACTCCCGCCGTCCCTGCCTATCGGCTCGCCATGACACAGCCCGGCGAATCCATCCTCATCGTCGATTTCGGCAGCCAGGTGACCCAGCTGATCGCGCGCCGCGTGCGCGAAGCGGGCGTCTATAGCGAAATCGCCCCCTTCAACTCCGCCGCAGAGGCGTTTGAGCGGATGAAGCCGGGCGGCGTCATCCTGTCGGGATCGCCCGCATCGGTGCTGGAGGAGGGGTCGCCCCGCGTCCCCGATGCAATCTTCGACAGCGGCCTGCCGGTGCTGGGCATTTGTTACGGCCAGCAGGTGATGATGCACCAGCTGGGCGGGCGCGTGCAACTGGGCGACAGCGGCGAGTTCGGCCGGGCGTTCATCGACATCGCCGATCGTTGCGCGCTGTTCGACGGGCTGTGGGTCGAAGGCGAGACGCATCAGGTGTGGATGAGCCATGGCGACAAGGTAACCGACCTCGCCCCCGGCTTCCGCCCGGTGGCCGCCAGCCCCGGCGCGCCGTTCGCGGTGATCGCCGACGACAGCCGGCGTTACTATGCGATGCAGTTTCACCCCGAGGTGGTCCACACGCCGGACGGTGGAGGGCTGATCGCCAATTTCGTGCGCCATGTCTGCGGGCTGAAGGGCGACTGGACGATGGCGGAGTTCCGCCAGACCAAGATTGCCGAAATCCGCAAGCAGGTGGGCAGCGGAAAGGTGATCTGTGGCCTGTCGGGCGGCGTGGACTCGGCGGTCGCGGCGGTGCTGATCCACGAGGCGATCGGCGAGCAGCTGACCTGCGTCTTCGTCGATCACGGTCTGATGCGCAGCGGCGAGGCGGACCAGGTCGTGTCGCTGTTCCGCGGACATTACAACATCCCGCTGGTCCATGTGAACGCGGAGACATTGTTCCTCAACGGCCTCGCCGGCGTCACCGATCCGGAGGCCAAGCGCAAGTTCATCGGCAAGACGTTTATCGATGTCTTTGAAGCCGAAGCGAAAAAAATTGGCGGCGCGGAGTTTCTGGCACAGGGAACACTTTACCCCGACGTGATCGAGAGCGTCAGCTTTACCGGCGGCCCATCGGTGACGATCAAGAGCCACCACAATGTCGGCGGCCTGCCCGAACGGATGAACATGCAGCTGGTCGAACCGCTGCGCGAGCTGTTCAAGGACGAGGTCCGCGCGCTCGGCCGCGAGCTGGGGCTGCCCGATATCTTTGTCGGGCGTCACCCGTTTCCCGGCCCCGGCCTTGCCATCCGCATCCCCGGCGAGGTGACCAAGGAACGCTGCGATATCCTGCGCAAGGCGGATGCGGTGTATCTGGAGGAAATCCGCAACGCGGGCCTGTACGATGCAATCTGGCAGGCGTTCGCGGTGCTGCTCCCGGTCAAGACGGTCGGCGTGATGGGCGACGGGCGGACCTATGAGTCGGTGTGCGGCCTGCGCGCCGTGACCAGTACCGACGGGATGACCGCTGACGTCTATCCGTTCGACGCCAGCTTCCTGACCCGCGTCGCGACGCGAATCGTCAACGAGGTGAAGGGCGTGAACCGCGTGGTCTATGACTATACGTCGAAGCCGCCCGGAACCATCGAGTGGGAGTGATCCGGTGATTGCGCTCTACGGCATTCCGAATTGCGACACGGTCAAGAAGGCGCGGGTCTGGCTGGACGCCAATGGACTCGCCTACAGCTTCCACGACTACAAGAAAGAAGGCGCGGACCCGGCGCGGCTGGCGAAATGGGCCGAGACGGTGGGATGGGAGCCGTTGCTCAACCGCGCGGGCACGACGTTTCGCAAGCTCGATGAGGCGGACAAGGCGGATATCGATGCGGCCAAGGCGCTGGCGCTCATGGCGGCGCACCCCTCGCTGATCAAGCGGCCGGTGGTGGAGTATCGTGGCGGGCTGCTAGTCGGGTTCAAGCCGGAACAATGGGCCGCAGCGCTGCTGTAACGCGATGATTGGCAAGAGCGTCATTTAGGATCATCTTTCCCCATCGAAGCATTTAGGGGAGGGTGAGATGACCGAAGGCACGTCAAAGGCGCCGGCCTGGTTCATTGTCGGCGCGGTGCTGCTGATCCTGTGGGGCCTGATGGGCTGCGCGTCGCTTTACATGCACTTCGTGCTGGGGCCGGATTTCGATCCGAACGCGACCGACTATGACCGGCAGCTCTACGCATCGCTGCCAATGTGGCTGAACATCGTCTATTTCGTCGCCGTGCTTGGCGGGCTGTTCGGTGCGATCGCGCTGCTGATGCGGCGGCAACTGGCCGTGATCCTGTCGGCGGTATCGGTGGTCGCGGTAGTGATCCAGTTTGGCTGGATGTTCCTCGCCACCGACATCATCGCGGTGAAGGGCGTGTGGACGACCTATTTCCCCGCTTTCATCATCGCAGTGCAGCTGTTCCAGCTGTGGTTCGCCAATATGGCGAAGGGCAAGGGGCTGTTGCGCTGAACCCGGTCGGGAGGGGGATCACTCCCCCTCCCACTGGAACACGTCCTCGAGCGGCTTGTCGAAGACGCGGGCGATGCGGAACGCGGTTTCGAGCGTGGGGGAATATTTGCCCTGCTCGATCGCCGCGATCGTCTGGCGGGTGACGCCGACCCGGTCGCCCAGATCGGCCTGGGTCATCTCCCCTGCCATGAAGCGCAGCGTTCGGATCTGATTGGCAATTGGCGGACTAGCCATGCCAGCCTCGGCGGTATCCGAGCAGGGTTGCGCCAAACCGGATCGCTTCGGCGAGGATGAAGGCACCCGCGAGCGCGAAGATCGTGTCCGGCCCGTGCAGGCCGAAGTGCAGCCAGACGATCACTGCGACCACGCCAAGGATCAGGGTGAAATAGGCAAATCCCGTCGCACGGCGGCCGACCGCGCGGTCGCGCTCGTCGGCGGGGGCATTGGCCTCTTTCGGGGCACTGATTGCCCAGATCGTGGCTGCGGCGATCATCACCGCCGCCTGTGCCACGGTCGCGACGATGAACGGGCCGAGCATCGCGAGCCCGCGCACCGCGTGCGGCGTCAGGGCGAGGATGATGAAGAACGCACCCCAGATCAGCACCGTGCTCAGGAACGACACCCATGCGATCTTCTCTCTAAACGCCATGCGCCCCTCCCATGTAAGAAATATTCGACTCAATGGTATATATAACGAACATCTAGTCAATGAGAACTGACATGTCGAATGAGGTCGCTAGCGCGCTCGCGCTGGCCCCGCTAGAGCGCCAACCATGTCCACGACCTTCACCATCGACACCTCCACCAGCCGCGCGACGCCGACCCCGGCGCCGATGAAACGGCTGACGGTCCCCGCGATTCAGGCGCGCAAGGGGAAGGAACCCGTGGTGATGCTGACCGCCTACACCGCGCGGATGGCGCAGCTGCTCGACCCGCATTGCGACGTGCTGTTGGTCGGCGACAGCCTGGGACAGGTCATCTATGGCCTGCCGTCGACGCTGTCGGTGACGCTGGACATGATGTGCGCGCATGGCGCGGCGGTGGTGCGGGGCAGCTATCATTCGGTCGTGGTGATCGACATGCCGTTCGGTAGCTATGAGGCGAGCCCGCAACAGGCGTTCGAATCGGCGGCGCGGATCATGGCGGAAACCGGGGCTGCGGCGGTGAAGCTGGAGGGCGGTCAGGCGATGGCCGAGACCGTCGCGTTCCTCACTGCGCGGGGCATTCCGGTGATGGGCCATATCGGCCTGACACCCCAGGCGGTAAACGCGCTGGGTGGCTATGGCGCGCGCGGTCGCGGCAATGCCGAATACGCCAAGATCATCGGCGACGCGAAAGCCGTGGCAGAGGCGGGAGCGTTTGCGCTGGTAGCCGAGGGCGTCGTCGAGACGCTGGCGAACGAGATTGTCGCAGCGGTGCCCTGTCCGGTGATCGGTATCGGCGCGTCGGTGCAGTGCGACGGGCAGGTGCTGGTGACTGAAGATATGCTGGGCCTGTTCGAGCGCACCCCGCGCTTCGTCAAGAAGTTCGACGATATGGCGGGCCGCATTTCCGCCGCGGTCGAGAGCTACGCATCGGCAGTACGCGACCGCAGTTTTCCCGGTGATGAGCAGGTCTATAAGCCCAAGGATTGAGGCGCTTTCGTTTCCCGTCCGGCGCGGCTAAGGTCCGCGCCACACCCCCCGATTTTCCCGATGGAGTTCCCCTTGGCGCTGAGCCCGCAAAGCAACGATGCCTTTCTGCGTGAGGTCGACGAAGAGCTCCGCAAGGACCAGGCGTTGCACATCTGGCAGAATTACGGCCGCTGGATCATCGCCGCGATCGTCGGCGCGCTGCTAGCATTTGGCGGCTTCCTGTATTGGCAGAGCCACAGCGAGGGGCAGCGCGCGGTCGAGGGCGACAAGTTCGCTGCGGCGTTCAAGGCGCTGGGCGAGAACAAGCCGCAGCTGGCCGAAGGGTCGCTGAAGGAATTGGCCGATTCCGGCACGCCTGGCTTCAGCGCGAGCGCACGCTTCACCCAGGCGACGCTGCTGCTGCAGAAGAACGACCTCAAAGGTGCGGCGGCGCTGATGGGGGCGATCGCGGCGGATACCGACGTGCCGCAGGAGTTTCGCGATCTCGCGCTGATCCGTCAGACGATGATCGAATATGACACGATGAAGCCCGACGCGGTCGTCGCCCGGCTGAGCGGCCTCGCGGTCAAGGACAGCCCGTGGTACGGCAGCGCGGGCGAGATGCTCGCCGGCGCCTATCTGCGGCAGGGCAAGCGCGCGGAAGCAGGCAAGCTTTATGGCGCGATCGCCAAGGACGAGAGCGTTCCGCGGTCGATCCGTCAACGCGCGGTTCAGATGGCCGGCGTACTGGGTGTCGACGCGATCGTCGACGAGGGTGAGGACAAGAAAGCACAATGATGAAGGCGGTTCGTACTTCGGTCGCGCTGACGGCGCTGGTCGCGCTGAGCGCGTGCGGCATCTTCAAGGGGGGCGGCAACAAGACCCCGGTGCTGGGTCAGCGCGTTCCCATCCTGGCGGGTGAATCCGGCATCACCGCCGACAAGACGATCGCCGATGTGCAGGTTGTCCTTCCGATGGCGACGGTCAATCCGGGATGGACCCAGCCGGGTGGCAATGCGGCGAAGGCGATGGGCCATCTCGCGTTCGGCCAGGCACCGGTGCGGGTCTGGTCGGCGAGGATCGCCGGAACAACGGGCCGTGTGCGGCTTGCCGCCGCGCCGGTCGTTTCGGACGGCAAGCTGTTCGTCGTCGATACCGATGCGGTCGTCCATGCGTTCGACGCGGCCACCGGCGGCAAGCTCTGGTCGCTCGCGACCTCGTCGGACAAGGAAAATCGCAATGCGGCGTTCGGCGGCGGGGTAAGCGTCGAGGGCGGGCGCGCCTTCGCCACCAACGGGCTGGGCGATGTCGTCGCGATCGACGTGGCGGCGGGCACCGAAGTGTGGCGCAAGAAGCCGGGCGGCCCGCTGCGCGGCGCACCGACGCTGTTCCTTGGCAACGCCTATGTCGTGTCGCAGGACAATCAGCTGTTCGCGCTGGCACAGACGGATGGTGCGGTGGTGTGGACCCAGTCGGGTACTCCGGAAACGCAGGGCGTGTTCGGCGTGGCGGCACCCGCCGCGGCGCAGGGGACGATCGTCGCTGGCTTCTCGTCGGGCGAACTCAACGCCTATCGCTACGAAAATGGGCGTGCGCTGTGGAGCGACACGCTTTCGCGCTCGACCATCTCGACATCGGTCTCCAGCCTGGTCGATATCGATGCCGAGCCGGTGATCGACCAGGGCCGCGTCTATGCCGTCGGGCAGGGCGAGCGCATGGCGGCGGTCGAACTGAATTCGGGCCAGCGCATCTGGGAGCAGAATTTTGCCGGCATCTCGACCCCGTGGGTCGCGGGCGAGTGGATCTTCGTGATGACCGACGATGCGCGCCTCGTCTGCATCGCGCGCGGCAGCGGCAAGATCCGCTGGATCAGCCAGATGCGCGCGTGGCGTGACGAGAAGGACAAGAAGGGGCCGATCAACTGGGTCGGTCCGATTCTGGCCGGCGACCGTCTGTGGCTCGCCAACACGCGCGGTGAGCTTGTGTCCGCGTCGCCAGCAGATGGCAGCGTCGGTCCCATGATCGAGCTGGGCGACACGATCAGCCTTGCGCCGGTCGTCGCGAACAACATGATGTATGTCCTGAGCGACAAGGGCGAGATCACCGCCTATCGCTGAGGTGGCAGTTGCGGTAGGAGGCGCGGATGCGTCTTCCTACCGTAGCGATCATCGGCCGGCCCAATGTCGGCAAATCGACCCTGTTCAACCGGCTCGTCGGCAAGCGCCTTGCGCTGGTCGACGATCAGCCCGGCGTCACCCGCGACCGGCGCGAAGGGGACGGCGACCTGCTGGGTTGCAAGTTCCGGATCATCGACACCGCGGGATTCGAGGATGAGGACGCCGCCAGCCTGCCCGGGCGGATGCGCGCGCAGACCGAGGCGGCGGTGCGCGAATCGGATGTCGCGCTGTTCATGATCGACGCTCGTGCGGGGGTGACCCCGCTCGATGCCGAGGTCGCGCGCTGGCTGCGCAGTTCCGGCGCGCCGATCGTCCTGCTTGCCAACAAGGCTGAGGGGCGTGCCGCCGAGCCGGGCATCCATGAAGCGATGGCGCTGGGGCTGGGCGACCCGGTTCCATTCTCCGCCGAGCATGGCGAAGGGATCGCCGACCTTTTCGAGGCGCTTCAGCCCTATATCGACCGCGAGGAAGATGCGTTCGAGGAAGAGGAGGATGATTCTCCCGACGCGCCGCTCAAGCTGGCCGTGGTCGGGCGCCCGAACGCCGGTAAATCGACCCTCATCAACAAGATCCTGGGTCAGGAACGGCTGATTACCGGGCCTGAGGCGGGGATTACCCGCGACTCGATCGCGATCGAGTGGCTGTGGACCGATGATGAAGGCAATGATCGGCCGATCCGGCTGATCGACACGGCAGGGATGCGCAAACGCGCCAAGGTTCAGGAGAAGCTGGAAAAGCTGTCGGTCGCCGATGCATTGCGCGCGGTGGATTTCGCCGAAGTCGTGGTGCTGCTGCTCGACGCGACCAAGGGGCTGGAGGTCCAGGATCTCAAGATCGCCGACAAGGTGCTTCAGGAGGGCCGCGCGCTCGTAATCGCGCTCAACAAATGGGACGTGGCGGAAAACCAGTCGAGCCTGTTCAACGGCGTAAAAGGCGCGCTGGACGAGGGGCTGGCGCAGGTGAAGGGCGTGCCGTTGCTGACGGTGTCCGGGGCGACCGGAAAGGGTCTCGACACGCTGATTCGCGTCGCGTTCGAAACGCGCGAAGCGTGGTCGCGACGAATCACCACGGGACAGCTCAACCGCTGGTTCGAGCGCGCGATCGAGGCAAACCCGCCGCCCGCGCCGGGCGGCAAGCGAATCAAGCCGCGATACGTCACCCAGGCCAAGACGCGCCCTCCCAGCTTCATCCTGTTCGGTACGCGGGTCGACCTGTTGCCCAAAAGCTATGAGCGCTATCTGGTCAACAGCATGCGCAAGGAGTTCGATTTCGGCGCAGTGCCGGTGCGGCTGACGATGCGTCCGTCGAAAAACCCGTTCGATCGCGAGTGAGGGTGCCAAGCCGCGCTGACGGCCTGTGGATATCCGTGACCTCGCTGCAGGCGGCCGCGTCCACGCGTGTTCCGGTGGCTGAAAAGGCGAGGGTTTGCGGGTCGATGGTCTATCCGGTTGCCCGTTAGGAAAACGGTTTCCCGTCAACCGGACGTTTACCAGCTTACCCATATTTGTGATCCGGACGTAATGCGTGTGCTGGAGGTTGATTTGGCGACCCTCGATGGAGACCGGCTGGTGGACTGGACCGCGTTCGCGCATGCCCGGACGCAGCTTGGCGCGAATTTCGTCCGAATCCTCGGCTATTTTCAGGAGGATGGCGTCAAGTCGGTCGGACTGATCGAGGACGCGATGCGGTCGAACAATGCCGCCGCGATGGTGCTGCCCGCACACACGCTGAAGGGGGAATCGCACCAGTTCGGCGCCGAACCGCTGGCCGAATGCGCCGCCGCGATCGAAGAGATCGCCCGCCAGTGCGTCGAGAATCGCTATGAGCCGAGCGAGGCGCTGAAGCATGTTGTCGAGTTGCGCCCGTTGTTCCAGGCGACGCTGACGTTGCTGGAGCGGGAAGCGAACCCGCTGGTCGAACGACGCCCGATGTTCGGACGTCGCCCGGGGGCGTAGGACCCCGACCCGTTACTCCGCCTCTTCCGCCTTGGAATTGAGCTGGATGTAGTTCTGGATCCCCATCCGCTCGAGCATCTCGAACTGGGTTTCGAGCGTGTCGACATGCTCTTCCTCGCTGTCGAGGATGCGCTGGAACAGGTCGCGGCTGCCATAGTCGCGGACCTTCTCGCAATGCTCGATCGCGTCCTTGAGCACCGCCACCGCCTCATATTCCAGCTCGAGATCCGCCTTGAGCGCCTCTTCGACCGTCTCGCCGATGCGCAGCCGACCGAGCAGCTGGAAATTGGGCAGGCCGTCGAGGAACAGGATGCGTTCCGCCAGCATGTCGGCATGTTTCATCTCGTCGATCGACTCGTGGCGCTCGAACTCGGCGAGCTTCTTGACGCCCCAGTGATCGAACAGACGATAGTGAAGCCAATACTGATTGATCGCGGTCAGCTCGCCCTTGAGCACCTCGTTCAGATAGTCGATGACCTTGGGATCGCCCTTCATGTCGCACCTTTCGCGTTTTCGTTTGTTCCAGCGGAGCTGAACCAATCTCTTTCGCACGCGAGTATAGCGCGACTTGGGCGCTTCAGACAGTCAAAAAATGGCGGATTTCTGCGGGTTTGCGGAGGTGCGAACGCTACGCAGCAGCGCGTTCGGCGTCGATAATGGCTCGCGCGAACGGCACGCACTGACCGCATTTCGGCTGACGACCGAGCGCACGATATGCCTGACACGCGCTGATCGCTCCGTCACGCGCCGCAGCGCGGACATCCTTCTCACGAATGGCGTTACAGACGCAGACGACCATCAGACCCTCTCACTCTCTCGCTCTAGCTAAGGCGATTGAGAGTGATTCGCAAGCCTATTGCGAGGCATTCGCGAAAATGCTGATTGGCCGCCGGTTTGCAACGTGGAACTATGCAGTATGCGCCCTTTCCTCCCGTTCGCCCTGATTCTCACCCAGGTCCCGGCAGTTGCCGCAGACAAGCCGCGGACCCCGACCGCCGATCTGACTCCACCGGACGAGGTGGTTCGCATCGTCAACGGGGCTATGGCCGAACTGTTGGCGCCTGGCGAACAAGCCGGACCGAACTGGGAAGTCCAGGGCGTCGATCTCGTCGCACGGATGGCGGCCCATCCGGAGGGTATCAATCGGACGGCGACGATCAGCGACATGGCGGGTGATCGTTCAGTCGATCACTATGGAGAGGGGACGCTCCCGAATCCGCCGGGGCTTGAACCTGTGCTCGACCTGCCGGGGCAGCCGATGTCCGGCGACGTCCACTGGCAAACCATATCGGAACTGGGCGACGGTGTCTGGATGCGCGCCAGCGCAAAGCTCGTGCGCCGCGGAAACGCACGTTGCGGAAGAGGGTGGGAAACGCTGACCATTCTGAAACCTGGCGACGCACCCTTGAGCGAGGAAATGCGCTTTGCGGTGATGTTCGTGCGACTGATGGCCGAACGGATGCGCCAGATGGAGGTCTGCTCGATCGCCTTTGAGCAGCCCGATGGGACCTTGATCGAGCGTAGCTTCCTTCCCGATGGCCGGCCGCTTCCCAAGCTGGACGAGCAGAGCAAACCAGTTCGCATCCGTCCGCTTGCAGACGCGACCGCGATCCTCAACCCTTGATCAGTACCCCACCCGCCATCGCCTGAGGGCGCCCGCGCGACAGGCTGCGCCACAGCCATTCGAGCGGGCCGTAGGCAAAATGCTCAAGCCAGGGCTTCGACCAGAGCAGGATCAGCGCCCAAACCGCGAACACCACCAGATAGACCTCTGCCCGCGACAATTCGCCATACCAGCCAAGGCCGTAGCCGTAGAAGATCGTGGTGCAAATCAGGCTGGTCACCAGATAGTTGGTGAACGCCATCCTCCCCGCTGCCGCCAGCCGATCAGTCAGCGCTCCCCCAGGGCGCATCAGCAGGACGATCAGGCTCGCCCAGCCCATGATCATCAGCGGACGGACGGGGATGGTCAGAACCATCGTCGAGGCTGTCACCTGAACCACGCCATAGTCCGAGCGTATCATCCAGACGGCGAGCGCGCTGTAGAACGGGACGCCAATGCCGAAGCCGATCGCGACCCAGCGAACATATCGGCGACGTTCCCACTGTCCGGTCAGCATCCCGTTGCGGAACGCGGCCATACCGAACAGCATGTAAGCGAGCGTTTCCCAGCCATATTGGATGACACCCAGCAACGGTCCCCAGGCGACTTCCTTGAACCGCTCGACCGTGATGCCCCACCAATCGCCCCGGTGGATCGCGACCTGGCCCGTCAGCCAGTCCGACGATGGTCGGCCAAAGCCGCGTTCAATGCCGACAAGGGCTTCGCGCATTTCCGGATTGTCGGGCGTCGCCTGGGCGATCGCCGCGATCATCGGAATGAAGGCAGAGACGATGAACTGGACTACCAGCAGGATACAGCCGACGATCAGCAGGGTCTTGATCCGCGAGTTGCGGAACAGGAAGGCGACCATGCCCATTAGCGCGTAATTGTTGAGAATGTCGCCCCACCAGACCAGCCAGAGGTGGAGCAGGCCGAAGACGAGCAGCCAGGTCATGCGCGAATAGTGGACCTTCGCGGCGTTCTCGCCCTTCGCAGTCGCGCGTTCGATCACCAGCAGGGAGGAGGCACCGAACAGGAAGGAGAACAGCCCGCGCATCTTGCCGTCGAAGAGCACGAAATTGCCGAACCAGACGGCGAGGTCTGCGCCTTCCGCGCCACCATAGGCCGCCGGATTGAAATAGGCCGGCATCGGCATCGAAAAGGCGATGATGTTGAGCAGAAGGATGCCGAGCACCGCGACCCCGCGAACGGCGTCGAGCGTCAGATGACGGTCACCCGCCATAGTCGTGGCCATCGATCGTCTCCCCCCGTGTTAGCCGAGGAATACACCGCCTTGTTGCGGCGCGCCAGCCTCAACACGCGCCGCGCAACTCCTTGCGGATCATCAGCTTGAGGCCGGACCAGGTCTCGTCCACCGCGCAGACCTTCACATCGACAAGTCCAAGGGGCAGGGCGATCTCGCGGATCGTGTCTTCGACGATGTCGGTATCGAGGTTCGCCGCCTTTTTGGGCCAGGATACCCAGATGAAGCCGCTCGGCGCGATCAACTGGCGCAGCGCCCTGAGCTCGCGATCGAGCGTCGCGCGGTCCGTGACGAACACATGCGCCGCGTCGATCCCGGTGCAGGGCGCCGCGAGGACTTCGAGGCCGAGGTCATCGACCCGCGCTTCTGCCCGCACGCTGGCGGGCATGTCAGCGATGAACAGCCGCATCCCGGGCTTGAAGCCCAACTTGTCGGCGAGCGGGGTGGTCGAATAGCCGGCGGTCATGGCCCCTCCTGCGGGTCTAATCGTTGCAACCTGTCCCTGCCTACGCACGAGGCGCGGATTGGGTGCATTGCGGCGAGTCGAACCGAAGGTGGCAGATTACGACCATCGTGGGAATGCGATGGCTGTCACGCCAGTGCCGCGTCCGGCCCCATCAGCGCGGGGAAGAAGCCTTCATGCGCGTCGCGCAGCGTATCGATCGTTACGCACCAGTCGCCTTCGTCGAGTTCGAAGATCAGCCGGTCCTTGATCGTGCGGCCCATCGGGTCGGCGGGGACATCGGCTTCGGCGGCGGCGGTGAGGAATTCGGTCAGCGCCTCGTCGGGCACGGTGACGATGTAGAGGCCCTGATCCTCGCCGAAGAAGCTGCCTGCGATGCCGAAGGGCTGGGCCTGGTCGATCGTCGCGCCGATGCCGCTGGCGAGCGCCATTTCGGCGAGCGTCACCGCGACGCCGCCGTCGGACACGTCATGCACGGCATTGACCAGACCGCGCCCGATCATGTCGCGGACGAAGTCGCCGGTGCGCTTTTCGGCCTTCAGGTCCACCGGCGGGGGCGGGCCTTCCTCGCGGCCATGGATTTCGCGCAGCCAGATCGACTGGCCGAGATGGCCCATCCGCTCGCCCACCGCGATGATCGCATCGCCGGTCGCCTTGAACCCGATCGTCATCGACTTCGCCCAGTCGGCGAGGATGCCGACGCCGCCGATCGCGGGGGTGGGGAGGATCGCCGATCCGCCACCGGTCGCCTTCGACTCGTTATAGAGGCTGACATTGCCCGACACGATCGGGAAGTCGAGCGCGCGGCAGGCATCGCCCATGCCCTCGAGGCAGCCGACGATCTGGCCCATGATCTCGGGCCGCTGCGGGTTGGCGAAGTTGAGGCAGTTGGTGATCGCCAGCGGGGTCGCGCCGACGCTGGTCAGGTTGCGCCATGCCTCGGCGACCGCTTGCTTCCCGCCCTCGACCGGGTCGGCGAAGCAGTAGCGCGGAGTGCAGTCGGTGGTGATCGCCAGCGCCTTGTCGGTGCCGTGAACGCGGACGACCGCAGCATCGCCGCCGGGGCGCTGGACGGTGTCGGCGCCGACCATGTGGTCATATTGTTCCCAGATCCAGCGGCGCGATGCGATGTCGGGCGAGCCCATCAGCTTGACGAGATCGGCAGCGATGTCGGTGCTTTCCGGCTCGTCGGCGAGGTCGGCGGGCTTGGGCGTGGGGACATGCGGACGATCGTAGAGCGGCGCGTCGTCGGCAAGTGGGGCGAGCGGGATGTCGGCGACGGTGTCGCCCTTCCACTTCAGCACCATGCGGCCCGTATCAGTAACGTGACCGATGACGGCGAAGTCCAGCTCCCATTTGTGGAAGATGGCTTCGGCGAACGCCTCACGGCCGGGCTTGAGCACCATGAGCATCCGCTCCTGGCTCTCCGACAGCATCATTTCATAGGGGGTCATGCCCGTTTCGCGCTGGGGCACGTCGTCCATGATGAGTTCAATGCCGACGCCGCCCTTCGACGCCATTTCGACACTGGACGAGGTGAGGCCCGCCGCGCCCATGTCCTGGATCGCGACGATTGCGTCGGACGCCATGAGTTCGAGGCAGGCTTCGATCAGCAGCTTCTCGGTGAAGGGGTCGCCGACCTGAACGGTCGGGCGCTTGGCGTCGGCATCTTCGCCGAAATCGGCGCTCGCCATGGTCGCGCCATGAATGCCGTCACGCCCGGTTTTCGAACCGACATAGACAATCGGATTGCCGACGCCGGAAGCGGCCGAATAAAAGATCTTGTCGGTCTGCGCGACGCCGACGGTCATTGCGTTGACCAGGATATTGCCGTCATAGGCCTTGTGGAAATTGACCTCGCCGCCGACGGTGGGCACGCCGACGCAATTGCCATAGCCGCCGATGCCGTGGACCACGCCCGCGATCAGGTGCTTCATCTTTGGATGATCGGGGCGACCGAAGCGCAGCGCGTTCATGTTGGCGATCGGGCGCGCGCCCATGGTGAACACGTCGCGTAAAATTCCGCCCACGCCGGTCGCCGCGCCCTGATAGGGTTCGATGTAGCTCGGGTGGTTGTGGCTCTCCATCTTGAAGATCGCCGCCTGCCCGTCGCCGATATCAATCACGCCGGCATTCTCGCCGGGGCCACAGATCACCCAGGGGGCAGTCGTCGGCAGCTTCTTCAAATGGATGCGGCTCGACTTGTAACTGCAATGCTCCGACCACATCACCGAAAAGATGCCGAGTTCGGTCAGGTTCGGCTCCCGCCCCATGGCGTGCAGGACGCGTTCATATTCCTCGGGCGACAGGCCGTGCTCGGCGACGATTTCGGGCGTGATCTGAGTCATGGTCGCGCGCATAGCGGGAGAGAAGCGCCGCGTCACCCCGGTGAACGCAGATCGCGATCAGACACGCGGGCGATAGGGTTCGGCGAGTCGATCGCGCACGATCCGGGCGACCAGTGCATCCAGTTCGGCCACAGGATGATGCGGGAACTGGGCGCGCACTTCCTGCGCGGAAAAGGCGGGCCGGGCGAGCATCCATTCGGCCGCGTCGGCCAGCAGACCGAGCGGCGCGCGCGTACCGTTCGTGGCGAGCCAGCTTCCCGATTCATCCCTGCTGACCTGTGCGGGAAGACCGGTGCGCGCGTAGAAATCGAGTGCCGGGCGGGCGGGGAGCGCGACGGGATGCGCCGGGGTCGCCAGTTTGCGCTGTCGCAGCCGGATCGAGTCGCGCAGCGCGGGCGACCTGGCAAGGCTCGCAAGACGCGCGCCGAGGTCGGTCAGATGAGCGTTGAGGGCATCGCCGTCCTCGCCGCGCGCGTCGGGGAGCCAGGCGCGAAAGGCCGGGTCGGCGAGCGCGGTCTGCTGGATAAGTTCAAGCAACAGCCGCCCCGAAAACGGCGCGACGCCAAAGGTCAGGTGGAGCGACTGGGTATCGGTGGCAATCGCGTCGTGGAAGAAACCGCGCGGAATATAGAGCAGATCGCCCGGGCGGGTGGTGACGTCCATCAGCACCGGCCCCTTCGCGGCGTCAATCCACGCCTGTGCGTCGTCGCCCTGTGGCGGATCGAGCGGCATGTCGGCGCGATGGGCATAGATGCGCCAGCGCTTTTCCCCGGCACACTGGATCGCGAACACCTCATGCGTGTCGTAGTGCGAGGCGAACGCCTGAACGCCCTGAAACGAGACGTAACAATTGGCACCCACCAGCGCGGCGAAGCGATCGGCGAGCAGATCGGCCAGCGCGCGTACTGGGGGGAGCAGATCCTCAAGATGATCGAGGACGAGGCTGGCCCCCATCGCCAGCAGATGTTCGATCCGCGCCGGATCCCCGGCGGGTGCCTTGCCCGGAGCCTCGGCGAGATAGTGCGCAGGATCGACCGCGCGCCCGTTGAGCATCAGCTTGAAGCGGTCGGGCGTCCACGGCGCGCGCTGGGCAAGCAGGGCGTTGAGATCGCTCCACCCGATCGGCGGCGCAATGCGCCGTGCCTCGGTCGCCGGAATGTGAACCGGACGGAGGTCCCAATGGCGGTCGAGAAAATCGCCTTCGGGTAGCGGTGCGAGGAAATCGGCAAAGGTCACGCGCCGCAGTCTAGCGCACGTCGGCGCACTGTCGAGCACGAGCAAGCGTCGGTTCAGCGGGGTTGTGCGTTGAGGGTGCATGGTTGCGATCCTGTCCCATCGGCGCGAGCGCGCGGGCGGTGCGGCGGCAGCGGCGGCGCTGACGCTGGGCCTCGGTGCGTTGCTGGTTGCCGGGCTGGCGGTGCGGGCGCAGGTCGTGGTTGAGGAAGACGGCATGGCGCTGTTCCGCGTCGCCCCCGATGCGCCGCCGCCGCCCGAAGCGATCCGCGCGCCACAGCGCGACACCCGGCCCGAGGGGGAGGCGGCTCCGCCCAATCTCACCTCACGAGCGACGCCGGTGGTGGTGCCGGAGCCGATGGTGCCATTGCCGCTGCCGCCGCCGCTTTTGCCTGTGGCCGAGAAAGCAGCGGATAGCAGTCAAGCGACCAGCGGGGCTGCGGACGTTCCGGGCCCGGGGAGCGGTGCGGGCGGTCAGGGAGATGGCTTCGGCGCAGGCGGCAGCGGTGACGGGCGCGGCGCCGGCGACCCCGATGCGACCCCGCCGCGCTGGATTCGCGGCGACATTCGCGATTCGGATTATCCCGAGGACCTTGCCGATGCGGGGATCGGCGGGCGGGTGACCGTGCTGTATCTGGTCGAAACCAATGGCCGGGTCAGCGACTGCGATGTGGTGGGGTCGAGCGGCGTGCCGCGTCTCGACGCGCTCACCTGTCGCCTGATCCGCGAACGCTTCCGCTTTCGCCCATCGCGCAGCGGGGCGGGGAAGCCGGTTCCGGCGCTGATCCGCGAAAGCCATGAATGGGTGTTCGAGCGCGTAAACCCTTGATAGCTTGCGCACGACATGGCGCAGGGGGTGCGGGTGAGCCGGCTGGAACATTGGTATCTGAAACGGTTTAGACCGGTGGATGGCGGATTTCTGTTCACCCAATGGGGTTATGAGGTTCACCTGTCGCATGCAGAGGTCGCGCAGTTGCTCGTCGATTGGCGTCGAGTGTGGATGAACCCCTTCCTCTGGGGCGGGTGGCTTGCGCTGGGGGTGGCTTTTCCGGCTATCCTGTACCTGCAGGGCTCTGGCGTGGCGGCGTTCATGGTCGCACTTCTGTTCGGGGTGATGATGTTGGTCACCCTGATGTACGCGCTGCGCCGGGCGAATGAGCTGGCGGAACCCCGCGTGCCGCTCGAAGCGGCGCGCGCGTTCAGTTCGAGCCAGCCGACATGGCCAGTAGCGATCGTCGGCGTCGGGATTGGCATCGACATGCTTTTCGACGCGGAAGGCGTCTGGATTTGGGTGTCGAGCCTGTTCATCGCGATCAACGTTGCGATCCTGCTCAGCGTGCTGTGGCGCTGGATACGCGCGCGGTCATCGTCGGCGGCCTAGCCTCCGGAGCAAGCCGCCCTTCGTCATCGCCTCGAACGGTGACTCATCACCCGAATCGAGGATCTGGTTCTCCGCCAGCCATTCCTCGACGGTGGCAAGATCGGGGACCTGGTAGGGGCGCATCGAGCGCCCGGTGCCGCGCAACGCCTCGACCGCTGCGATCAATGACCCACCGTCCTCGATCGCCTTCGCCACGCTGAGCGAATCGGTGCCGAGATGTTCGGCCAGCAGGCCGTCGCGGATCGCCGCGATGCGACCTGCCTCCTCCGGAGTGCGTGACGCCAGCGCCACGTCGCATTCGGTGTCGAGGCCGAGCGAGCGGTTGTTGAAGTTGGACGATCCCACCCGCAGGAAGCGGTCGTCGACCACCAGCACCTTGGCATGGACATAGATCGGGTCCCCGGCACGCGTGTAGGGGTGGTAGAGGCGCAGCCGGTCATGCGGGTCCCGCTGCTTCAATGCCTGGAACAGGCGGGCGCGGGCGGTGTCCATCGCGGTCTGTTCGAGCCAGCCATCGGCGCGGCGCGGGTTAACGATGACGAATTCCGGTCCGTCCGGTTCGGCCAGCCGCTTGGCGATCGCCTCGGCAATCGCACGGGAGGCGAAATACTGGCTCTCGGCATAGACGAAGCGGCGCGCGCTGCCGATGAGGTCGAGGTAGAGCTTTTCGATCTCCTGTACCGGTGCTTCGCCGTTCAGCTCGGGCTGGGTCCGCGCGATGGCGGCACGGATATCGGTGAAATCGGGCGTGAGCCGGTCGGGCCAGCATTCCTGCTCGACATCGGGGCGCTTCAGGCGATGCCCGCCCGCACGGTGCCAGCGTTCCCGACACAGATCCCCCAGCATCGTGGCGGCAGGCCCCTGAATCGCGGTCGTCGCGTCGTGCCACGGCATGTAGCGGTCGCCGCCGGGGTCCGTCCGTCCCGGATCGCCATCGGCATGACCCCGCGTGTCCCAGCGGCCCAGCGTCATGTCGATCCCGCCGCAAAAGGCGAGGCAGTCGTCGATCACCACGATCTTCTGATGATGCGAGGCGCCGGGCGGGTGGGTCGAATCGAGCTTCAGATGGATGCGCTTGGCCAGCTTCCACGCGACGAGGGTCTGGAGCGTCTTGCCGCGGAACAACGAGGTGAGCGCGCCGACATCCCAGCGCAGGATATGCACCTCCAGATCCGGGTTGCGGCGGGTGATCCAGCTGATGAACGCTCCCACCTCGCGCGGGGCCTCGGGATGCTCGGGGGGATCGTCATGGGTCAGCAGGATGCGCGCGTCGAAGTCCCATCCGATCAGCAGGAGCTGCTTCTTCGCCTGCAGCATCGCGGTGCGCGCCACGCGGAAATAATCCTCCGCATCGACGATGACCGACAGGCGCGTCGCCTGTGCCGCGCGCCAGCAATTGCGGCCGGGCTCAAGGAGCAGCGAGTCGTCGGGGCCGGCGGACATGTTGCGGGAATACCGGTGTGCAAGGGAAAGGTCACGTGTTCACTGGACTTTAGCAACCCGGTTGCTAACCAATGTGCATGGACGCGCCCGCGCAACGACTGATGCCGATCCACGCCAGCTGGCAATGCGACCTGAGCGACGATTCGCTGACATGGAGCGACGGGGTCTATGACCTGTTCGGCCTCGAACGCGGCGCGCCCGTGCGGCGCGAGGACATTGTCGCGATGTACTCCGCCGAATCGCGTGAGGAGCTGCGGCGGCTGCGCGAAGGGGCGATTGCCGAGTGCGGCAGCTTCACGTTCGAGGCGAAGATCCGTCGCCCAGATGGCCAGTTGCGCTGGATGCGGGTGACCGCCGATGTCGTGGTCGAGGACGGGGTGGCACGCTACCTTTATGGCACCAAGATCGACGTGACCGACGAGATCATCGGAGCGGCGGTCGCGGCCTAGAGAATTTCGCGAATCGCTTCGGGCGGGCGCCCCAGCCGAACGCCCTTGTCGGTTTCGACCAGCGGGCGTTCGATCAGGATCGGGTCGGTGGCCATCGCGTCGAGGATCGCATCGTCCGACGCATCCTTGAGCAGCTTCGCGCCCGCCTCCGCCTTGCGCAGCCCGTCGCGCGGCGACATCCCGCCCTTCGCATAGAGCCGCGCCAGCTCGTCGCGCGACGTTGGGGTCTTGAGATATTCGATCACGGTCGCGATGGCGCCGGCGTCCTGAAGGACCGCCAGCGCCTCACGCGACTTGGAGCAACGCGGGTTGTGCAGGATCGTGGCGTTCACGCCGCGTCCTGCTTCGCCAGCCACTCTTCCAGCCACTTGATCGTATAGTCGCCCTGCTGGAACTCCGGCACGTCGAGCAGCGCCTGATGCAGCGGGATCGTGGTCTTCATGCCCTGACCCTCGATCACGAACTCTTCCAGCGCGCGGCGCAGACGGCGCAGGGCGCCCTGGCGGGTCGTGCCGTACACGATCAGCTTGGCGATCATGCTGTCGTAATAGGGGGGGATCTTGTAGCCCGAATAGAGGCCGCTATCGACGCGGACATTCATCCCGCCCGGCGCGTGATATTGCGTCACCTTGCCCGGCGAGGGCGCGAAGGTGCGCGGATCCTCGGCATTGATGCGGCACTCGATCGCGTGGCCGCGGAACTGCACGTCTTCCTGCCGCAGCGTCAGGCCGTGGCCTTCGGCGACGCGGATCTGTTCGCGGACGAGATCGAGGCCGGTGATCGCCTCTGTCACCGGATGTTCGACCTGCAGCCGGGTATTCATCTCGATGAAGTAGAATTCGCCATTTTCCCACAGGAACTCGATCGTCCCCGCGCCGCGATAGCCCATGTCCGCCATTGCCTTGGCACAGATCTCGCCGATGCGGTTGCGCTCCTCGGTCGACAGGACCGGGGAGGGGGCTTCCTCGAGCACCTTCTGGTGGCGGCGCTGGAGCGAACAGTCGCGCTCGCCCAGATGGATGGCGTTGCCGTTGCCATCGCCGAACACCTGGATTTCGATGTGGCGCGGGTTGCCCAGATATTTCTCGAGATAGACGGTGGCGTCGCCGAACGCGGCCTTCGCCTCGCTGCCTGCCTGCTGCATCAACGTCTCGAGCTCGTCCTCGGACGTGCAGACCTTCATGCCGCGACCACCGCCGCCCGATGCGGCCTTGATGATGACGGGGTAGCCGGCCTTGGCGGCGATCGCCTTGGCCTCGTTCAGATCGCTGATCGCGCCGTCCGATCCGGGGACGAGCGGCAAGCCGAGCGCACCAGCGGTACGCTTCGCCTCGATCTTGTCGCCCATGGTGCGGATATGCTCGGGCTTCGGCCCGACGAAGATCAGGTTATGCAGCTCGACGATCTCGGCGAACTTGGCGTTTTCGCTGAGGAAGCCATAGCCCGGATGGATCGCGTCGGCGCCGCTGATCTCGGCCGCCGAGATAATGTTGGGGATGTTGAGATAGCTTTCCGCCGCAGCCGGCGGGCCGATGCAGATCGCCTCGTCCGCCAGCCGGACATGCATCGCATCGGCATCGGCGGTCGAGTGGACCGCCACCGTCTTGATCCCCATTTCATGGCACGCGCGATGGATGCGCAACGCGATCTCGCCGCGATTGGCGATCAGGAGCTTCTTGATCTCCGGCACGGGCTTACTCGACGACGACGAGTGGCTGGTCGAACTCGACCGGCTGGCCATTATCCACCAACACCGCCTTGACCGTCCCGCCATGCGGGGCCGCGATCGGGTTCATCACCTTCATCGCCTCAACGATCAAAAGTGTCTCGCCGGCCTTGACCGACTGGCCGACGGCAATGAACGGCTTCGCGCCGGGTTCGGCGGAGAGATAGGCGGTACCGACCATCGGCGACTTGACCGCATTCTCATGCGGGGGGTGATCGATGCGGGGTCGGACGGCATCGTGACGGGGGCGGCAGTAACCGGAGCGGCGGCGGGAGCAGGCGCGGCATAGGCCATCGGCGCGGCGCTGATCGTGCGCGCGACGCGCACCTTGCGATCGCCGTCCTCGACCTCGATCTCGGTCAGGTTGGTGTCGTCCAGCACTGCGGCGAGCTGGCGCACCAGCTCGATATCCACGTGCATCCCCTTTTTATGTTCTTCGCTCATGCGACCTCGAATGGTTCAATACGCGCGCCCTGCCCCAAGCGGGCGCATGGAAAACGCGCCCTGTGTCAGAGTCGGGCGGCGGCTTCAAGCGCAAGCAGGTACGAAAGCGCGCCGAACCCTGCGATGGTTCCCTTAGCCGCACGGCCGACATAGCTCAAATGCCGGAAGTCCTCGCGGCCGTGCGGGTTGGAGAGGTGCACCTCGATCACCGGGGTACGGATGCTCTTGATGCAGTCGTACAGTGCGATGCTGGTGTGGGTGAAGGCGCCGGCATTGAGCAGCACCGCCTTTGCGCCCCGCGCCTGCGCCTCGTGCATCCAGTCGACCAGGTGCCCTTCGTGATTCGACTGGCGCAGATCGACGGTCAGGTCGAGTGCGCGGGCGCGGTCCTCCAGCATTCCCGCAATGTCGTCGAGCGTGTCCGAGCCGTAGATTTCCGGCTCGCGCGTGCCGAGGAGGTTCAAGTTCGGGCCGTTGAGGACGAAAATCGTATCGGGCATCATTGCACTCGCGAAATTGTGGCCGTGCTGTAGCGGCGCGGTGGGCGAAGGTCGAGGCTTCAACCGGATGCCGAAGGTGCCCCGAACAGGGTGAAGCTTGCCCAGGCGGCCGGATCGTCGCCGAATGCTCCGCGCGCATCGAGCTGGGCGAGGCGGAGCGCCTCCTCCGGCGGCTTGCGCTTGAGGAATGCGTGTTCGGCAAAGTGAAGCATCAGCAGCTGGGTCGCGGTGTCGCTCACGTTCCACAGGCTCGCCACGACCTGTCCCGCGCCCGCCGATACCCATCCCCGTGCGACGCCATAGGTGCCGCCGTCGAATGTCTTGCCGAGCGCGGTCTGGCAGGCGCTGAGGATCACCAGCGGATGCCACGCGGCCCATGCCTCAAACCGCTTGGTGCGCAGATCGCGCCCGTAGAGATGCCCGTCCGCCAGTGCGAGGAAGCTGCCGTCCATCGGGTTGACCGAATTGGCGAGGCCATGGGTAGCAAGATAAACGATGCTCGCCTCGCCATAATTGTCGATTCCGGCCAGCACCCGTTCGCGGGTTGCTGCCTTGCCGGTGAGGACGCGGGTGGGTGGCACGCCGAATATCCGCGCAAATGCCTGAGCCTCTTCCGCGGCGCCGGGCAGCTCGCTCCATTCATAGGCAGGATCGCTCGACAGATCCGGATTGCCGACGACGAGCGCGTTGCGCGGGTTCAGACGCGTGTCGAACACGCGGCGCGAATCCGCGAGCGTCTCGATGTCGGGCAGGATGACCGTTGACCAGCGATCGGCAAGCATCGCATCGCCAAGCGGCATCGCGGCATAGGGCGCCGACCCGGTGTCGCGGGCGGGCAGGATGAGCAGACGCCCGCGCCCCTCGGCAAGCGTCGAGGCAATGTTTCCGGGCAGGAGGCGGTCACGGGCGCGGGCAAATTCGGCGCGCGGATCGGTCGGTGCGGTGGCGGACGGCGGGGGCGGTCGCGGTGCGCCGCGCTTCACCGGCGCGCGGGTGGCCGTCCGCGCATCGACCCGCAGCGCGTCGAGCAGAAAGTCCATGCTTTGGTAGGGCTCCGCGCCGTTGCCGCTGGCAATCACGCCAGATCCATCGAGCAGCCAGCCATGCAGCCGCCCATCGGGTGCGCGCCAGTGAATCAGCGCGCATGTTGCCGGACCACCGGTGAATTGGGCGAGCCGGTGCCGGATCGACTGCAGGGTCATCAATAGCTGGCTTTGCGGAACCGTACGTCCGGGCGCGGCATAGATCCCCGTGCCGAACTTGCGGCGGAAGCCGACCGAATAGCCGAGATGGTCGCGGATCGCGAGGAGCAAGCGGGGGTCGGGCGCTGCTGGGGTCTGCGCGATGGCCGGCAGCGGCGCTGTGGCGGCGAGTGCGGCGGCACCTTCGACGAAGCGGCGACGGGAGAGCGGCATGCCGGTCCTTCCATATCTTCGCGACGGTGTTGGCCGCCCGCAAAGCTTCCTATATGCGCGCCACGAGTTCAACCGGTCAGGAGCAATCATGCACGCCGACGGCACCATCACGATCATCGTCAATGGCGAGCATCGCCGCGTCGTGGCGGGGCTGTCCCTCGCCGATCTCGCCAGCGAGCTGGGCCTGGTGCCGGAGAAAGTCGCGGTGGAGCGCAACCTGGAGGTCGTTCCGCGATCGACACTGGCGCAAGTGATGGTCGAGGATGGCGACGAGCTGGAGATCGTCCATTTTGTCGGTGGCGGCGATCATGATGACAGCTGGACGGTCGCAGGGCGGACGTTCAATTCGCGGCTGATCGTCGGGACCGGCAAGTACAGGGATTTCGCGCAGAATGCGGCGGCAGTCGAGGCTTCGGGGGCGGAGATCGTCACAGTCGCGGTGCGCCGGGTCAATGTCAGCGATCCCAATGCGCCGATGCTGACCGATTTCATCGACCCGAAGAAGATCACCTACCTCCCCAACACCGCCGGTTGTTTCGATGCCGAGAGCGCGATCCGCACGCTGCGGCTGGCGCGTGAGGCGGGGGGATGGGACCTGGTCAAGCTGGAGGTGCTGGGCGAGGCGAAGACGCTCTACCCCGACATGCACGAAACGCTGCGCGCGACCGAGATCCTCGCCAAGGAGGGCTTCCTCCCGATGGTCTATTGCGTGGACGATCCGATCGCGGCGAAGCGGCTGGAGGATGCGGGCGCGGTGGCGATCATGCCGCTAGGCGCGCCGATCGGGTCGGGTCTTGGCATCCAGAACCGCGTGACGATCCGCCTGATCGTCGAGGGCGCGAAGGTACCGGTGCTGGTCGATGCCGGGGTCGGCACCGCGAGCGACGCGGCGGTGGCGATGGAGCTGGGTTGTGACGGCGTGCTGATGAACACCGCGATCGCCGAGGCGAAGGACCCGGTTCTGATGGCGCGCGCGATGCGCCTTGCGGTCGAAAGCGGGCGACTGGCCTATCGCAGCGGGCGGATGGGGCAGCGGCGCTATGCCGATCCGTCGAGCCCGTTGGCGGGGTTGATCTAGGGGGCGGGTTTCGGCGCGGTGGTGGTCTTGGCGATGCCGCGCCGGGCCGCTGCGCCGTCGAGGAAGGTGCACAGGATCGCCTGATCCTGCTCTTTGGCGAATGCCTGTGTCTCCCGCACTTCCTTAGCGACTGCGGTGTCCGCCGCGGCCATCATCCGACCGACCTGACCGCGACACAGGGGCGCTATCGGGCTGTTCAGGCATTGGGCCAGCGCCGCCATCGTCGCAGGGGAATGCTGAGCGGCGAGATGTGTCACTCGTTCCTCGCGTGCGATGCTCGCAAAGGCTTGTCCCGCCCGAAACTGCAGGACTTCAAAGCCCCAATCTGTCGATACCCTGAATGGAACATTCTCCTCGTACAACAGATTTTCGGGATCGTATCCGCATGCCCGGATCGGCTCGTTATAGCGGGTGGAATCGACCGTGAGATTCAAACGATAACCATCCACGATGGCGCGCTGGTGCGCCTCGAAGAGTTCTTCGGCAACGACTTCGCGAGCCACCTTTGCGTCCGCTGCAGTGCCAACGCGATAGCTCGCCATTGCGGCTGGGCCGCCGATCCAGCCAATGAAAACGAGCAACAATACGCCGACCAACCATCCGATAAGCCGCATCATGCCTTCCCCACCAGCCACACCGTGAAGCCGCCGCAACTGGCGTCCTCCATCACATGATTGATCACCGCCAGCCCGCATTCGGCGAAGATCGCATTGTACTCGGCGGGAGCGAGGCTCGCGTGGAAGAGTTCCTCGCCTTCGAACTCGCCCATCGCGGTACCGCTGGCGGGGCCGGTGTTGAACAGCGCGACGCCGCCCTTGCGCAGCCAGATACTCATCCGCCGGATCAGCTTTTCCTGCTGATCCACCTCCAGATGGAACAGGCTGCACCAGGCGAGGATGCCGTCATAGGCGCCGCTGTCGCCGCCGAAGCGCATCATGTCCGCCTCAACCCATTTGTGGCGCGGGAAGCGAGTTCGGGCGAGGTTGATCAGCGTCGTCGAGGTGTCGACACCGGTCAGGTGATGGCCGTGGTCGATCAGGAAGCGCGCGATCGGCTCTCCGCCACCACAGCCGAGGTCGAGCAATTCGGCACCGCGGGGGAGCATGCGTTCGAAGCGCTCGAGCCAAGTGCGCTCGGGGAAACTACTCCGACGCGCCGCGTCGAACGCCGATGCGTGGCGCTGGTAAAGCTCGGCAATCCGCTGCGGCATCGTCCGAACCTCCGGGAAATGGCCGAAATTTCGGAACTCTCACGCGACCCGGCGGTTGATCGGGAAACCCCAACCCCGGACCAATGGAGACCATCATGGGCGAACTCGTCGACAAGATCAAAGGCAACGTCAACGAAGGGATCGGCAAGGCGAAGCAGCAGAGCAACGATCCCGAAACGCGCGCCGAGGGCGCGCAGCAGGAAGGGAAGGGCAAGGCGCAGCAATTCGCCGGCAAGGTGAAAGGTGCGCTCGGCGACGATATCTGATCGTCCCGAAATCGTGCTTAACCCGAATTAGGGCCGTTTTCTGCGGGAAACGGCCCTTTTTCATGGGCGAATCAGAATCGACTCGCGACGTGATTCGAGTCATTACATTGTTCCGGGCCGGGACGAGTCCCGGCATTGTCAGCCAACCGGGGGGCTTGACGCCGATGAACGCGATGATCGAACAGCCGATATTACCTTTCGCCAGGGGTGACTGGCGCATCGAACCGCGCGGCAGCGTGGGGTGCGCACTTGCCGAAGCGCGCCGGCGCTGTGCGATGACGATCGAGCAGGTCGCGGAAATGACCCGCGTGCCGATCCGTTACCTCGCCGCGATCGAGGCAGAGCGGTTCGACGAGATTCCGGGCGTGATCTACATCAAGGGCTTCGTAAAGGCCTTTGCCCGTGCAGTAGGGCTGTGCGAGCGCTGGGCGCTCGACGCGGTGAACGCAGCGCTTGGCGCACCGCGCCGCCGCGCGACGGACTGATCAGCCCCTTATCGCCGCGATCGTCGTTGCGGGGGTGATGAACTCGACATCGGTCTTGAGGTGCAGCAGGCGGACGCCGCGTTCGGCGAGCGCGCGGTCGAGCGCAGGGGCGAAGTCGTCGGTCCGCTCGACCGTTTCAGACCAGCAGCCATAGGCGCGGGCGAGCGCGGCGAAATCGGGGTTGTGCAGCGTGGTGCCCGACAGGCGCGCGGGGAATTCGCGCTCCTGATGCATGCGGATCGTGCCGTATGCGCCATTGTCGATCACCAGCACGAGCATGTCGGCACCATGCTGGACCGCAGTCGCCAGCTCCTGTCCGTTCATCAGGAAGTCGCCGTCCCCGGCAAGCGCGACTGCAAACTTGTCCTTGCGGCGCAGCGCGGCGGCGACGGCGGCGGGCGTGCCATAGCCCATTGCGCCGGCGGTCGGAGCGAGCTGTGACGGCTGTGCGCCGTAGCGCCAATAGCGGTGCCACCAGCCCGAGAAATTGCCCGCGCCGTTGCAGATGATCGCGTGATCCGCGTCGATCCGCTCACGCATCGCGGCGACGCACTGGCCGAGGTCGAGCGTGACGCCGTCGCGCGGCTTGGGGTTTGACCAGTCCTGCCATTCGGCATGGGCTTCGGCACCGGCAGGGCGGGGCGTTTCCGGAGCATCGGCGGCGGCGAGCATCGCTGCGAATTCAAACACCGGTGCGGCGATGCCCAGATCGGCGCGATAGACGCGGTTGAGCTCGCCCGCATCGGGATGGACATGGATCAGCGTCTGGCCGGGATGGTCCGGGGTTATCACCGTATAGCCATCCGTCGTCGCTTCACCGAGTCGCGCGCCGACGACGAGCAGCAGGTCGGCCGCCTTGATCCGCGCGACGAGCCTGGGGTTCGGGCCATAGCCGAGATTGCCGGCCCATGCCGGCGAGCTGTTGGGGATTGAATCCTGTCGCCGGAACGCCCCCGCGACCGGAATGCCCCAGCTGCGCGCGAACGCATCGAACGCCGCGCCGGTCGCAACGTCCCATCCTGCGCCGCCGACGATCGCCACCGGGCGCTCGGCGGTGCGGAGCAGGTCGAGGACGTCGGTGAAGTCCTCGGGGGCAAGACCCGCGCTGTGGCGCGTCAGCCGCGGGCGGTCGCGTGTATCGACCACGTCGAGCAGCATGTCTTCGGGCAATGCGACCACGACCGGACCGGGTCGCCCGCTGACCGCGACATTCCACGCGCGCGCAACATATTCGGGGGATCCGCGCGGCATCCTCGATCCGCGTCGCCCATTTGGTGAGGGGGCCGAAAAAGGCCGGGAAATCGACCTCCTGAAACCCTTCGCGGTCACGCATCGATCGGTCGACATCGCCGATGAACAGGATCATCGGGATCGAATCCTGCATCGCGACATGGACGCCGATGCTGGCATTGGTCGCGCCGGGCCCGCGCGTCACGAAGCAGATCCCGGGCTTGCCCGTCATCGCCCCGTCGGCGCAGGCCATGAACGCGGCGCCGCCCTCTTGTCGACAGGTGACCAGATCGACCTGCGGAACGTCGTGCTGCGCGTCGAGCACCGCAAGGAAGCTTTCGCCCGGAACGTGGAAGATGCGGTCGCAGCCCTGGGCCACGAGGTTGTCGACCAGGATGCGGCCGCCGTTGCGCGTGTTCGTCATCGCCGCACCTTGCCGCCGCGCTGTCGGGAAGTCGAGCCGGTTGCGCCGGTTACGACTTGTCGGCGTAGCGCGCCTTGAGCATCGCCCAGGTCGCGCGCAGCCCCATCGCGTCACCGCCCTTGGGACGGCCCGGCTTGGCGGCCGGGCGCCAGGCGAACAGGTCGAGATGCGCCCAGGCGATGTCCTTCGGCACGAAGCGGCGGAGGAAGAGGGCGGCGGTGATCGGGCCGGCGAAAGGTCCGTCGGGAGAGTTGACCATGTCGGCGATGTCCGACTTCAGCATCTCGTCATAGCCATCCCACAAGGGTAATCGCCACAGGGGATCTTTCACACTGTCCCCTGCGTCGAGCATCGCGCCCGCCAGCGCATCGTCATTGGCGAACAGGGCGGGGAGGTCTGGCCCGAGTGCCACCCGCGCGGCCCCCGTCAGGGTCGCGAAGTCGAGGATCAGGCCGGGCCTGACCTCGACCGCCCTGGTCAGCGTATCGCCCAGGATCAGACGTCCTTCCGCATCGGTATTGGTGTTCTCTACCGTCAGCCCCTTGCGCGTCTTGAGGACGTCGCCCGGCCGGAAGGCGTTGCCCGCGACCGAATTCTCGACCGCCGCAACGAGCAGGTGGAGCCGCACCGGCAGGCGCTGCGCCATCACCAGCCCGGCGAGCGCAATCGCATGCGCCGCGCCGCCCATGTCCTTCTTCATCAGCCGCATGCCCGCGCTCGGCTTGATGTCGAGCCCGCCGGTGTCGAAGCACACACCCTTGCCGACCAGCGCGAGCCGGGGGTGCTTGGGATCGCCCCATTCCAGCTCGATCAGCCGCGGTTCGCGCCCGCGCGCCGCCGCCATCCCGACCGCGTGGATCATCGGATAGCCCTGTTCGAGCGCATCGCCGCGCGTGACCGTCAGCGTCGCGCTGTTGGCCTTGGCAAGCGCCGCGATCTCCGCCTCCAGCTCCGCCGGTCCCATGTCGGACGCCGGAGTGTTGACCAGATCGCGGACTTTGAACGTAGCGGTGGCGAGGCGGAGGATTTCCTCGATCCGCCCTGGTTCGCCGGTCAGCAGCACGCGCGCACCCTGCGCGGTCTCGTCCTTGCGGTACCGGTCGAAGCGATATTGGGCCAGCACCCAGCCGAGCATCCCCGCTCCGGGCTCGCCGGTCGCGAGGCGATAGGTGCCTTCGGGCAATTGTTCGCCGAGCGAGGCGATGCGGAAGGGCGAAGTCTCCGCCTCGTCGCAGACCAGCAGCATCGACCAGTCATCGTCCTTGTCGGCGGGCAGGACCGCGCGGTTGCCGGCTTTGCCGGTCAGCTTGTGCGCGGCGATCGCGGTGCGGACGCGCGGCGGCTGACCCTTCAGCCAGTCCTGCCATTGGTCGGGGTGGACGACATGGATGGTGCGCGCGGGCTGGCCGCGATCGGGCTGGAGCAGGGTGGACAGGTCGGTCATCGCGGATGATCTAAGCTGCGCGCCCACCGACGGCAACTAGCGCGCCAGCCTTGTCGAGGGGGCAGTGCAGCGCTCCATCGCCCGGTCGATCATCGCGACCAGCCGGTTGCGGCTCTCGGCGAGCCGCGCGGGCTCAAGCCCCCGTTCCTGCGTCTCGAAATTCACATAGGGCAGTCCGCGCAACAAGGCGTAGTTGGACAGCGACCCGTCGCTGATGCTCACCCGCTCGAACACCACGTTGAAGTCGGCCAGCGCCAGCGCCTTGCCGCACCACGCGGAATAAGGCGAGCGCCCCGAGCGATAGGCGACATAGGCGAGGCTGTCGTCATCGTCGAACGGCCAGGCACGCCCTTGCGAAGGATGTGGCTGCATGACGTCGTCGCAAAAGCGGATCGACACCTCGCCGCGCCCCGGCGGATCGGACTGGTTACAGCGGGAGTTGCGGGTATCGAATCCGGGCGAGTTGGTGTGGAGCGCGATGATCGGCAGCGCCCCGCGCCGAACGTCGGCGAGGATCGTGTTGGCGTAAAGCGGCGTTCCATCGCGGAAATTACGATTGGGATCGATCGGCCCGCCTCGATCGACCGCGGCGTTGCGGCGGCGACCATCCTCGGCAATGCCAGAATCCACGACGATCATCACCCCGCCATAGGCCCGCACGCCAGCCAGCCCCGCTTCGAACCCGGCATTCTCGTTGTCATGCGGGACGAACCAGAGCGGACCACGTGGTTTATTCACATTCGCGATGCGAAAGAGCCGCCAAGCACCTCTTTCTTCGCGAAATTCGATACGGGTCACGGAAAGGCCGCGCCAGGTTGCGGGATCCCGATGACGGGCGAAATCATCGTCCGAAAGCGTCAGAGGATCGACCACTTCGCCCCGGATACCGCTTTCGGCCTGCGCTCCGGTCAGCGCAAGCCAGGTGGCGGGGAGCGCTGCGAGCGCGAGGCTTCGGAACATCATGGCTTGGACCCTAGGGCGGGATCAGGGCAGTTCAAGCGAAAGACGGGAGCAACAAGTGGCGCAGATCGAGACGGCGACGGAGCGGCGTAAGGCATTGCCACCCGACATCAAGCTGGGCTGGTTGTCGCTGTGGATTGGCGCGAGCGGGCGGGCGACCTGGCTCGATATCGCAGCCGAGGTGCGCGAAAGCAGCATCGACATCCTGGTGTTCAAGGGGCCGTTGATCCAGCAGGCCGACCTTAAGCCGTTCGTCCTGGCGCTGGAGGGGTTTGCGGCAGGATCGACCGACGAGGCAGTGCTCGCCTCGCCGGGCGGATCGCTCCGCATTACCCTGTCCCGGTCGAAGTCAGGATGGATGCGGCTCCACGTCTGGCTGATCTGGGGGCGGGTGGAGCATAACTTCACCTTTGGCCTGTGGCAGGAGGCGTTGGATGAGGCCGTTTCGGGCGCGCGCATGACGCTGGCACGGGTAGAGGCGGCGCGGTGCGGCTGGCGACCGCGCTTTCTGGAACTGTTCGACCGCAGCGGGCCGGGCGCGCCCCAGCCGGTTTCGGTTACGTTACCGGAAACATCCGACCGCATTGAAGACTGGGACTCGGGTATCACAACCGGCGACATCGCGTTCCGGTATGAAATTGACGGCTTCGGTTGGTACGGCGTCAAAGTGCGCGTCGGCGACGAGGTTGGCGAGTTTTGGGGGCGGGTACCTGACCGATGCGATGGGTGACATGCTACGCGGGGCGCTCGCGATGCTCGCGGGCGCGCCCAGCTTCACGTTCATGTGCCACGCCGAACCGGGCCTGACGCGGGTGACGTTCGAGCGGGTACAGACACGGGGAATCGGAGGAACGCGCATGACCGCGCGCACCCTTCATGGCTGCCATGTGCTGGTGCAGGAGGTAAACCACCTCAACGGGTCCGACGGCACGGTCGAGTTCGATGCGGTGTGCCATTCGCCGCGTGCACTGGCCGAGGCGATCTATCGGATGGCAGCACCGCATTTCGCCACGGGGACGCACCCGACAAACCCGGCTGCGCTTGCCGCGCTCGAAGGCGCGCTGGTCGCCGTAGTTGAGATGGAGATGGCTGAGGATCAGGCCAGCGGTGCGCCGTAGAGGTCGTGCTCGTCAGCGTCCTCGATCTCGACCTGGACGATGTCGCCCTGCTTCAGATGCCCGGCGTCGCGCAGGAACACGGTGCCGTCGATCTCCGGCGCATCGGCCTGCGACCGGGCGTTGGCGCCCTCGCCATCGACCTCGTCGATAATGACCTCGAGCGTGCGACCAATCTTCGCCTGAAGCTTGGCTGCACTGATCGCGGCGGTCTTTTCCATGATCCGGGCGTAGCGCTCTTCCTTGACTTCATCCGGCACCGCGCCGGGCAGGTCGTTGGCGGCGGCACCCTCGACGGGTTCGAACCGGAACGCGCCGACACGGTCAAGCTGCGCCTCGTCGAGCCAGTCGAGCAGATACTGGAAGTCTTCCTCGGTCTCGCCCGGGAAGCCGACGACGAAGGTCGACCGGATCGTGATGTCTGGCGCGATGCTGCGCCAGTTGCGCAGCCGCTCCAGCACCTTCGCCTCGTTCGCCGGGCGGCGCATCGTGCGCAACACCGACGGCGCGGCGTGCTGGAAGGGGATGTCGAGATAGGGAAGGATCAGTCCCTCGGCCATCAGCGGGATGACCTGATCGACATGCGGGTAGGGGTAGACGTAATGGAGCCGCACCCACGGCGCGATCTTGCCGAGTTCGCGGGCGAGGTCGGTCATGTGGGGCACGACCTCCGTGCCCTTCCACATCCGCGGCTCCTTGCGGATATCGACGCCATAGGCGGAGGTGTCCTGGCTGATGACCAGCAGTTCCTGCGTGCCCGCCTCGACCAGCTTCTCCGCCTCGCGCAGGATCGCGTCGGGGCGGCGGCTGACCAGATCGCCGCGCAGCGCCGGAATGATGCAGAAGGAGCAGCGGTGGTTGCACCCCTCGCTGATCTTCAGATAGCTGTAATGGCGCGGGGTCAGCTTGAGCCCCGCATCCGGCACCAGGTTGAGGAAGGCGTTGGGCGGCATCGGTGCGGCGTCGTGGACAGCGCCGACGACTTCCTCATATTGATGCGCACCAGTCACGGCTAACACATTGGGAAAGCGAGCGCGGATGACCTCGGCTTCCTTGCCCATGCAGCCGGTGACGATGACGCGGCCATTCTCCGCAATCGCTTCGCCGATCGCTTCGAGCGACTCTTCCTTGGCGCTGTCCAGAAAGCCGCAGGTGTTGACCAGCACCACATCCGCGCCGGCATAGTCGGCGGACATGGCATAGCCATCGGAACGGAGTTTGGTCAGGATACGCTCGGAGTCGACCAGATTCTTGGGACAGCCGAGCGACACCATGCCCACCTTGGGGGCTTCGGGGAGTCGCGTTGCCATGATCGGGCCGCGACATAGGCGATTTTGGGAAAAAAGATAGGGGCGGGACGGATAGCACTGCCGCGCGCTGGCCCGAACTTGTCAGTTGCGGTCGCCAGAACCCGCGTTCAAGCTGTCACGACGTTGTAAGTGCGTGTCTTTTCCAACCTAGGGGGCGGCGGCCTCGCGCAGATGGATACAGGCCAATGGTCGCATTGTGGCGGACTGCAGGACTGGTGGCGGGCGCGGGGATCGCGCTGACGGTGACGCCAGCCGCCGCACAAGGTGCGCGCGTGCCGGTGCCGCCCGAGGGGATCGCGGCCTTCAACAAGGGCGAATATGGCAAGGCGGCGGACCTCTTTGTGCCGGCGTTCGACAATTGCCGATCGGCCAATCCGCAGGGTGCCGCCTGCGCCGACATCGCATTGGCGATTGCGGTGCTGGTGGCTACGGCTGGGAACGCCAAGACCGAGCCGATGATCCTGTCGGCGCAAGCCTATATCGACACCAATGTCGGACGCGACAGCACCGACGCGCTGGCGATGTTAGGCGCTGTTACTAGTTACTACGACCGGCTGGCGAACCTGGAGAAGTATCTGCCCGTGGCCGAGCGGCGGCTTGCGCTCGCCCGAAAACTGCAAGGACCGACCGGGCGAACGGCTGTAATCGCGGCAATCGGGCTGTGCGTCGTCCAGTGGAATCTTGGGCAGGGGCAGGCAGCGATCGATCTGCTAAACCCGCTTGTCGGCAAATTACCGGACACGACGCCTGCGGATCTGCAGCTGTCCGGTCGTGTGCACGACTGCATCGGCATGGCCTATTTTTCGTTGGACCGGGTCCGGGAAGCGGAGCCAGCCTTCCGCAGGGCGCTGGCATTGTTCGAGCGTGCGGAAGGCGAAACGAGTGAACTGGCGATCGACGCCATGGCAAGTCTGGCCAACACATTGCGCAAGCTGGACCGCGAGGACGAGGCGCGCGTGATTGCGGCACGGATCGACCGGCTCGCCAAGCCGGATGCGCAGGTCCGTTCGCGCATCGACTGGGCAAAGGGGCCGGCAGCCGACCCGGTCGCTGCCGCCCGCGCCGCATTGGCGGCGGCGGAGAAGCAATTCGGCGCGCAATCTCCGGTCACCGACATGGCGAGCGCTGACGTCGGCATCGCGCTGATCGATGCCGGGCGCGTCGCGGAGGCCGAACCCTATCTCGAGCGCATCAAGGCCGCCGCTAATAACCCCGCAAATCCCGCATCGGTCCGGATCAAGTTGCTGATGGGGCAGATCACACTGACGCTCAAACAGGATGTTCGCCGGTTCGAACGCGCGATCCCTGCGATCGAACAGCTGGTGGCACTTGCCAAAAGCAGTGGTGCGGGGAGCGACAAGATCCTGATCGACTTCCAGATGTATGCCGGAACGAGCCTGTTGTTGAACGGTCAGGCACCGCGTGCCTACCCTTTCCTGACCGACGCCGGAAAGCTGCTGCTCGAACGCCTTGCCAGCTATCGCGATTTCGATGCGGCAGCCCAGCGTGAGACCCGGGAATATTCGCCGATATTCAAGTTCAAGGTTACAACGGCGTGGGTGCTGGCGCAGCGGCGCTAGGCATCGCCCCCTCGTCGGGGCGATGCCTGAGTGCGGTGTCTAGAAGCGAATGCTGAGCCCCGCAGTGATGCGTCGGTCGGTCAGCCCCTGGAAGCAGAGCAGCGCCTTGTCGTTGACGCAATACTGGTTCTGATCCTCGCGCAGCAGGTTGATCCCCTCGACCCCGACATTGATCCTGTCGGTGATGTCGTAGTTGATGCTTGCATTGAGCTGGCCGCGCGCGCCGTTGATGCGCGGAAGGCCGAAGAAGAACGGATCGTTCGACACATAGCTCGACCGCCACGTGTATCGCATCCGCGCGTTGAGCCCGTATTTGTCGTAGAACAGTGTCGCGTTGTACGCGAATTTCGACAGGTTGGTGAGCGTGATCAGATCCTGCGAATTTGGCTTGCCGAGCAGGGTGAAGACGGTGCGCGGGCCATCCGCGGTGCGATATTCGCGGGCCGTTCCACCGGTCTTCTGATAGGTGAAGTTGCCGATGAACCCGAAACCGGACGCGAAGCCCAGCGTGTCTTCCCATGCGGACAGATCGTGCTGGAACGCGATTTCGATGCCGGTCTGTGTCGTCGTCCCGCCGACGTTGAATGTCGAAAGCAACGGCACGCAGATCCCGACGCCCTGGACCGGGTTGTTGATGTTGCGGTTGGCAACCGGGTTGTAGATTCCGCCCTGTTCGCACGGCGGGGTGATGTCGATGTTGAGGTTGCCACTGAGATCGAGGTTCGGTGCCGGATCTTCCTGCCGCTGCGCGAACAAATTGGTGCGCGACTTGTGGAAGAAGCCGATGCTGATCAGGCTGGAGGGCGCGAAATAATATTCGCCCGACAGGTCGAACGACCAGACCGCCTCGGGGACCAGCGCCGGGTTGCCCACCGCGACCGGCGTATTCGCGCCAGTACCGAAGGAATAGGAGGTCGAGAGCGTATCGAAATTCGGACGGCGGATGTCGCGGGCGACGCCGCCGCGGATCAGCACCTTGTCCGCCGGTTCGACCACCAGGCTGAACCGCGGCAGCCAGAACTCATAGCTGCTGCTGGTGACCGTCTGTCCGGTCACCACCCCATTCGCGATGTTATTTCCGGTCGAGTCGAGACCCGTATGCAGCCAACGTACACCGGCATTGCCGCGCACGCGCGCGCCGCCGACCTCACCGTCGAAATTTGCCTGGAAATAGGCGGCGCTGGTCGTTTCGCGGATGCTGAAAAAGCCCGCGAAACTCTCGGTCGGCGTGGCGAGCGAGGCGACCGCTGGCCCCTGGGTGCGCGCTGCGTTGCTGGCGGCGATCGCGCTGTTGAGCGTGTTCAGGACCGACACCGGATTGCGGAACGCCAGCCCCCCGTCGATCAGCAGGAAGTCAGGGAAATAGAGCGTGCGTCCGTCCGCCGCATTGAAGTTGTCCGGTCCCGGGATCAGGATGTCGGCGAACAGATTGCCTCTCGGCCGGTTCCACGCGCTGGTCGTGTTGGTCAGGCTGACATTGTTCGAAAACTCGCTGTTGACCGCAGAGGTGCGGTTCCAGCGATAGCCCGCGTCGATCGAGCTGATGAACGGCATGACGTCCGAAAAGTCATAGGACAGGTCGAGCCGCGCGGCGCGCTCCTGATTGTCGGTGGTACTCGCGCCCTGCGCCACCTGCTGAAGCTGATAATTGGCGGGGTTCAGCAGTTCGGCGGCACTGGGCGCGAACGGGCTGGCCTGGTCGAGTCCAAATTGCAGCGTGCCGTTGCGCAGGTCGAAGGCGAGGGGGACGCCGTTATCGATGCTGCGCCCGATCACAGGTTGCGGGCCGCGCGGGTTGATGAAGTCGAGCGTGGTCGAGAAGTTGGGGAATTCCGACTTTGACGTCGACAGCGAGCCTTCGGCGCGAACCGTCAGGTCCCCCACGACCCATTCCGAGCCCAAATCGAACACACGGCTGCGCGTGATCCGCGCGCCGGTGTCACTCGACATGCGCATGTTGGAATCGATGACCGTTCCGGTCGATCCGCCAATCCCGATCGTACCCGCGACGGTGGCCTGGACGGTGCCCAGATCGATCGGACCATTGGGTCCGTCGAGCGTGCCCCACTTCACCGTTTCGAACGCCGTATTGTTGGTCGCATCCACCACCGACTGGGTGGCGGTGCCGGAAATCTGTATCCGATGGCTTTCCTGGGCGCGCTGCTGGTTGTTCACGGTCGCGTCGAAATACAGCCTGAGATTGTCGGCGGGCTTCCATTCGAGCGCGCCGGTCCCGTTCCAGGTTTCATATTCGTAATTGTCGAGACCCTGCTGGAAGAACTGGATGCGCAGGAAGGGGAAGGACTGGGCGCTCGGCCCCTGGCCGGGAAGGACCACGGCGTCACGATCGACCCGTGGTGCGAAATTGGCGACGTCCTGCCGGGCAAAACTGCCGCTCACGACCACGCCAAACTCGCCAATGCCGGTGTCCCAGCGGCTGCCGATCGTGCCGGAAATGCGCGGGAGCGTTGTCCGTGCGAGGTCGCTATTCTCCATCTGCCCCCGGAACGCGATCAACGGTTCCTTCAGCGACAGCGGACGCATCGTGCGCAGGTTGATCGTGCCTCCGACCGAACCTTCAATCGTTTTCGCGGTCGGCACCTTTGTGACCTCGACCGAAGCGATCAGCGCTGCCGGCAGATCCTCAAAGCTGATTCCCGACCGGCCCGCGCCGGACCCGACGGTCGATACGCCGTTGATCTCGGTCCGGTTGGCGTCGGTGCCGCGGATCTGGACAGCGTTGCCGACGCCGGCCTGACGGGTGATCTGGACACCGGTGACGTTTTCCAGAACCTCGGCAAGGTTCTGGTCGGGGAGCTTGCCGATATCCTCGGCCTGGATGACTTCGACCAGATTGTCGGCAGTGCGCTTTTCCGCGAGCGCGGTGGCGAGCGAACTGCGAATGCCGGTGACGATGATCTCATCCTCTGCGGCAGGCGCGACGGGTGCGTCCTGTGCGAAGGCGGGATTGGCCAGCGTCACCATCGCAGTTCCGGCCAGCAGGATCGCCGCAAAACCGTCCCGGCCAACGCCGGACGCACGTTGAGTCTTCATGCGGCGCATCCACCCCTCCCATTTTTATCATCTGTTTGACCGCAAACTCAGTTTGATTGACCAATATGTCAACCTATTTTCCATTCCAGATGGCTGACAATTTCAAATTGTGATCATACCAATGCTATAGACCAATTGTACTTTCACAAATAACACCCTGATTTCAATCGTTCAGCGTGAGCGGCTCAAAGAGCAGCTCCGAAACGCGGTCTCCGGACGGGTATCTCGACCATCTGGTGTTTACGACTTTCGGCCCGTAACATGCGTGTGGGAAGGCCCGCATTCAGTCGGGCAGGTGGCGGGGTGCGGACACCAAACATCTATCTGACGATCCTGGGTCAGCCAGCGGCGCGACTCGTGACTATCTCGGGCGTCCTGTTCGTAGTCGTCGCCTGGATCACGGTGATCTGGCAGATAGTTGAGGACCGGCGCACTGCGGTTGAAGCGGCTGTGCGTGAAAACAGGGGGCGCGTCGTCGCCTTTGAGCAATATGTCCGGCGCACGCTTGAGGCGGCGGATTTGGCGACCGCCTATCTCGACGAACGTTATGGCGCACAGGTGCGGTCGCCGGGCACTACCGGCACACGGCGAATCGTATTGCCCGCATATTTCGACGCAATCGTGTCAGGTGCGCAGCTCGCCGACGCCGATGGAAATATCCGGTTTAGCACCAGCGCGGACGCTCGGCGGAGCGTGCGAGACCGCCGCGTGTTCAGAGAGCTTCGGGAAACGCCGACTGTCGATCGCGCCATCTCCAACCCGACGACCAAGCCCGAGACTGGCGATACGGTCCTGTTGATCGCTCGCGCGCTGCGGAACCCGGACCGGAGCTTTGCCGGCGCCGTAGCCGTTGAGATCCCGGCGCGGCGCTTTGTCGATTTCAACGCCGGCATTGAATATCGTCCGGCCGATCTGATTTCGATCATCTCGCTGCGCGGCATGACCCTGGCGCGGCGCGAGGGCGGTGTCGTCAGCTGGGGGCAGGACCTGAGCGGGCGCCTGGTGATGCAACGCCAGATGGCCGAGCCCAACGGGGAATATTGGGGGCCGAGCTCACTTGACGGCAGACGCCGCCTGTTCAGCCACAGGAGGCTGACCAATTACCCGATTTTCGTGACCTCGGGCGTGGGCGAAGCCGACATCCTTGCGCCCGCGACGCGGCGTGCAGGGTGGTTCCTGAGTCTGGCGACGGCACTGACCCTGTTGCTGGGTGCGCTGCTTGTCTTGTACGCGCGGCATGTCAGCAACCAGGAACAGGCGCAGCGCCGGTTTGACCAGATGCGGGACGAGTTCGCCCATTCCGCGCGGGTTTCATCGCTCAGCGAGATGGCGGCTGGCCTGGCGCACGAACTCAACCAGCCGCTGACCGCCGCCTCCAACTATCTTGCGGTCGGGGAGCTGATGATCCGGGGCGACGGTACGCGCGAAGCGGTTGGGGCCCAGCTGCACCAGGTGCGCGGCCAGATCGCGCGCGCGGGCGAGATCATCCGCCGGATCCGAGACTATTTATCGAAGGGCAGCGCGGAATTGCGCATCGAAACGCTGGACGCGACCATATTCGACGCGATCGAGTTGGCGCGCGGCGGCAATGCAGCGCCGCGCGCGCGCGTGCTTTATGCGGGCGGCCATGCGCAAACGCGGGTGCTGATCGATCGAATCCAGATCCAGCAGGTACTGGTCAACCTGATCCGCAACGCGGAGGAGGCGGTGGCGAGCGTCCCCGAGGACCGGCGCTTGATCCGGATCAAGTGCGAGGCCCGGTCAGAAGAGATGTTCGAAATTCGCGTCGAGGATGATGGCCCCGGCTTTCCCGACAGCGTGCTGGAGCAGTTCAACCTGCCCTTCATCTCGACCAAGGCCGAGCATGGACTTGGCATCGGCCTGTCGATCTGCCGCCGCATCATCGAGGTACATGGCGGAGAGTTGAAGGCGTGGAACCGCGCCCGGGGCGCGACCGTCAGCTTCACCGTCAAGCGTGAAGCAGTTCTGCGCTCGGTCGCCTAGCCGACAACTATCCGTGGGCGGAGTCGCCCTGGGGAATGATTTCGACGATCACGTCATCCGCCTTCAGCGCCTTCGCCTGTTCCTCGAAGAAGCCATAGGGTTCGCCGTTGCGGTAGATCCGGACGCCAAGGCCGGTGGTGATTGCAGATAGCGGCTTGCCGATCTCCACCGCCTTCACGCAGCGTTCGGACAAATGCACCCGCCCGTCGACCGAGGCGAGGTCGAGCATATAGTCGGCGACATGTGTCCCCTCGACCGATCCGGCGAGCAGCAGCCCGGCGAAGCTGACCGGGTTGATGACGGTATTCGCCCCGGCTGCGCGCGCGGGAAATTCATTGTCGTCCGCCTTGATGATGATTGAGATCGGCACCTTTGGCGCCAGGTGCCGGGCGGTGAGGGTGACGAGGATCGAGGTATCGTCGCGCCCGGTGGCGACGATCAGCGTCTTTGCGCGGTCGACCCGAACGTCCTGCAGCGTCTGGTCGCGCGTCGCGTCGCCGACCAGCACGTTGCACCCCACATCTTCGGCACGGGCGAGCGCGTGTTCGTCCCCGTCCACCACGACGATGCAGGCGGGATCGGTGCCGCGCGCGACCAGTTCGCTGACCGCGTCAGAGCCGGTCTTGCCGAACCCGGCGACCACGATGTGGTTGGTGAGCATTTTCTGGATCTGCGCCATGCGCCACCTGTCCCATGTGCGTTTGAGGATGAATTGGTAGGTCGTGCCGATGAAGATCAGGATCACGAAGATGCGGATCGGCGTCACCACCAGCGCGTCGAACATCCGCGCGCCGGGCGAGATCGGAACGATGTCGCCATAGCCGGTCGTCGTGATCGAAATCATCGTGAAATAGATGATGTCGAGAAAGCTGATATGATCGTCGAAATTGTCGCGCAGCCCTTCGCGATCGAACCAGTGGAAGGCGACCGCGAAGGCATAGAGGCCCAGCACGGCGGCGACGCGCCAGGCGATCGACACCCAGGGTGATACGCCCGACTTCCGGCGGAGCGCGGCATGGGTCGGGATGCGGTGGCGGTTCAACGGCTGGGCAGTCTGGGAATCGGATCGACGGGGGTGCGTCCCTGGCGCAACTCGAAATGCAGCTGCGCACGGTTCGTTCCGCTGTCGCCGGACAGGGCGATCATCTGGCCACGCTTCACCGACTGGCCGCGCTGGACGAGCAGCTGCCCGGCATGGCCATAGACGCTCGTCCAGCCGCTGCCATGCTGAAGGATTACCAGCCCGCCGAGTGCGGGGATTTCGCTGCCGACATAGGCGACGGTGCCGTCGGCGGCGGCGAGGATCGGGGTGTCGAGCGGCACCGCGATCTTGATCCCGTCGCTCCGCTCGCCACTGGCGATCGGACCGAATCGACGGATGACGGTGCCGCGCGCCGGCCAGGCAAAGCCACCGCGCAGCGTTGTCGTCGGTGCGGCGACTGCGGCGTCGGGAGGCAGTACCCGCGCCGAGGACGCGGTCGGCGGGGTCGGGCGCGCGCGCTCGGCAATGGCGGGCTGGCCGCCCGTGACGATATCGTCGATGTCGAGCCGGAAGGCGGCGGCGCGCTCCTCCAGCGTCATCGTCCGGGGGTCGCCGGGGATCAGCAACCGCATGCCGGTACGCAGGATATAGGGTTCGGTCAGGTCGTTCTCGGTCACCACCCGGCCCCAGTCGACGCCATAGGCGCGGGCGATGGCGATGCCGGTCTCACCTGCGCGGACCAGATGATAGCGCCCGCCCGGGATCGACAACCGCTGGCCGACGCGAATCGTGTAGGGCGGGGGAATATTGTTCGCACGCGCGATCGCTTCAGATCCTGCACCGGTCCTGTCCGCGATCTTGCGCAGCGTGTCGCCGGACACGACGACATATTCCGACGCGGGAATGACACGCGCATCGGCAGTCACCCGCCGCGCCTCCCACGCCGAGACAGGCGCGGGGAGGGCGGGGACGTCCTCACGCCGGGGGGCCGCCGTCGGATCGACCTGTCGGGGCGCGGGGGCCGAGCGGGCAGAAGGCGTCGCTCCCGGCGGAATACAGCCACCTGCCAGCGGCGCCAGCATCAGCGCCGCGATCAACCCCGTCCTGATCCTCATCCCCCGCATGATCCGCCCGGTTCAACCTATTGCCCGTTCAAGCATAACAAGCGATTCACGATGCGTCAGGTCCAGATACGGCGGCACGCTAACTGGCGGGTTCGAGCCGGTTGACCCCGCGCAGATAGGGCTGGAGCACGTCGGGCACCGAAACTGCACCATCCTCTTGCTGATAATTCTCCAATACCGCGACCAGCGTGCGGCCGACCGCGAGGCCCGAGCCGTTGAGCGTGTGGACGAAGGCCGGCTTTCCGTCCGCGCCACGATAGCGCGCATTCATCCGACGGGCCTGGAAGTCGCCACATGTCGAGCAGGACGAAATCTCGCGATAGCGCGCCTGCCCGGGCAGCCAGACTTCGAGGTCATAGGTCCGCGTCGCGCTGAACCCCATGTCACCCGCGCACAGCAGCATGCGGCGGAAGGACAGGCCGAGCCGTTTGAGAATCTCCTCGGCGCAGGCGGTCATCCGCTCATGCTCCGCCTCCGACTGATCGGGAGTGGTGATCGACACCATCTCGACCTTCTCGAACTGATGCTGGCGGATGAAGCCGCGCGTGTCGCGACCTGCAGCACCTGCCTCCGAGCGGAAGCAGGGAGTGAGCGCGGTCAGGCGCAGCGGCAGTTCCTCGCCGCTCAAAATCTGCTCGCGCACGCTGTTGGTCAGGCTGACTTCGGACGTCGGGATCAGCCAGCGGCCATCGGTGGTGCGGAACGAATCCTCGGCGAATTTGGGCAGCTGGCCGGTGCCGAACATGATCTCGTCGCGGACGAGTACCGGCGGCACGCATTCCTCATACCCATGCGCGCCGGTCAGCGTGTCGAGCATGAACTGGCCGAGCGCACGGTGCAGTTTCGCCGCCGCGCCGCGCAACAGCGTGAAGCGCGACCCGCCGAGCATCGCGCCGGTGTCGAAATCGAGGCCCAGCGCAGGGCCGAACTCGTTATGCTCGCCGGGCGTGAAGGCGAAGGCCGGCTGGGTGCCAACCGTGTGCACCAACTGATTATCGTCCTCGCTCGTCCCGTCGGGTACGTCCGCAGCGGGCAGATTGGGGATCGCCGCCAGCGCGGTGCGCAGTGCCTCGTCCGCCGCGCTCTGGGCGAGGTTGAGGTCTTCCAGCACCTGTTTGAGCTGCCCGACCTCGGCCATCAGCGCCTGGGCCCGGTCTTCGTCCTTCGCCGCCTTGGCCTGGCCGACCTGTTTCGACAGCTCGTTGCGCCGCGTCTGCGCCTCCTGCTGCTGCGTGGTCAGCGCGCGGCGCGCTTCGTCGAGCGCGACCAGCATTTCAGCCTGCGGCTCGGCCCCACGGCGGGCAAGGGCGGCGTCGAACGCCTCGGGGTTCTCACGGATCGCGCGAATGTCATGCATGGGGGCAGGCTATGGCGAGCCGCGCGGGGCTAGGCAACCCGGTGTGCGCGGTGTGCGTTCACCCTGTGTAACCAATCAAGGAGAGACTCATGCACGTTCCGCACAATGCGATGGTCGTGGTCGCCGATGGCCGCAAGATGCTGTTCCTGAGGAACGAGGGCGACAATGTTCACCTCAACCTTCAGGTCGAGCGCAAACGGGTGCAGGAAAACCCCGACAATATCGACCAGCGCACCGACGCTCCGGGCCGTGCCTTTTCAAGCGTGGGGGGCGGGGCGCAGCGCCTATGAGGAGACCGATTTCCACCAGCTGGAGGAAGACCGGTTCGCGGCGGAGACGGCGGAACTGCTGAAGAAGCGCGCGCTCAACAACGATTTCGAATCGCTGATCATCGTCGCGCCGCCGCGCACGCTAGGCGAACTGCGCAAACATTATCACAAGGAGGTGAGCGAGCGGCTGACCGGCGAGATCGACAAGACGCTGACCGGTCATCCGATCCCGGAGATCGAACAGGCACTGATCGACGCCGACTGACGCTGGTCGCCGCGGCGCTTATTCGGCCGCCGCGGCGTCCTTTGCCTTGCGGTTCTGGTACCGCTTGCGCACCACCAGCGCCGCTGCGGCCGCGCCGAACAGCAGCACCATCGGCGGCGCGGGAACCGGATCGGGACCACCCGAGGAGCTGCTGGTGCCGCTCGACGTGCCCGACGAAGTCGAGCTGCTGGTCGAGGTGCTCCACCCACTCGAGGTGCTCCACCCGCTCGAGGTCGAGGACGACACGTCGCCCGAGGACGAGGCCGAGGTCGAGGAAGCCGACGAGTTGGACGACGAGGTCGAAACATCGCCAGACGAGCTGGCCGAGGTCGAGGTCGACGACGACACGTCACCCGACGAGGACGCCGAGGTGGACGAGGACACGTCACCCGAGGACGATGCCGAGGACGAGACGTTGCCGCTCGACGAAGACGACACGTCGCCCGACGAACCGCCCGAGGCCGAGCTGGTCGAGGACGAGGACCCGCCCGACGAGGTCGAGCTGGATGATGCGCCTGACGACGTCGACGACGACGAACCACCGGTCGACGACGACACGTCACCCGACGATCCGCCCGACGATGTGGAGGAGGACGATCCGCCGGTCGAGGACGAGACATCGCCCGAAGAGGTCGAGCTGACCGCGCCGCTCGACGTGGACGAGCCACCTGTCGACGAGCCACCGGTCGAGGAAGTCGAGCTGACGCTGCCGCTCGACGAGCCACCGGTCGAGGTGGACGAACCGCCAGTCGACGAGCCGCCGGTCGAAGTCGATCCGCCCGAGGTCGATGTCGAACCGCCGCTGGTGCTGCTGGTCGAGGAAATGACGATGCCGCCGCTGCCTGACGCGCCGCTGCCGCTGCTGCCGCCCGAACCGCCGAAGAATCCGCCAGCGAAGAATCCGCCAACGAAACCGCCGCTGCTGCCTCCGGTCACTGCCGCTGCGGCGCCACCGCCGCCGCCACCGCCGCCACCGACGACGGGCATCTCACCGCTTGAGCCATAGGTGGGCGGGGGGCAGGGGGATCGCCGTCCCCTGTGACGTCACGGTCACGACCTGGGGCTGGCACTGGGCAGTGGTAGTTACGGTGCGGCGCACGACGCGCTTGCGCAGAGGGCGCTTGACGACGCGGCGCTGGACCACGCCCTGCTTCACCGATTGACGCTGTTGCTGATAGCCGCGCTCGGCGCGGGTTTCGGCGACATGCACCGCGCCGCCGCCGACGACGGCACCGCCGCATGCGCAGGCGCACAGTTTTGCCAAGGCCATCCGAACCGACATTTTGCTTCTCTCTCGTCCCTGGTCACCCAGGGGTGCGCTAGGCACCCGTTCAGCGGGTAATTGCCCGAGAAGTGCAGAAGAAAGTATTAAGTGCAATGTCGTTAACCACGCTTTCCACAGCTTGGGGACAATTATCTGCGACCGCCTCGCATCATCTATGGTTAATGTGCCTTTAGGGGACGGAACTGTCGGCCATCGTGCGCGAAAGCTTAACCAATTTGCGGCATTGGTGACGTCGATCGCACCTCTCCGGTTCAGCGCTGTGTAATTTCCCGCATGGCAAGAACGGCTTGGCGCACGAATCTATGGATTCGGTAGCTTGTGGTACGAAATTTGCCCGGATATAGGGCGCCCCGGGGATACGGGGATCGAGATCGGCGAAGGCCATCCGATCCCGTTGTGGAGTGTGGGATGGCGACCGTTTTCGAACACCGCGACGATCCAGCGAAACCCGTAGCCGCGAACGATTTGCCTGACGGCTATCGTCCGACCGCGGACGAGCCGTTCATGAATGCGCGGCAGCAGCAATATTTTCGCGAAAAGCTGCTTGCCTGGAAGGATGCGATCCACCGCGAGGCGGCGGGGACGCTCAACCAGCTTCAGATCGATTCGCTGCGCGAGGCCGATCTGACCGACCGCGCATCGAGCGAGACCGACTGGTCGATCGAACTGCGCACCCGCGACCGCCAGCGCAAGCTGATCTCAAAGATCGACGCCGCGCTGCGCCGGATCGAAGAGGGCGAATATGGCTATTGCGAGGTGAGCGGCGAGCCGATCAGCCTCGCGCGGCTCGAAGCGCGCCCGATCGCGACGATGACCGTTGAGGCGCAGGAGCGCCACGAGCGCAACGAAAAAGTCTCCCGCGAGGAGTGATGACGGTAATTTCGATGCCGGTTAACGGTTTCGATAGCCATTGTCGGACTATACTCCGCGCGTAACGAGTTAGGCACGAGCGGCAGATGGACCAGTTTTCTTCCGACCCATTCAGCGGACGCTTCAGCGACGATCCGGCGAGTCAGCGCAATCAGGTGCGTGACAGCCTGTTCCTTGCGGCAACGCTGCGACTCGACAAGATCGAGGTGCAGGTGCGCGTGCGGAACCTGTCGGCCGGCGGTTTGATGGCCGAATATGCCGATCACGTCGATTCGGGGACGCCGGTGGAAATCAATGTTCGCGGCGTTGGCTGGACCCGTGGCCGGATCGCGTGGAGCGCGGAGGGCAGGATCGGCATTGCCTTTGACCGGCCGATCGATCCCATGCTGGCGCGCAAGCCGGTCGGACACGGGCCGGGCACGCCCCATTTCGCGAAACCGCAACTTTACCGGGGTTGAATTCGATCAACGCGCGGGGCGTTGTCCGCGTGGATGGTTTTCGGGAAATCAATGCGCCAGATCACTGGCGCGGATGGGCCGCCCCGCCGCAGCGGGGCAACCCGGTGAACCGCGTCAACTGAGCGCGATTTCTTCCTTTACCTTGAGCTTGCGACGCTTCAGGTCGGCGATGATCATCTGATCGGGCGCGGGCCTTTGCAACTCGGCGACGATCTTGCGATCGAGAGTCGCGTGCTTGGCCTCGAGTGCCGAGAGATGCGCGTTCTGCATGGAAGCAATCCTCCTGCTCTAGTTGGGGGATTGACGAGTAAATCACGATTCGCGGCACTTGTCGCCCCTTGCGAATCGCCCCATCGACAGGGCAACGCCGATCTGCGACGGGTCGAGTCCTGGGGGTGCCGCAGCGAATGGACGAAAGCGAGATTTTACGGCGGCTTGAGCTGCTTCGCGTCGAACATCGCGACCTCGATGTTGCGATCGAAGCCTTGCGCTCGACGCCGATGCCCGACCAGCTTCAGGTCGCGCGACTCAAGAAGCGCAAATTGCTCCTGCGGGACGAGATCGCAATGCTGGAGGATCAGCTGATCCCCGATATCATCGCCTGAGCTGTTTGTCGGTTTGGCGGCACCGACCACTCCCTCACCCGGCCAACCATAGGATGCTGGCGCTGGGACGGGCCAGCACCGCCTCAGCGAGCGCTCCCCCGCGTCGTTTTGGAACAGGGCGGGGGCGTAAAATGGTATTTCGTTAATGAAATCTTTCTGTCAGCGTTCGGATCATGACCGGGGAAGTGGAAACCATGCGCGTTCAACGCGCCCTGATCGACTCGCTCTACACCGAGTCGATGTTGCTGGCTGATGAGGCGCGCGCCTATTTCGACGAGGTCGGGCGCGAGCAACGCGACCTTCTGGGTGCGATGGACCGGGTGGTGTTCTCCTGCGAATCGCTCAAGGTCACGACGCGGCTGATGCACAGCATTGCCTGGCTGTTGACCCAGCGCGCGGTTGCGGCAGGGGAGATCGCCCCGGTCGAGGCGCGGCATCCCTCGCGGCGGCTCGGCGAAGCGCCCGTCACCGACTCCGCCGCGTTCGACGCGATGCCGGTCTCCGCACAGCATCTGATCGCGGCCAGCGTCGACCTGCACCGTCGGATTGCCCGCCTCGACGCGGCGCAGGACGAGGTAGCAACCATCCCGGTCAGCCCCGCGCGGACGATGCTGGACCGGCTGGCCCACGCCTTCTGAGCTCAGCTTCAGATTAGTTCTGTAACCCGGCGCACGTTCGAGCTATGTTCCGTTCCGTTGCCGACGGAAGGGAATAGGCGTGTCGATCGAAGTCATGGTGGGATTGGTTGTCGCGCTGGTGGCAGGGGCGCTGCTCGGCTGGCTGTTGGGGGGGCGTGCCGCTGCCGCTCTGCGTGCCGAGCGGGACCAGCGTGAGGCGGATTTCAAGGCCGCGATCACCGATCTTGCCGCCGCCGAGGAACGCGCGCGCGAAATCCCGGAGCTGCGCGAGCAGCTCGACACGATCCGCGACCAGCGCGATGCAGCGCGGATCGAACTGGCCGAACTGCGGGTCAAGGCTGAGGGGCTTGAGGAGCGGCTGACCGGCCAGTTTCGCGAAGTGGCCGGGACGATGCTCGCCGAAACCCAGGCAGCCTTCCTCAAACGCGCCGAGGATCGTTTCAGGGAGTCCGAGAGCGCAGCTGGCCAGAATCTCAAGGCACTGCTCCAGCCGGTGACCGAACGGCTCCAGCGCTACGAAGAGGGCGTCGCCAAGGTGGAGGCGGAGCGCCGCGATGCGTTCGGGGAGCTGAAGGGCCAGATCGAGCAGATGCGGATCGGGCAGGAGCGGGTCAGCACCGAGGCGGCGAAGCTGGTCAACTCGCTGCGCAACGCGCCGAAGTCGCGCGGTCGCTGGGGCGAGCAACAACTGCGCAACGTGCTCGAAACCTGCGGCCTGTCCGAACATACTGATTTCATGACCGAGGTCAGCGTCGCGCAGGAAGAGGGGGGCGGCTGCGCCCCTGACGCTATCGTCCGCGTACCGGGCGGCAAGGCGCTGGTGATCGACGCCAAGGTGTCGCTCAACGCCTATCAGGACGCATTCGGCGCGGTCGATGAGGATGAGCGGCAGGCAGGGCTGACCGCGCACGCCATCTCGATGAAGACCCACGTCAATGCGCTGGGCAACAAGGCGTACTGGACCCAGTTCGACGAGGCCCCCGATTATGTCATCATGTTCGTTCCGGGCGAGCATTTCCTGTCGGCCGCGCTGGAGCATGACCCGACGCTGTGGGACTTCGCATTCGAGAAGCGCGTGCTGCTGGCGACGCCGACCAACCTGATCGCAATCGCGCGCACGGTTGCTGCAGTCTGGCGGCAGGAGATGCTGGCCAAGGAAGCACGGCAGATCGGCGCGCTGGGCAAGGAGCTTTATGACCGCCTCGCCAAGGCACTGGGCGACTTGCGCACGGTGGGTAGCGGGCTCAACACGGCGGTCAAGAATTTCAACGCTTTTGCCAGCTCGCTGGAAAGCCGCGCGCTCGTTTCGGCGCGCAAGCTCAAGGATCTGAACATCGAGACTGGCGCGCGCGAGATCGAGAGCGTGCCTCCCGTGGACCTGCTAGCCAGTCACGCAACGGGGATGGAACCGGACAATGAGGACGCGCTCAAGGCCGCCGAATAGCCCGCGGGTGCGGCGCACGTCGTACTACGTATCACTCCCGATAGTGACCCATCGATCCGACGCATAGCCTCGCTCCGATGAGTTTCGGGAGACGGGCAATGAAAAATGTTGCCGTATTGATCCATGCCGACGCCGGCCAGGAGTCGCGGCTTCAGGCCGCGCTCGACCTCGTCCGTGGGCTGCACGGGCATCTGATCGCTATCGACGTCACCGCGCTGTCGCCGATTGTCGAGGATCCGATCATCGGCCCCGGATTGCTCGCGACACAGATCGCCGAGGAACTGGCGGTTCAGGAGGAGAATAGCGCCCGGATCAAGGCGCGGCTGCTGATCGAGGACGTGCCCTGGACGCGGGCCGAGTGCATGGGAGATGTCGCCTCCTGCCTGGCCTCCCATACCGCGCTCACCGACCTGGTCGTTATCAATACGGTGTTCGACGGCTTTCCGGGCGGCGAGATGGACGCAGTGGTTGCCGCGATGCTGCGGCTCAACCGGCCGGTTGTCGCGGTGCCGCGCGCGGCACGGGGGATCGCGCTACAGGGCATTGCGCTGGTCGCATGGGACGGATCTGACGAGGCCGACGCGGCGCTGCGCGCCGCGGTCCCGATCCTGGGCCTGGCGCGCGAGGTTCGCCTGCTCAGCATTGCCAGCGGAGATATCCGGCATCCCCCGGAACTGGCAGCAAGCTATCTGTCGCGTCACGGCATACGACCGGAGATTATGAACATCCCAGACGCGCCGGGCCGGATCGGGCAGCAGATCGTGGCTCAGGCGCTGCGCATCGAGCCATCGATCATCGTCATGGGCGGATTCGGGCATGCGCGGCTGATCGAAACGCTGTTCGGCGGCGTTACCAACGACTTGCTGCGCAACAGCCCCTATCCCGTCTTCCTCGCTCAGTGAACTGACGATTGCACCTGTCCCGATCCGCAATGGCGCGATCCGAACTTGCACGCGTCCACGATATGGGTAGGCTCACCAAGTGCCTGGGGTGCCAATCCAAGGCGATTGGCAGGGGATCGGGATGGGCGGCGACACGGTCGAAAAGCTTTCCGCTCGGTTCATCGCCAGCGATCTCGAGCGCGCGCAATTCCTGATCGACCCTGAAGGAATGATCTGCAGCTGGAACCCGGGCGCGCAGATCCTGCTTGGTTATGCAACGGAAATGGCGGTCGGTCAGCCCGTCGCGATGCTCTATTCACAGGGCGACGCTGCGGCCGGAAAGCCGCATGACGATCTGGCGCGGGCGGCGACCTATGGCCGCTATTCCGAGGAAGGATGGCGGCGGCGGCAGGATGCGACCGAGTTCGCGGCGGATGCGCGGCTGACCGCGCTGCGCGACGAGGGCGGGACACTGCTCGGCTTTGGTGGAACGATCGAGGATATCACCGATCGCAAGGCCGCCGAGGCGGCGGTGGCGCGCAGCGAACTGCACCTGCGATCGATCCTTGCCACCGTCCCCGACGCGATGATCGTAATCGACGAGCGCGGGCAGATGCTCTCGTTCAGCGCCGCAGCGGAACGGCTCTTCGGCTATAGCGAGGCGGAGGTCGTCGGGAAGAATGTCGCAATGATGATGCCCGACGGCGATCGTTTGAGACATGACGATTATGTCGATCATTATTGCCGCACGGGTGAGCGGCGGATCATCGGAATCGGTCGCATTGTCGTGGGAAAACGGCGCGACGGCAGCGAGTTTCCGATGGAGCTTGCCGTTGGGGAAGCACGGAGCGCCGGGCACCGCATCTTCACCGGCTTCATTCGCGACCTGTCAGAACGCCAGCGTGCCGAACTGCAAATGAAGGAACTGCAGTCCGAACTGATCCACGTCTCGCGTGTCTCGGCGATGGGGACGATGGCATCGACACTGGCGCATGAGCTGAACCAGCCGCTGACCGCGATCGCCAACTACATGGAGGCGGCACGCGACTTGATCGCACGCGGCACGCTGGACCCCGACCTGCTCGGCGAAGCGGTGTCCGAATCGGCGACCGAGGCACTGCGGGCCGGCTCCATCGTCCGGCGTCTGCGCGAGTTCGTCGCGCGCGGAGAGGTGGAGAAGCGGGTCGAGCCATTGCCACAGATGGTCGAGGAGGCGACTCGTCTGGCGATGACCGGTGCGCGCGAGCGAGGGGTGCGCGCTCTCAAGGACCTCGATCCCGATGCGCGGCTGGCGCTGGTCGATCGCGTCCAGATTCAGCAGGTGCTGGTCAACCTCATCCGCAACGCCGTCGAAGCGCTGGGGGATATGCCCGTCCGCGATGTCACCATCGCGACTCGCCTTCAGGCTGATGGCATGATCCGCGTCGAGGTCAGCGATACGGGGCCCGGTATCGATCCGGCGATTCGCCCGCGACTCTTCGACGCATTCAACACCAACAAACCCGATGGGCTGGGCCTTGGCCTGTCGATCTGCCGCACGATCGTTGAGGCGCATGGCGGGCGGATCGATGCCAACCCGCGTTCGGGCGGCGGGACGGTCCTGTGGTTCACCATTCCGAGCGCGGAGACCCATGAATGAGCGAGCAGCGGCTAGTCCACCTGATCGATGACGAGGATGCGGTGCGCCGCTCGGCCAGCTTCCTGCTCAAGACGTCGGGCTATGAGGTCCACGCCTATGCATCGGGGGGTCGCGTTTCTGAAAGAGGCACGACATCCCGATCCGGGCTGCATCCTGCTCGACATTCGAATGCCCGAGATGGACGGGCTGGAAGTGCAGCGCGAACTCAACGCGCGCGGCGTCGCGCTGCCGGTGATCGTGCTGACCGGGCATGGGGATGTCGCGACTGCGGTGACGGCAATGAAGCAAGGCGCGCTCGATTTCCTCGAAAAGCCGTTCGAAAAGACGCTGTTGCTGGCCGCGCTCGACCGCGGGTTCGAACGACTCGGGCGCGCGGGCGATGCGGAGATAGCGGGGCAGGAGGCCAGGGTACGCATCGCCGCGCTCACGCCGCGCGAACGCGACGTGCTGCGCGGGCTGGTCGCGGGCAACCCGAACAAGACGATCGCCTATGATCTGGGCATATCGCCCCGCACCGTGGAGGTGCACCGTGCCAACCTGATGACCAAGCTGGACGTCGGCAGCCTGTCCGAAGCCCTGCGCATCGCCTTTGCCGCTGGACTTCACGCGCGCGAGTAAGGACTTTTCCGGACAGCGCGCACGCCGCCGACGCGCCATGCTGACGGTCAATGGACCAACCCGCCTCATCCTCGGCACCTGCGGACAAGGCCGCCGGCGCGCTCGACATTGTGCTCGTCGACCCCGACGATGCGGCGCGGCGCGACTTGCACCTGCTGCTGTCGGGACAGCGACATCGAGTCCGTGCCTATGACAGCCCGGTTGCGTTGGTAGCGGACCCGGAGGCGGTTGCGGCACACTGGCTGATCGTATCGGTGCGGGGAGGGGCGGAGAGCCTGGCGGCCGTCGGTCGCCTGCGTTTCCGGGGCTGGACCGGGCGGCTTGCGGTCATTGTCGAAGCGGGCGCGATGCCCGAGCGCGACGGCGTCATGATCGCGCCGCGCGACCTGATCCTGACGCACCCGGTCGCGCCGCATGCCTGGCTGCTCGGCCTTTCGACGCCCGGATAGAGGGCGCCGAACGGGCGGTCTCGGTGATTCTTCGTCATATACGGCATCGCCCTTGCCCCCGGCACCCGCATTGCTATAGACGCGCCCGACTTGCGGTGTCCCAGAATGCGGGCGTGGCGGAATTGGTAGACGCGCTGGTTTTAGGTACCAGTATCGAAAGATGTGGGGGTTCGAGTCCCTTCGCCCGCACCAATCCCGCCCGGCGTGATCGCGATGCCGCTAAATCGATTCCACTTCCAGAGCAGGAAGCCCGAGAGAAATGCAGACCGTCGAGACGTTGAACGAAGGCCTCAAGCGCGCCTACACCCTGAAGATCACCGCCAAGGACATCGACAGCCGCGTCGATGCCGAGGTGAAGCGCGTGGCCCCGCAGATCCGCATGCCCGGCTTCCGCCCCGGCAAGGTGCCGACCAACCTGGTCCGCAAGATGCATGGCGAGGCGCTGACCCAGGACGCGCTCAACTCGACCATCCAGGAAGGCGTGCAGAAGCTGATCGCCGATCACAAGCTGCGTCCCGCGATGCAGCCGTCGGTCAGCCTTGAGGGCGAGTTCAAGGCCGGTGACGGTGCCGAGGTAAAGGTTGAGCTGGAAGTCCTGCCCGACGTTCCGACTCCCTCGATCGAGGGGCTGAAGCTCGAACGTCTGATCGTTCCGGTCAGCGACGAGGCGGTCGACGCGCAGATCATGCAGATCGCCGGCCAGCAGAAGGCGTGGGAAGACGCCAAGGCCAGCTACAAGGCGAAGCAGGGCGACCAGGTCACGATGGACTTCGTGGGCAAGGTTGACGGCGTCGCGTTTGAAGGCGGCACCGGCGAGGGCATGGCAATCGAAATCGGTTCGGGCCGCCTGATCCCGGGCTTCGAAGACCAGATCGTCGGCGTGAAGGCTGGCGACGAAAAGCAGATCGAGGTGACCTTCCCCGAGGATTATGGCGTCGACACGCTGGCCGGCAAGCCCGCGACGTTTGACCTCAAGATCACCGCGGTGAAGACCGCCGGCGAAGTGAAGGTCGATGAAGATCTGGCCAAGAATCTCGGCCTTGAGAGCCTTGATCAGCTGCGCGGTATCCTGCGCGGCCAGATGGAGAACGAGACCGGCGGACTGACGCGCACCTATATGAAGCGCAAGCTGCTCGACCAACTCGCTGCGGGGCACGACTTCCCGGTCCCGCCGTCGATGGTCGAGGCCGAGTTCCAGCAGATTTGGGCGCAGCTCCTTCAGGAAGCGAGCCACGAGGAAGATCCCGAGGCGGCCAAGGCCGATCTCGAGAAGGAAAAGGACGATTACCGCGCGATTGCCGAACGTCGCGTCCGTCTCGGTCTGCTCCTCTCCGAAATCGGACAGGCGAACGGCGTCGAGGTGACTCAGGCGGAAATGAACCGCCTGATCGCCCAGGCCGCGCAGCAGTACCGCCCGGAAGACCAGCAGCGCTTCTTCCAGTATATTCAGCAGGAGCCGATGGCGGCCGCCCAGCTGCGCGCGCCGCTCTATGAGGACAAGGTCGTCGACTTCCTGTTCGAGAAGGCGGAGATCAGCGAACGCGACGTGACCCGCGAAGAGCTGGAAGCCGCGATCGAGAGCGAGGAAGGCGCGGTGCCGCACGTCCATGGGCCCGACTGCAACCACGACCACGACCACGATCACAAGCCCGCCAAGAAGGCCAAGGCGAAGAAGTCTGACGAGCCCGCCGCTGCCGAGGACGTAAAGCCGGCGAAGAAGGGCAAGGCCAAGGCGGAAGAGGCTCCGGCCGAGGAAGCTGCTCCGGCCAAGAAGGCACCGGCCAAGAAGGCCGCCAAGGCGGATGACGCCGAGGCCGAAGCGCCGAAGAAGAAGGCTCCCGCGAAGAAGAAGGCGGACTGAGGCCTGTAGCATCGTCACCCCGGCCCATTCCGCAAGGGTTGTGCCGGGGTCCACGGTGCCGCACACTGAGTGCTTGAGGCTCTTGCGATGCGCTCAGCCTCCCGGTGGACCCCGGAACAAGTCCGGGGTGACGTAGTGGGGAATGGCGTGACCGAACCGCGCATCGCAGTGATCCTGCCCTGCTATAACGAGGAAGCCGCGATCGCGCAGACGGTCGCGGGCTTCCGCGCGGCGCTTCCGACCGCCGCCATCTATGTCTTCGATAACAACAGCGCCGACCGCACCGTCGCCATCGCCCGCGAAGCCGGCGCGATCGTTCGGACCGAGCGGATGCAGGGCAAGGGCAATGTCGTCCGCCGCATGTTCGCCGATGTCGATGCCGACATCTATGTGATGGCCGATGGCGATGCGACCTATGACGCCGCCGCCGCGCCCGCGATGATCGCCAAGATGCGCGACGAGGGGCTCGACATGGTCGTCGGCACCCGCGTGCACGAAGCCGCCGACGCCTATCGCCGTGGGCATGTGCTTGGCAATCGCGCGATGACCGGCCTGCTCGCGCGCCTGTTCGGGCGCAGTTTTACCGACATTTTCTCGGGCTATCGCGTTTTTTCGCGGCGCTTCGTGAAAAGCTTCCCGGTGCTGTCGGCGGGGTTCGAGATCGAGACCGAGATCAGCGTCCACGCGCTCGAACTCAAGATGCCGGTGGGGGAGGTGGAAACCCGCTATCTCGCCCGTCCCGAGGGCTCGGCGTCTAAATTGTCCACCTATCGCGACGGGTTTCGCATCGCCCGGACCATCCTGACGCTCTACCGCATCGAAAAGCCGATGCTGTTCTTTGGCTGGATCGCACTGGCGCTTGCGGCGCTGGCGGTGGGTCTCGCAGCGCCGCTGGTGATGACCTATCTCCACACCGGGCTGGTGCCGCGCTTCCCGACCGCAATTCTCGTCACTGGGCTGGTGATCCTGGCCGCGCTCAGCAGCTTTGCCGGGCTGATCCTGGACACGGTGGTGCGGGGCAGGCGTGAGGTGCGGCGGCTCGCCTATCTTGCGCAGCCCGCTCCCGCCAATCTTTAAGCGGCGAGCTTTTCCAGCCTTATTCCAAGCTCTTCGATCAGGAACTCCTCGACCGCCGCCTCGATCATCGCGCGTGTCTCGCGGGTCGGTGCCTCGACCCAACCGGCGATGCGCAGCGCGCCAACGACCGGGGCGACCTTCCAGCGTACGTCGCCGTCGGCAACGCTGATCTCCCCATCGTCGAACCGGTGGGCGATTTCGAGCGCGTGGAGGCGGCGGGACAGGCGCGCTACCGCTTCTGCGGATTCGATCCCGTTCCAAGCGGCAAAGGCAAAGTCGAAATGGTCGCGTTCCGGCGCGGGGTCGACGGCGCGGCGTGCCGCCTCGGGCAGGGGCGCGCCGCTTCCCGGAGCACGCAGCAGGATATGGGCGAACATCGTCAGGACGATTGCGGTAACCGGAATCAGCGCAATGGCGATCACCATCCCGATGCCGAAGGTCGCGTCGTTGAACCCGCCCGCCGCAAATAGCGGCCCCAGGCCCACAGCAACAAAGGCCGCGTAGAGCAGGGCAAAGACGATGATGGTTCGCATATTCTGGCGCATCGGCGCCCCTTTCGACTCCCGGTTCGGATCGACCCTGGCAGACAAGGGTTCAGAAATGGTTGCCGCGCGACGACGCACCGCCGTTCACCCTCTTCCCCCCTTGCGCCGCGCCGCGCGAGCGCCGATGTAGTCGCCTGGGCAAAAACAGATTTGACGAGAACATCCCACATGCATCCTCTTGCCGGTAACATGACTCCTGACGGTTTTACGCGCGATCCCGTCACCAACGCGCTGGTTCCGATCGTCATCGAACAGTCGAGCCGCGGCGAGCGCAGCTTCGATATCTACTCGCGCCTGTTGCGCGAGCGGATCGTGTTCATCACCGGCGGTGTCGAGGATCACATGGCCTCGCTGATTACCGCCCAGCTGCTCTTCCTCGAGTCCGAGAACCCGAAGAAGGACATCTGGATGTACATCAACTCCCCGGGTGGCGTGGTGACCGCCGGCATGGCGATCCACGACACGATGCAGTATATCCGTCCGCGCGTCGGCACGGTGTGCATCGGCCAGGCCGCGTCGATGGGCAGCTTCCTGCTCGCCGCAGGTGAACCGGGGCTGCGCGTCGCGCTGACCAACGCACGCATCATGATCCACCAGCCCTCGGGCGGGGCGCAGGGCATGGCGTCGGACATCCAGATCCAGGCCAAGGAAATCCAGCGCATCAAGGATCGGATGAACGCGCTGTACGTCAAGTACACCGGCCAGCCGCTTGAACGGATCGAATCGGCAATGGATCGCGACACCTTCCTTGAAGCCGATGAGGCCAAGGCGTTCGGTTTGGTCGACGAAGTGTATGAAAAGCGCCCGCAGCCGACTGACACCGACGGCGCGGCGTCTTAATCTGACGCTCACCCTTGCCGGTTTATAGGGCGAATTTGATTTGCCGGGCGTTTTCCCGGCTGTAGGATGCCGGGCTGCGTAATCGGTCCGGCACGCAAAGGAAGACTGAATGACGAAGCTAAGCGGCGGCGATTCCAAAAGCACGCTTTACTGCTCGTTCTGCGGCAAGTCGCAGCATGAGGTGCGCAAGCTGATCGCCGGACCGACCGTGTTCATCTGCGACGAATGCGTCGAACTGTGCAACGACATCATTCGCGAAGAAACCAAGTCGGCGCTGGTCAGCAAGAAGGACGGTGGCGTCCCGACGCCGCAGGAAATCTGCGACGTGCTGGACGATTATGTCATCGGTCAGAAGCAGGCGAAGCGCGTCCTGTCGGTCGCTGTGCACAACCATTACAAGCGGCTCAACCACGGTGCCAAGGGCGCCGATGTCGAGCTCGCCAAGTCGAACATCCTGCTCGTTGGTCCCACCGGCTGCGGCAAGACGCTGCTCGCGCAGACGCTGGCGCGCATTCTCGACGTGCCGTTCACGATGGCCGATGCGACCACGCTGACCGAAGCCGGTTATGTGGGCGAGGATGTCGAGAACATCATCCTCAAGCTGCTCCAGGCGTCGGACTACAATGTCGAGCGGGCGCAGCGCGGCATCGTGTACATCGACGAGATCGACAAGATCAGCCGCAAGGCCGAGAACCCGTCGATCACGCGCGACGTGTCGGGCGAGGGCGTGCAGCAGGCGCTGCTCAAACTGATGGAAGGCACCACCGCGAGCGTTCCGCCGCAGGGCGGGCGCAAGCACCCGCAGCAGGAGTTCCTGCAGGTCGACACGACCAACATCCTGTTCATTTGCGGCGGCGCGTTCAGCGGCCTCGAAAAGATCATCGGCGATCGCCTTCAGGGCAAGTCGATCGGCTTCGGCGCCTATGTCGCCGCGCCGGAAGAACGCCGCACCGGTGAGACGCTGCGCCAGACCGAGCCGGAGGATCTGCTCAAATTTGGCCTGATCCCCGAATTCGTCGGCCGCTTGCCCGTCGTCGCGACGCTTGAGGATCTCGACGTCGATGCGTTGATCAAGATCCTGACCGAGCCCAAGAACGCTCTGGTGAAACAGTATCAGAAGCTGTTTGAGATGGAGAACAGGAAGCTGTCCTTCACTGACGATGCGCTGGTCTCGATTTCCAAGAAGGCGATCGAACGCAAGACCGGCGCGCGCGGTCTGCGCTCGATCCTGGAGGGCATCTTGCTCGACACCATGTTCGACCTGCCCGGCATGGACGGGGTGGACGAGGTAATGATCGACAAGGACGTGGTCGCCGGATCGAAGGATCCGATCCGCGTCTATGCCACCGAGAAGAAAAAGGCCGGCGACGCCGCCTGACCGCGGGACGGCCAGATAATCGGACGGGCGTCGGGCAACCGGCGCCCGTTTCGCTTTGCGGGACACGCCCCATCGCCCGCCCGCAACCGTCCACAGGTTTAACCATGGTCGTTTTCCGCTGCTTAACCCGTCCTAACGATTTCTTCCGCGCGATATCGGGAATCTACGGGAGGCTTATTTGCGGTTCTATCAGGCGACGCGCTTCCTGTTCCCTTCCAGCTTGCGGCTGCGCATGTTCGCCATCTGCTTCATCGGTACGCACATCCCGCTGCTGAGCTTTGCCGGGTGGCAGTTCGTGAGGGACAAGACCGACTGGTCGGATCTCGGCATCGTGCTCGGCGCGACGTTGATCGGCACTGTGTTCACCCTGCTCGGCATCGACGCGCTGCTCGCTCCGGTGCGCGCGGCGACGCGGGCGGTCCAATCGCTCGAACGCGAACAGGCTGAGGCGCTGGAGTCGGTCAAGGACGGCGACATGCTGGCCGAATTGTTGATCGGCGTGACCCGCGCGAGCGAGGCGACCAAGGTCCGCATCGCGGCGCTCGACATGGCGGCGCATCGCGATCCCCTGACCGGACTGCTCAACCGTCGCGGGTTCCTTGTCCGTGCCGAGGCGGCGGGCGACGGGTCGATCGCGTTGCTCGACCTCGACCGGTTCAAGTCGATCAATGACCAGTTCGGGCACGACGCGGGCGACGAGATTCTCCAGGACTTCGCCGCATTCTTGGCGCGCGGCGTGCGCCGCACCGACTGCGTCGGGCGCTGGGGCGGCGAGGAATTTGCGGTCCTGTTCCCCGATACGGATGAAGGCGAGGCCGCAGCGGTGCTCCGCCGCCTGGCGCGCAGGCTGGCCAACGGACTGATCGAACGCCCGGATGGCATACCCGTCACCTGCTCGGGCGGTGTGGTCGCCATCGAGGGAGAACCGATGCCGCTTGCCATGGCCCGCGCCGACGCGGCGCTCTACGCAGCAAAGCGATCGGGCCGCAACCAGCTCCGTGTCGGCGACGCGCATGCGTTGGTGGAATAGCGCCTAGGGCCGCGCCTGCATTGCCTCGATCGCGGGACTGCGGCGCAGGATGCGCGCCATCGGATCGACTACGACATGTGCGCCTGCAAGGACCGTAAGCGTCGCGCGTCCTTCATCCATCGCGACCTTTCGTACGACGCCATCGACCTGAACATCGACGGGAAGAGGGAACGGGACTCCCCGGGGCGTTTTCCATTCGAGCGTCAGCCGGTCGCCCTCGCGGGTTTCGACGAGATGAGGCAGCGCGGCCGAGCGTAGATAGACCGCGTAGAACCACTCCAGATCCTGCCCGGCCGCCGCGCTCATCACCGCCTCAAACTCGCCAGTTGTCGTAAAGCGCGGCTTGAAATTACCCGGTTTCGGGTCCGGGCGGCCATAGACCAGCCGGGTCGTCGCATCGAAAAACGCCTTGTCCCCGATCAGATAGCGCAGCGTGTGGAGCACCCACGCGCCCTTATAATAGATATCCTGCCCCGGCCCGCCCTTTTCGAGCTGGTAGACCTCGTCCGAGGTGCGCGAGCGTCCGGACACCAAAGGCTGGCGGTTGATGATGTTCTTGCGCTGCTCCGCCATCATCGCGGCATAGCGCGCTTCACCCTCGCGCCACTGACCGTAGAGCGGCTGCATATATTGGCCATAGCCCTCATGCAGCCAGAAATCGTCCCAGTCGGCGGCGGTCATCTGGTTGCCGAACCATTCATGCGCCAGCTCGTGGTGGAACAGCCAGTCGAACCCGGTCTCGTCCTTCTTATAGTTATTGCCGTACGCGTTGACCGTCTGATGCTCCATGCCGAGATGCGGCGTCTCGACTACCCCCAGCTTCTCGTGCGCGAAGGGGAAGGGGCCAATCATGGTCTCGAAGAAGTCGAGCGTGGGGGCAAACTCCGCGAACAGGCCGGCTGCCTGCTTGTCCTTGCCCGCCAGGTGCCAGAAATGCAGCGGCACCTTGTTCCCGAACCTGCTGGCATAGCTGCCCTTGATCTCGCGATACGGGCCGATGTTGATCGCGACGAGATAGGGATTGATGTTCTTCGCGACCCACCGCCATTCCGAATAGCCGTGGAGCGCAGGCGTCGCGGTCTCGAGCTTGCCGTTGGCGATCGCCGCCAGTCCACTCCTCACGCCGATCGAGATGCGGATTTCCGGAATCTCGCCTGCCGGGAAATCGAGACACGGCCAGAACAGGTCGCAGCCATAGCCCTGTGCCGTCGTGGCGACCCATGGCTTGCCCTGCCAGCTCGACCAGACGAATCCGTCATCCCACGGCGCATTCACCGCTTCGTGGGGGCGACCCGCATATTCGATCTTGGCTGTGACCCTGCCACCGGCTGCCACGGGCCTCGGAAGGTCGATGATCAGCCGCCCCTCCGGATTGCGCCAGCTATCAGGGCGGAGCTTCAAACCATCGATCTGGATCTCGGAAACGTGAAAATTCTTGTCGAGGTCGATCAGAAGACGCGTCTGGCGCGCGCTGGTGGTTAACCGCAGCGTGGCCGTGCCTGACAGATATTTTCGCTCAGGCGAGATGCGCAACTGAAGATCGACATGCTCCAGCCGCAACGCCGCCCGCTCGGGCTCGATCTCCCCGCCCGATCGCTCGGTCAGCGCGGTGATCGGCGGCTCGCCCTTTTGCGCCAGCGCGGGGGCGGGAAAGGCGCTGAGCGCGAGCGCGGCAAACACTGCATTGATGCGATGCCCACGATCCCCATATAGTTGGACGAATCCGCCCCGTGATGGCGGCACCGGAGTATCCATGAAGTCTTCCTATCCAGTCCTGCCGCTGCGCGACATCGTCGTGTTCCCGCACATGATCGTGCCGCTGTTCGTCGGTCGCGACAAGTCGGTCGCCGCGCTTGAGGCCGCGATGGCGGACGACAAGGAAATTTTCCTCGTCGCCCAGCTTGATCCCGCCAATGACGATCCCGGTCGCGACGACCTGTACGATATCGGCGTGTCGGCCGAGGTGATGCAGCTGCTCAAGCTGCCCGACGGCACCGTGCGCGTGCTGGTCGCGGGGAAGGAGCGCGGTCGACTGGAGACGATGGCCGAGAAGGACGGTTACCTGACCGCGACCGTTTCGCCGGTCGAAGACAAGCCGGCAGCGGGAACCGAGACCCAGGCGCTGATGCGGTCGGTGGTCGAGCAGTTCGAGAATTATGCCAAGCTCAACCGCAAGCTGCCCGCCGAGACGGCAGTCCAGCTGGGCGAGATCGACGAAGCCTCGCGCCTCGCCGACGCGGTCGCGGGCAATATCGCGGTCAAGGTCGCCGACAAGCAGAGCCTGCTGGTCGAGGACGATCCCCAGAAGCGCCTCGAAATGGTGTTCGCCTTCATGGAGGGTGAGCTGGGCGTGCTGCAGGTCGAGAAGAAGATCCGCTCGCGCGTGAAGCGCCAGATGGAGAAGACCCAGCGCGAATATTACCTCAACGAGCAGCTGAAGGCGATCCAGCGCGAGTTGGGCAATGAGGGCGAGGAGGGCGAGGGCGACGAGATCGCCGAGCTGACCCAGAAAATCGCGACGCTCAAGCTCAGCAAGGAAGCGCGCGCGAAGGCGCAGGGCGAGCTCAAGAAGCTCAAGACCATGGCCCCGATGAGCGCCGAGGCGACCGTCGTGCGCAACTATCTCGATGTGCTGCTCGGCCTGCCCTGGGGCAAGAAGTCCAAGCTGAAGAAGGATCTGGTCGAGGCCGAAGCGGTGCTCGACGCGGACCATTACGGGCTGGAGAAGGTCAAGGACCGCATCGTCGAATATCTCGCGGTGCAGGCGCGCACCAACAAGCTCAAGGGGCCGATCCTGTGCCTCGTCGGTCCTCCCGGCGTCGGCAAGACCAGCCTTGGGAAGTCGATAGCAAAGGCGACCGGGCGTGAATTCATCCGTCAGTCGCTGGGTGGCGTGCGCGACGAGGCCGAGATTCGCGGCCACCGCCGCACCTATATCGGCTCGCTGCCGGGCAAGATCGTCACCAACCTGAAAAAGGCGGGCACCAGCAATCCGCTGTTCCTGCTCGACGAGATCGACAAGCTGGGCCAGGATTTCCGCGGCGATCCGGCCTCGGCTCTGCTCGAGGTGCTCGACCCTGAACAGAACAGCAAGTTCAACGACCATTATCTGGAGATCGACGTCGATCTTTCGGACATCATGTTCGTGACCACCGCCAACTCGTTGAATTTGCCCCAGCCGCTGCTCGACCGCATGGAGATCATCCGGCTCGAAGGCTATACCGAGGACGAGAAGGTCGAGATCGCCAAGGGCCATCTGCTGGCGAAGCAGATCGAGGCGCACGGGCTGAAGGATGACGAGTTCGAACTGACCGAGGACGGGCTGCGCGATCTGATCCGTTATTATACCCGCGAGGCGGGTGTCCGCACGCTGGAGCGTGAGATTGCCAAGCTCGCGCGCAAGGCGCTGCGCCGCATTCTCGAGGGCAAGGTCGAGCGGGTCCGCGTAACCCCCGAAAATCTTCACGAGTTCGCCGGCGTGCGGAAGTTCCGCTTCGGCATCGGCGAGGAAGAACATCAGATCGGCGCAGTCACCGGGCTTGCCTGGACCGAGGTTGGTGGTGAGCTGCTGACGATCGAGAGCGTCACCGTGCCCGGCAAGGGCGCGATCAAGACGACCGGCAAGATTGGCGACGTGATGAAGGAAAGCGTCGAGGCGGCGTTCAGCTTCATTCGTGCGCGCAGCCCCAGCTATGGGATCAAGCCGAGCATCTTTGCGCGCAAGGACATCCATGTCCATCTGCCCGAAGGGGCGGTGCCCAAGGACGGGCCATCGGCCGGCATCGGTCTGGTCACCTCGATCGTGTCGACCCTGACAGGGGTGCCCGTGCGCAAGGATGTCGCGATGACCGGCGAAGTGACGCTGCGCGGCCGCGTGCTGCCGATCGGCGGCCTGAAGGAAAAGCTGCTCGCCGCGCTTCGCGGTGGCATCGAAACGGTGCTAATCCCGCAGGAGAATGAAAAGGATCTGGCGGAGATTCCGGCGAATATCCGCGAAGGGCTCAAGATCATTCCCGTCGCTCATGTCGAGGAGGTGCTGAAGCTCGCGTTGACCGAGCCTTTGGCGGCGATCGAATGGAGCGAGGCGGACGAACTGGCGGTTCAGCCGCCCGCTGCGACCCCCGACGCGCTCCGCCATTGATGGTTGAGCGCTGGTAAAGCTACTTTTTCCTGCGCTTTCCCGTTCATTGCGCCGCTTTCCGCTTTACAGCGGGGCACGGACACGTTTTGCTGTTCCACCGGCGTCTCGACGCCGAACGCATTCTGGTACACGCCTATCAAGAAAAGCAGGGGTTCAAAGGGCATGAACAAACAGGAACTGATCGCCACGGTTGCCGACACCGCGGGTCTCAGCAAGGGGGGATTCCAGCAAGGCGGTTGAGGCCGTGTTCGACGCGGTCACCGCGGCGCTCAAGAAGGGCGACGAAGTCCGCCTCGTCGGGTTCGGAACCTTCTCGGTTTCGAAGCGCAAGGCATCGACCGGTCGCAACCCGCGCACCGGCGAACCGATGACGATCAAGGCGTCGTCGCAGCCCAAGTTCAAGGCCGGAAAGGGCCTCAAGGACGCGGTCAACTAAAAGGGGGTACGGGGCTGGACAAGCTGGCTCCGTCACCTTAGAGGCTCCGCTCCCCGGACCAGTTCGGGGAGTTCCGATCCGTCGGAGCCGCTGGCGAGACCCTAAACGGGGCAATCCGGCATCGGGCGCGTAGCTCAGTGGTAGAGCACTGTGTTCACACCGCAGGGGTCGCTGGTTCAATCCCAGCCGCGCCCACCATAACCAAAGGCCCGTCGGCACTGCCGGCGGGCCTTTTGCTTTGGGCGCTTCCTACGCTGTTGCGTAGCAGCAACATTCGGAATGCCATCGCACTCCTGTCTGGCCCCGACGTCACGGCAATGCTTCCGGCACGATGTTACGACCGTCGGAACTATCGTTATTTATCATATGCCTAGATTGCATCGCCCGGCGCGTCCGTCACACGTCTGTAACGCGATTCACAAAAGCGTCATCGCACCGTCACCGAAGTTTCTCCCGAATCCCATCCCACCGTCACGGACGCCGCCTAGCGCGACACTCGTGATCGGCAGGGGGACTGTTCCGAGTCGATCCAGGGCGCTCGCCCACATCCTGCAAACCGGGATCGACCGGAACGGAGAATTTCATGGCCGACTTCAAGCGTATCAGCCTCATCCTGATGACCAGCGTTGCGGGCGCCACGCTCGCCGCTTGCGACGGTGCATCCAGCGTTGCCTCGCCCGGCGAAGGCGTGATCGTCGTCCCGGCACCGGCTCCTGCGCCCGCCCCGTCGCCGACCCCGTCGCCAACCCCGACCCCCGGAACCCCGGCGGCCAGCTGCCCCACCGGCACCACCGATGCCGGCATCGTCGGCAGCTTCCGTGGATGCCGCATCCCGTCGCTCATCACCACCGCCGTGACGCTCCAGAAGCTTCCGGGCGTGGCCTATGAAATGAACGGCCGCGTCGATGTTGGCGTCGACCGTGGCGGCGCGGGCACCGGCGGCACCGCCGCCAGCCTGACGATCCAGCCGGGCGTGATCGTCTATGCCAACACGACAAATGCGGACAACGACTTCCTGGTCGTCAATCGCGGCTCGACGATCAACGCCGAAGGCACCGCGAGCCAGCCGATCATCTTCACCGCGCAGCAGAATTTGACCGGCGGCGTCACCGACGAATCGCAGGGCCTGTGGGGCGGCATCATCCTCGCCGGTCGCGCGCCGATCTCGAACTGCAACCTCGCCGGCGTGACCGGCGGTGCAGTGAACTGCGAGAACGTTGTCGAGGGCACCGGCAATGCGCTGTATGGCGGCGCGACCGCAGGCGACAATTCTGGCGTGCTCCGCTACGTTCAGGTGCGCTACTCGGGGACGGTTATCAGCCCGAACAACGAGCTGCAGGGCATCACCACCGGCGGCGTCGGCAGCGGCACCCGCATCGAATATGTCCAGATCCACAACAGCTCGGACGACGGCATCGAAATTTTTGGCGGCACGCACAACGCACGTTACCTCGTGGTGACCGGTGCCGATGATGACAGCATCGACACGGATGTGGGCTGGAAGGGATTCATCCAGTTCGCGATCGCGATCCAGAAGCCCAGCAACACCCAGTCCGACAATTATGTGATGGAGATCGACTCCAACAACAACGAAGACGCGCTGCCGCGCCAGAATGGCCGCATCGCGAACTTCACCTTTGTGCACACCAGCACCGGCACGAACGCCGGCCTGCGTCTGCGCGGCGGTGCCGACTTCACCTTCGTCAACGGCATCTTCGTATCGGGTCGCCCCTGCCTCAACGTGGTGGCCGGGACCACCGACAATGGCGGCAAGTCGACGATCCGCGCGGCCAATGCGGCGCTCGACGAGGCCGGTCCCCCCCGTGTTCCGTTCCAACTACTTCGCCTGCACCGGCGGGCTCTCCACCGAAACCGCGCAGAATAGCGTCACGGTGACGAACGCGGAGCAGGAAGCGCTGGTCGACGCGGGCACCAATAATGTGAAGGCAGGTACTGCCGCCAACGCGCTGACCTCGGGCTATCTGCCCGGCACCGGCGCTGCCGGCGTCACCGCCTACAACGCCGCGCTGCTCAACCCGGCGGGCACGTCCTTCCTGGTCACCACCAGCTATATCGGCGCGATCAGCGGGCCGAGCGACACCTGGTACCAGGGTTGGACCTGCAACTCGAACCGCGCGAATTTCGGCGCGGCGGGCAGCGCCTGCACCACCGTCCCGGTCACCTGACCCCCGCGTGACCGATCACCGGAACCGGCGGAAAAGGGGCCGCCGGTTCCGGCTTTCCTTGGCGGGATCTCTGCGAACGCCAGCCTCAGAAAACGGACGTCCACAGATGAAAAAGAGCACCGCATTCGGAAGTCTGCTGCTTCTGACCTCGCAACTCGTCGCGCCGCACGCGCTGGCTCAGGCGGCACAGGATGCGACCGCAGAGGCCTCTTCGCAGGAGGCCGAGGCTCCGCAGGCGACCGAGGAAGAGGTCGAGATCTCTGCCCCCGGTGCCGGCGACACCAGTGATGAGATCGTGGTGATCGGGCGCAACATCCCCAATGTCATCAGGGCGACCCCGCAGGTCGTGTCCGTGCTGTCGAGTGCGGATATCGCACGATCGGGTGAGGGCGACATTGCCGGCGCGCTAACCCGCGTGACGGGCCTCAGCGTCGTCGGTAATGGCTTCGTGTTTGTGCGTGGCCTGGGCGATCGCTACTCCTCCTCGCTGCTCAACGGCCTGCCTTTGCCCAGCCCTGAGCCGCTGCGCCGCGTCGTGCCGCTCGACCTGTTCCCGACCAATATCGTGGGGTCGGCGCTGGTCCAGAAAAGCTACTCGGCGAATTATCCGGGCGAATTCGGTGGCGGTGCGATCAACATCACCACCCGCGCCGCGCCGCGCGACGGATTCTTCGAGATCGAGGGGTCGATCGGGTTCGACACCGCAACCACCAGCGAGCTTGGCTATACCTATGACGGTGGCAGCCATGACGTCTTCGGCTATGACGATGGCGAGCGCAGCGTCCCGGCCTTTATCCGTGCGGCAGGCGAAAACGGCACGTCGGTCACCGACGCCGCCCAGTTGATGCAATTGTCGAACGCGCCGACGACGGTGGTGTTCGAGAACAACCACATCCCGGCCAACTGGTCGGTCGGCACCAGCTTTGCCAAGACGTTCGACACCGGCAATTTCCGCATTGGACTGATCGGGTCGGCTGGTCTGTCGAACAGCTGGCAGACCCGCGCGCAGAAGCAGCAGGTCGCGATCGGTGCCGACGGCGGCCTTGCCAGCGACTATAATCAGGTGACCACCGACAATCGCATCATCGCCAACGGCCTGTTGGGCATTGGTGTCGAGAGCGGCGAGCATCTGCTCCGCTTCACGAATGTCTATATCCATGACACGCTGAAACAGGCGATCATCGGCCTGGGCGATGAAGAGAATTTCGGAATCCCCGGTCAGTTCGGCGTGCCGTCCTTCGCGACCCAGAACACCAACTGGTTTGAGCGCCAGCTGTTCACCAGCCAGGTCGTCGCCGAGCTGGATTTCGGCGCCGTCGATCTCGACCTGCGCGGCGCCTATGCCAATACCAAGCGCAAGGCTCCATATGAGCGCGCCTTCCGCTATGTGTGGGATCCGGTTGTCGCCGACTATACCAACGCGCTCAGCGCGCCCAGCTCGGCGACGATCGCGTTCAGCGACCTGAACGAGGATCTGTGGACCGGTGCGGCGGATATTGCCTATGAGTTCGATGCCGCGCGGCCGATCACGCTTTCGGCGGGCTATGCCTATTCGGACACCACTCGCCAGTCCTATCGCTATTTCTTCCGCTTCGTCGGTCCGAACAACGGCCCGGTGAACCAGACGGTGGCACAGCAGCGGCCCGACTATCTGCTCTCGGACTATAATCTCCAGACCTATGGCATCACGCTGCGCAACGAGTCCACGGGCACCGGCGCGGCGGCCTATGATGCGTCGCTCGAAGTCCATGCCGGCTATGTACAGGGCGAGGCGGAGCTGCTCGACGGGCTGCGCGCATCGGTAGGTGTCCGGTACGAGACTGCGAAGCAGCGCGTGCTTTCAACCGGGGCAGTGGCCGGGACCAGCCTCGACAATGACTATTGGCTCCCTGCAGCTACGGTCACCTGGAATTTCGCCCCGGACATGCAGCTGCGCGTCCACGGCTCGAAGACGATCGCCCGCCCGCAGTTTCGCGAGCTCGCGCCGCAGCTCTATCAGGATTTCGAAAGCAGCCGCCAGTTCCTGGGCAACCCGCTGCTGATCGACTCGCAGCTCTACAATGCCGAGGCACGCTACGAGTGGTTCTTCGCGCGTGACCAGCGGATCACGCTGGCCGGCTTCTTCAAAAAGATCGACAACCCGATCGAGGCGGTTGCATTTGTCGCGGGCGGGTCGACCTCGCTCCAGACCGGCTTCTCGAACGCACCCAGCGCCAAGCTGTGGGGTGGAGAGATCGAGGCGCAGAAGCATATCGCGCTCGACACGCTCGGCGGCGACTTCTTCGCGACGAAGCGGCTCGTGCTGATCGGCAACTATACATACACCAAGTCGCAGATCGAATCGGGCAACCAGCTGGTGCCCAGCCCGATCCTCGGTGCCCCGGCGGTCCAGTCATCATTGTTGTTCGATGACGGCGCGCCGCTGGTCGGTCAGTCGGACCATCTGGTCAATTTTCAGATCGGGTTCGAGGACACCGCTTCGCTGTCGCAGCTGACGGTCCTGTTCAACTATGCCAGCGAGCGCGTCACCAACCGCGGTCCGGTGGTCGAGGGTGTGCGCCTGCCCGACATTGTCGAAAAGCCGGGCCTGACCATCGACCTGGTCGCGCGTCAGGGCTTTGAGCTTGCGGGCGCGGAGTTCGAACTGAAGTTCGAGGGCCGCAATCTGACCAAGACGCGCTATCAGGAATATCAGACCTTCCCGGATGATGTCCGCGTCGACACCAACACCTATGACGTCGGCCGGAAATTCTCGCTGAGCCTCAGCGCGAAGTTCTGATCGCGCCTTCCAAGCCCCTCCCCTTCAGGGGAGGGGTTGGGGGTGGGGCGGTGAAATCTCATCGAGACCGACCGCCCAGAGGATAGGCCCCACCCCCAACCCCTCTCCTAAAGGGGAGGGGCTTGGAATAGCCTCACCCCCAGGGCCGCTCGCGAAACCATTTGGTGATGACGTATTTTGTCCCCGCGCGCACCTTCATCGCGTGGTGAAGCGTCGAGGGATTTGGCGTACCATCGGACCGCAAGTTGCTCCACGCGAGCAGCTTGCCCGGCTCCGGCTGGACCAGCTTGTCGATCGCCTTGAACCGCGTCGCGCCGCCCGCATCGACAGCATTCAGGTAGATCATCACCGTCCAGGTCCGCTGCCCCGATACCGCGCAGAATTTCTCGAAGTCGACGCCGGTCGGCTCGAAATAGTCGGTATGCGCCTTGAACTCCTGCCCGACGGCGTAGCGCTGTCCCTGCAGCGGCTCGCCATGCGCGGGATCGAGGCCGATAAAGTTGCAGATCAACGCGTCGAGCCGCTGCGCCGCAACGCTGTCCGCCGGCAGGTCGCACGTCTCGCTGGTCCGGAAGACGTCGTCGCCATTATAGTCGGAGACGAGTGAAGGCCGCCGGTCGCGATCGATCATCTCCATCAACTCGGTACAGAAATCGCGATCGATAAACTCCTTGCGAATGAACAAGGTAAGCTTGGGTGTCGGTACCCTTTGCACGCCCGGGCGCGCGGTCAGGCGGTCGATCACGGGCTCGATCGGAAACCCGGCGGCGGAAGAGACGGCGATCATGCGGCGCTTCTGCCAGAAGAAAAACACCGCATCCATAGTGCGTGGGTGACTTAAAATCGTCACCGAAACGCAGGCATAATGTCACAGACAAGCCATAGCGCGGCAACATGCGCGCCGCCGACACGCTCGATCAACTCGTCCACGCCGCGATCGATGCCGGAATCCCGGCGATCCATCTGATCCGCGAAGGCGACGGCGTCCGCATCCTCGTCCGCACGGTGTCCGGGCTCGCCCCTGTCCACAGTCTGGTCGCGAGCCCGGACTGGCTCGATTCCGCTCAGGCGCTTCCGCACGCAACGCGGCGCGGTGACCGGGTGGTGATCGATCTTGCCAGGCACGGATCGGGCGGGGGCGGCTTCGCCCAGCTCGGCATGCCCGGATCGATGCGCGCCGCGTTCGAGCGTGAAACAGCAGCTCCGGGCGGGGTGATCCTGATCGCGGCAGAGGATACCTCCGCGATGGCCGCGAGCATGGCCGCCTCCGTTCATGCTCCGGGCGAGCGGCATATTGTCGAGATCAGCGGGGACCGCGCCGATCTGGATGCCGCCGCACACATGGACTGCGACGCGATCCTGATCCGCGCGGGGGACGATCGCACGCTGCTCTCCGCCGCCTTTGACCATGCCCAGCGCGGCGTGCGTATCGTCCTCGGCATCGATGCTCCCAACGTCATGGCGGCCATCGCACATCTGCGCGCAGCGCGGATGGAGCGGCATCTGCTTGCCTTTGCCCTGCGTGTCGCGATCGCGGTGCGGACGGAGCCGGGGCTGTGCGCAACCTGTCGTCATCCGGCTCAGGCTGCGGGTTCCGAATCGGCCTTGCTCGGCGTCGACCCGGGCACGGTGATCTACCGCGCCGCCGGGTGCGGTGCGTGCGACGGCACGGGCTTTTCCGGTCCGGTGACGCTGTTCGAGACCGTTGCGGTCGATCCGGGTCTGCGTCGTCTCCTCGCCGAGGGCGGCGATATAGCGATCCTGGCGCGCCATGCATTCATGCGCTCTGCGACACTGGCCGGATCGGCGCGCGCACTGGCGCGAGAGGGAAAGATCACCGCCGATGCAGCTATTCGCGTCGCACGCGCGGCGGGGGCTGCACCATCCATCGCGTCCGCGCATCCGCACCTGCTGATGGCGTGACCACGGGCGCTTGACGCTGATCGGGCGCGCGGGTAAGCGCGCCACTTCGCGGCGATCGTGGCGCAATTGGTTAGCGCACCGGCTTGTGATGCCGGGGGTTGCGGGTTCAAGTCCCGTCGGTCGCCCCATTTTCCCCTGGCTGACATTTTGGGCTGGCGCTCTGCCATGCGGAAGAATATTACGCGCGCTCGAAATATTCTTAGCCGACTGGAAGCGCCATGACTGCCGTGTGGGATCTGCCCGATTTCGACGCCCATGAGGGCGTTCACCTGATCACCGACCCGGCCAGCGGCCTGCGCGCGGTGATCGCGGTCCACTCGACCAATCTGGGCCCGGCGGCGGGCGGCGTGCGCTTCTGGCACTATGCCGATGGCAGTGCCGCGATCACCGATGCGCTCCGCCTGTCGCGGGGCATGAGCTTCAAGAATGCCATGGCCAGCTTGCCCTTGGGTGGCGGGAAGGGCGTCGTGCTTGCCCCCGAACCCGGTGCGACGATCAGCGAGGCGCAGCTCATCGCCTTTGGTGAAGCGGTCGAGTCGCTCGGCGGTCGCTACGTCACGGCCGAGGATGTCGGCATGTCCGAGGAGCGGATGAAGGTCATCGCGACCCGCACCCGCCATGTCTCCGGTCTGCCTGTTGCGGGCGGGGATGCGGGCGGCGATCCCGGCCCGTTCACCGCGCTCGGCATCTATCTCGGCGTCAAGGCGGCGGCGAAGCGCGCGCTGAGTGCCGAATCGATGGTCGGCGTGCATGTCGCGGTGCAGGGCGTGGGCAGCGTCGGCGGCGGCCTCGCCCGCCGTCTCGCCGCCGATGGCGCCAAGCTGACGCTGGCCGATGTCAACACCGACAAGGCACGGGCGCTCGCCGCCGAACTGGGGGCGGACGTCGTCGCGGCGGACGCGATCGCTACGGTCGAGGCAGAGGTGTTCAGCCCCAATGCCCTCGGCGCGATCCTGACCGAGGACAGCATCGCCGCACTCCAGTGCAAGGTCGTCGCGGGCGGCGCAAACAACCAGTTGGCAAAGCAAGGCGACGGCGCACGCATCCACGCCCGCGGCATCCTCTACGCGCCCGATTACGTCATCAACGCGGGTGGCATCATCAATGTCGGCCTCGAATATCTCGGCCATGGCGACCGCGCCGAAGTGGAAGCGCGCATCGCGAAAATCCCCGATCGCCTCAACGAAGTGTGGGACGAAAGCGCCCGCACCGGCGACCCGGCGAGCGAGGTCGCCGACCGTATCGCGATGCGGCTGATCGGGCGGGGCTAGGGTCCAGCATGCGCACCGTCTTCGGCGATGCCAGTGTGCGTCTCTATTACCTGAGTGAGCAGGATGCCGCAGCTGAGACGCTGTTCTATGGCCCGCTCAGCGAGGCACTCGCAATTGCGAGCCAGCAATCGGAGGACGTCCAGGCCGGCTTGTGGCTTGCGACCGAGAACGACGTCGTTCCCTATCTCGATATAAGCGACGACTAGACTGGCGGAAAAAATGGCGGAGAGAGTGGGATTCGAACCCACGGTAGGCTTGCACCTACGGCGGTTTTCAAGACCGCTGCCTTAAACCACTCGGCCATCTCTCCGCGCGGCTTGCGCCTTAGGCTGTTCGGCGCGTTTTCCGCAAGAGGCCACAAATTCCCGCGCCAAGGGGGTTCATGCCCGCCGCGCCCTGTGGCAGAGAATGTCCATGCGGGATTTCACAGGCCATGTACGGCGCTTCATCTTGGTCGGAACGGCAGTCTTGGCGCTCGGCGTCGGCGGCGCGCCTGCGGTGGCTCAGGACGAGGCGGGGTTTCAGGCCTATATCAATGGCCCGCTGCGCGAACAGGCGCTGCGCGAAGGGGTGAGTGCGCGGACGCTCGACGCGGTGCTGCCGTCGCTCACCTATAATCCGCGCGTGGTCGAGCTCGATCGCGACCAGCCGGGTGGCACCTCGACCGGACCGATCCCCAATTTCGCGCCGTACAAGGCGCGCCATGTCGATGCCGCGCGGATCAATCGCGGTCGCGAGACCTATCGTCGCCTCCGTGCGAAGCTGGAACGGGTCGAGCGTGAGACCGGGGTGCCAGAATCGATCATGGTCGCGATCTTCGGGCATGAGACCAATTATGGCAGCTACACCGGCAATTTCGATCTGCCGCGCAGCCTCGCGACTCTCGCCTATGAAGGCCGCCGACGCACGCTGTTCGCGGGCGAGTTCATCGCGACGATGAAGATGGTCGACCGTGGCGTCCCGCGTGAGCAGCTCAAGGGCAGCTGGGCGGGGGCATTCGGCTATCCGCAATTCCTCCCCTCGGTCTATCTGCGTCTGGCGCGCGATGGCGATGGCGATGGCGTCGCGAACATCTGGTCGAACGAGGCGGATACGCTGGCGTCGATCGCCAACTACTTCGTTGCATCAGGCTGGCGTCCTGGTCAGCCCTGGGGCGTCGCGGTCAATGTGCCGTCGGGCCTCAACCGCGCGGCACTTGTCAACCGCACGGTCCCGACGCGCTGCACGCGCGTGTTCGAGCGGCATTCGCAATGGCGGACAATGGCCGAATGGCGCGCGCTGGGCGTGGTTCCTCAATCGGGGCGCTGGCCCGCCGATCATGTTCAGGCGACGCTGCTCGAGCCGGACGGGCCGGGCAAGACCGCCTATCTGCTCACCGGCAATTACCGCGTGATCCTCGATTACAACTGCTCGAATTTCTATGCGCTTTCGGTGGGGCTGCTGGCCGATGAAGTCGAACATTAGTGTCGTCGCCGCCTGCGCCCTGCTTGGTGCGTGCGGCTTCGGCGGGGGCGACGATCTGGAGGAGCTGCCGCCGGCACCCGCCGCGCCGCAGGTCGAGGCTCCGGCTGCGCCCGGTGCGGGCTATGCCGCCCCGGAGGGCAGCCCCGACACCGGTCAAGGCCCTCAGGGCAGCTCGCGCCTGCGCCCCGGCGAGGAACGCTATGACCGCGTCGGCTATGCTGGTTATGCCGGCGCAGGGGAGGGGGTGTTCGCGCTCAGTTCGGTCCTGCCGCAGGGCAGCCACGCCGAAGTGACCGCGCTCGACAGCGGCAAGACGATCCTGATCCTGATCCGTGGGCAGGGCAGCGGGCTGATCGACCTGTCGGCCGGTGCCGCGCGCCAGCTGGGCGTCACCGGCAACCCGCCGGTCCGCGTTCGCCGCGTCAGCGTGACCGGACAGGATGCGACACTGCTCGCTGCGGGACAGGCCGCGCCGATGCGCGCCGATGCGCCGCAAGCCCTGCTCGCCGGTCTGCGCCGCCGCTTGGGCGACACGCCGCGCGAGCCGGTGGCGACGCCCACCGAGCGTCCGACCCGTCCCGCAACCCGCCCGACGCCGCGCCCCACGCAAGCCGCCACCCGCGGCCTGTTCGTGCAGGTCGCCGCTCTCTCCAGCGCGGCCCGCGCCCGCGCGCTCGCCGATGAGCTGGGCGGCATCGTCCGCCCCGGCGGTGGCGTGTATCGCGTTCAGCTCGGTCCCTATCCCAACAGCAGCGCCGCCGAACGCGCGCGTGCGGATGTCGCGCGGCGCGGCTATGGCGATGCGCGCATCATCTCGATTCCCTGACCCTCAAGCCCTGGACCGTGCATCACCCATGAAGAAGTTCCTCCTCGCCGCCACCGCCGTCTCGCTCGCCTTCGCGCCCGCCACCGCGCAGACGCCGCCGTTCGAGACCGCCGCGCCGGTCGCCTATCTTGAGGATCTGTCGTCGGGCGCGGTGCTCTATTCCAAGGACGCCGACCGCCCGATGCCTCCTGCGTCGATGGCGAAGATGATGACCGCCTATGTCGCGTTCGACCTGATCAAGCAGGGCAAGCTGAAGCTGAGCGATATGGCCGATGTCCGCCCGGAAACGTGGCGGAAATGGCACGGTCCTTCAGCGGGTTCGACCATGTTCCTGTCACCGGGTCAGAAGGTCAGCGTCGAAAATCTGCTCAACGGCATCATCGTCGTGTCCGGCAATGATGCGTGCGTCGTGCTGGCAGAACATATCGCGGGGACCGAGGAAGCGTTCGTCAACCTGATGAACCAGAAGGCCAAGGAAATCGGCCTCACCGCCAGCCGCTTCGGCACCTCGATGGGCTGGCCCGATCAGGGGCGGACGGTGGTCACCGCACGCGATCTGGCCAAGCTCGCCAAGGCGACGATCAGCAACCATCCCGATCTCTACAAGCGCTTTTACCCCAAGCCGAGCTTCACCTTCGGTACCACCATGGGCGGCGCGCCGATCACTCAGGCGAACCGCGATCCGCTGCTCGGCCGGGTTCAGGGTGCCGATGGCCTGAAGACCGGCCATACCGAAGAGGCCGGCTATGGCTTCACCGGGTCCGCGGAACAGAATGGCCGCCGTCTGGTGATGGTCGTCGCGGGTCTCACCAGCTTCAACCAGCGCGCCGACGAATCGGTCAAGTTCATGGACTGGGGCTTCCGCGCCTGGTCGTCGCGCAAGCTGGTGACGAAGGGGCGCACGGTCGAGCAAGCACAGGTCCAGCTCGGCGACTCCTCGACCGTCGGCCTGGTCGCCCCGCGCGATCTTGCCATCGCGATCCCCTCGGGTGCCAACCCCGACCTGCGCGCCACCGTCGTCTATCAGGGTCCGATCAAGGCACCGATCAAGGCGGGGCAGCATATCGCCGACCTGGTCGTCACTTCGCCCGGCCTGCCCGAACAGCGCCTGCCACTGGTCGCCGCCGCCGATGTCGGTGAAGCCGGCTTCTTCGGTCGCATCTGGGCGGGCCTCATGTCGCTGTTCGGCGCGTGAGGGGCCGCTTCCTCAGCCTCGAAGGCGGGGAGGGCGCGGGCAAGTCGACCCAGGCGAAGCGGCTCGCCGCCGCGCTGGAGGCGCGCGGGGTGCATGTCGTGCTCACCCGCGAACCCGGCGGGACCGAGGGGGCGGAGGCGATCCGTGGCCTGTTGATGCAGGGTGCGGTCACCCGCTGGAGCGCGCATACCGAAACGCTGCTGTTCGCCGCCGCGCGCGCGGATCATGTCGAAAAGCTGATCCGCCCGGCGGTGGAGGCGGGCAGCTGGGTGGTGTGCGACCGCTATGTCGATTCGACCCGCGCCTATCAGGGCGCGCAGGATATCGACGACTCCGCGATCCTGGCGCTGCACGGCTTCGGGTCGAAGGGGCTGTTGCCCGACCGCACGCTCGTGCTCGACCTGCCCGATGGGGCGGGCCATGCCCGGTCGCTGGAGCGCGACGGAGGGGCGGCCGACCGCTTTGGCGCGCGCGGGCCGGACTTTCACATGGCGGTCGCCGCGCAGTTCCGCCGTATCGCCGCCGCCGAGCCGGATCGCGTGCGGCTGGTCGATGCCTCGGGCAGCATGGATGACGTCACGACGTCACTGATGGACGCGCTGTCCGACCTGCTGCCATGACGTCACCCGGCCCCAATGCCGCGGCAAAGGCCGCGTTTCGCGCCGCGATGTCGAGCGGGCAGTTGCATCATGCCTGGCTGATCGCGGGCGCCGAAGGGCTGGGCAAGGCCAGCTTCGCCCGCGCCGCCGCCGCGCGGCTGCTGGCCGAAGGGGCGGGACAGGTCCCGCCATCGGAGGACTTCGATCTCCCTGAGGATAACCCCACCCGCAAGCTGATCGAGTCGGGCGCGCACCCCGATTATCGCGCGCTGGTGCGCCTGCCCAAGGACGCCGACAAGCCGGGCGAGAATATCGCGCGGTCGATCACCATCGCCCAGGTCCGCGCGCTCAACCCGATGTTCGCGACCAAACCGAGCATGTCGAGCCGCCGCGTTATCGTGATCGACGCGATCGACGATGTCGAACGCCCGGGCGCTGCCAACGCACTGCTCAAGAATCTGGAGGAGCCCCCCGGCGGGGACGATCTTCCTGCTGGTCAGTCACTCGCCGGGGCGCCTGCTCCCGACGATCCGCTCGCGCTGCCGCGTGCTGCGCTTCGACCCGCTGCCCGATAGCGATGTCGCGGCGGCCGTGCGCGCGGCGATGCCCGAGGCAAGCGCGGCCGAGGTCGATGCGCTAGTCCGCGCGGGGCAGGGCTCGCCCGGTCGGGCGCTCAGCTTCGCCGGGCTCGACCTTGCCTCGATCGACAGCGAAATGGCCGCGATTGCAGCGCGCGGCGACCCGGACAACGCCATCCGCGCGCGCCTCGCCCGCACGTTGGGTGCCAAAGCCGCGCAGCCACGCTACGAAGCATTCCTCGCCCGCGTACCCGCCTTCGCCCTCGCCGAAGCACGCGGGCGACAGGGTGCCGCGCTGGCCGAGGCGATTGCGGTCTATGAAGCCGCGTCACAACTCGGCCCCGTCGCGCTCGCCCAGTCGCTCGATGCCCAGGCGACGGTGTTCGAAATGGGCGGCATCCTCGCGCGATTGGCGAAGCGCTAGTCACCCTCACCCTTCCGGCGCTTCGCGCCTCCCTCCCTCTCCCATTGGGAGAGGGAATGATCGGGTGGACAGCGCCCCGCGCTGTCCAGGCCATGCGGGGCATGGCCGACCCGATCATCCCGCGAGCGCAGCGAGTGGGAAGGGTGAGGGTGATACTTCTCTAGCCGCCCGCATTGTTCTAGAGCGCCCCCATGTCCGAACCCTATTACATCACCACCGCGATCCATTACCCCAACGGCAAGCCGCATATCGGCCACGCCTATGAGATGATCGCCGCCGACGCGATCGCGCGGTTCCAGCGTCAGGCGGGGCGCGACGTGCGCTTCCAGACCGGCACCGACGAACATGGCCTGAAGATCGCCCAGACCGCGCGTGCCCGCGACCTCACCCCGCGCCAACTTGCCGACGAAATGTCAGCATATTTCAGCGATATGGCGAACGATCTGAACATTTCATATGATCGTTTCATCCGCACGGTGGACCCCGATCACTATGCTGCCAGCCAGGCGATCTGGGCCGCGATGGAGGCCAAGGACGACCTGTATCTCGACCGCTACGAGGGCTGGTATTCGGTCCGCGACGAAGCCTTTTACGAGGAAAAGGAACTGACCGAGGGGGAGGGCGGCGTCAAGCTGTCGCCGCAGGGTACCCCGGTCGAGTGGACCGCCGAGGAAACCTGGTTCTTCCGCCTGTCGAAGTATCAGCAGCCCTTACTCGACCTCTATGCGTCGCAGCCCGACTTCATCCGACCGGAACGCTCGCGCAACGAGGTGATGAAGTTCGTCGAGGGCGGTCTGGTCGACCTGTCGGTTTCGCGCACCAGCTTCGACTGGGGCGTGCCGGTGCCGGGATCGCCGGGACATGTAATGTATGTCTGGGTCGATGCACTGACCAACTACCTCACCGGCACCGGGTATCCCGATGCGAAGAGTGATCTGGCGCATTACTGGCCCGCCAATCTGCACCTGATCGGCAAGGACATTACCCGCTTCCACGCGGTCTACTGGCCCGCCTTCCTGATGTCGGCCGACATCCCGCTTCCGAAACAGGTCTTCGCCCACGGCTTCATCCTCAACCGCGGCGAGAAGATGTCGAAGTCCACGGGCAATGTCGCCGATCCGATGGAGCTGACGCGGCTCTATGGCGTCGATGCGCTGCGCTATTTCCTGCTGCGCGAAGTCGCGTTCGGCAATGACGGCAGCTTCAGCGACGAGGCGATCGTGACCCGCGCCAACGCCGATCTGGCGAACAGCTTCGGCAATCTCGCGCAGCGGACGCTCTCGTTCATCGCCAAGAACCTCGAAGGCGCGCTCCCCGAAGCCGGTCGTAGCGACCCCGCCGATGCCGAACTGCTCGCGACGATCGACGAGGCGGGCCGCGAATTCCGCGCCGCGTTCGACAGCCTCGCGCTCAATCAGGGGCTCGAGGCGTGGATGCGCGCCGTCTTCGCGTGCAACCAGTATATCGACGTGCAGGCCCCCTGGGCGCTGCGCAAGACCGATCCGGAGCGGATGCATGCAGTGCTCGGCACGCTGGTGCGCGCGATCCGCGATCTCGCGATCCTCGTCGTGCCGGTGATCCCCGAATCGGCGGGCAAGATCCTCGATCAGCTGGGTCAGGATGCGCGCGACCATGCGGCGCTGGACGACAAGGGCTGGTACGATGCCGCCGTGGCGTCAGGCTTCCGCCTCGACCCGCCGACCGGCGTGTTCCCGCGTCTCGTGCTGGCAGAGGAAGCTGCGGAATGAAGCTCGCCGACAGCCATTGCCATCTCAACTACAAGGGCCTTGGCGAACAGCAGCCCGAAGTGCTGGCGCGCGCCCGCGAGAGCGGTGTGGTCGCAATGCTCAACATTGCGACCCGCGAGCGCGAATGGGATGAGGTGCTCGCCACTGCCGAGCGCGAGGCCGATGTCTGGGCCACGGTCGGCATCCACCCGCACGAGGCGGACGAGCATCCGCATATCGACACCGCCAAACTGGTCGCCCGTGCCGCGCACCCGCGCGTCGTCGGCATCGGGGAGACCGGGCTCGACTATTATTACGACCATAGCGACCGCGCACAGCAGCAGAAGAGCTTCCGTTCGCACATCGTAGCGAGCCGCGAGACTGGCCTGCCGTTGATCGTCCACACCCGCGACGCGGAAGAGGACACGGCGAACATCCTCGCCGAGGAAATGGGGAAGGGGGGCCTATCCGGGCGTGATCCACTGCTTCACAGCCAGTGGAGATTTCGCCGACAAGGCACTGGAATTGGGCTTTTATATCTCCATATCCGGGATCGTGACGTTCAAGAACGCCCGCGATCTTCAGGCAACTGCCGCGCGGCTCCCGCTCGACCGGCTGCTGATCGAGACTGACGCCCCGTTCCTCGCCCCCGTCCCGCATCGCGGCAAGACCGGCGAGCCGGCCTTCGTCGCCGACACCTGCCGCTTCCTGGCGCAGCTGCGCGGCATGGATGCGGAGGAACTGGCCGAGACGACCCGCGCCAACTTCCATCGCCTGTTCGCAAAGACGCTGGCCGCCGCGTGAAGGTCCGCATCCTCGGATCGGGGACATCCTCCGGCGTTCCGCGCATCGGCAACGACTGGGGCAGCTGTGACCCCACCGACCCGCGCAACCGCCGCACCCGCGCCTCGATCCTGATCGAGGCGGGAGCGACTCGTATTCTTGTCGATACCAGCCCCGACCTGCGCGAGCAGCTGATTGCCGCAAATGTCGCGGATATCGACGCGGTGATCTGGACGCACGACCATGCCGATCACTGCCACGGCATCGACGATTTGCGCCAGTTGATGCATTTGCGCGGCGCTCCGGTGCGCGGGCTGGCCGACTGGAAGACGCTCGACCGGCTCAGCGACCGTTTCCGCTATGTGTTCGAAGGGGGAGGGCCCTATCGCCCCACCGCAACCATCGAACCGCTTCGGGACGGCATGATGATCGGCGACATCACCGTTCGCACCGTGGACCAGCCGCATGGCGGCATCACCTCGGCTGGTTTGCGCTTCGAACATGATGGCAAAATAATTGGATATGCCACTGATTTCAATATATTTACTGACGAAATGGCCACGCTCTACAGCGACCTGGACCTGTGGGTTGCCGATGCGCTGCGCCGCGAACCGCACCCGACGCACCCACATCTCTCGCAAACACTCGCCTGGGCGCGCCAATGTCGCGTACGGCACACGGTCCTTGTGCATATGGACCAGACGATGGACTATATGACTCTGAAGGCCGATCTGCCCGCCGGGGTGGAGCCGGGCCATGACGGCATGGAGTTGTTCGTTTGACCGAGTCCCAGATCATTCAGCTGGTCGCGCTGGTCGGATTCCTGGCGCTGGTGCTGGGCTCGCTCAGCATCCGCAACATGCAGTTCGGTTTCATCGTCAAGACGGTGATCGGTTGGGCAGCGATCGCGGGCGTCATCACGCTTGTCGTGATCAACAAGGACCGCATCCTCGATCAACTCCAGGCGATCGGTGCGAGCAGCGGCCTGACCGACCCTGCGCCGGTCACCGGCACCGGCTCGGTCCGCATCCGCCTGTCACCGGACGGACATTTCTGGGCACGTGCGACGATCAACGGAGTCGAACGCCGCATGCTGATCGACAGCGGGGCGACCGTCAGCGCGATCAGCGAAAGCACCGCTCAGGCCGCGGGCATCGACTATGCGCGCGGGACGCCGGTGCAGGTCTCGACCGCGAACGGGGTGGTCGATGCCCGCCGCGCCCGCGCGGAGCGCGTTGATGTGGGTGCGCTCAGCACCGAAGACCTCACGGTATTCGTCGCGCCCAGCTTCGGCGATCTTGACGTGTTGGGGATGAACTTCCTCTCGCGTCTCAAATCCTGGAGGGTGGAAGGGAACGTCCTGATCCTCGAACCCAACGCGACTTGAATTTAACATAATGTATATTATCGGACTTATGTCATGAGCGAGCAGGCGGTCTCCCCCGCGCCGGATCACCGTGAAATCACGCCACCCGGCATCGAGCGGCTGATGGCGATCATGGCGCGCCTGCGCGATCCGGTCACCGGCTGCGAATGGGACACGGTCCAGACCTTCGCCACCATCGCGCCGTACACGATCGAGGAAGCTTATGAGGTCGCCGACGCCATCGCCCGCAACGACCTGACCGAACTCAAGGACGAACTGGGCGACCTGCTGCTCCAGGTCATCTTTCACAGCCGCATCGCGCAGGAAGCTGGGGCGTTCGACCTGTCCGATGTCATCGCGGGCATCTGCGACAAGATGGAGCGTCGCCACCCGCACATTTTCCGCGGTGCGGAAAGCGGTGGCCATCACCTCTGGGAACAAATCAAGGCCGAAGAGCGGGGGAGCAAGGGGACGCGCGGTACGCTCGACGGAGTCGCGATCGGCCTCCCCGCCCTCACCCGCGCCGAAAAGCTGCAGAAGCGCGCCGCGCGGACCGGTTTCGACTGGACCGACCCGGCCGATGCCCGCGCCAAGATCGACGAGGAACTGGCCGAGGTTGAAACCGCGACGAGCGACGATCACCGCGCAGAGGAGATCGGCGACCTGCTATTCGCCATGGTCAACTGGTCGCGCAAGCTGGGCATCGATCCCGAAGCCGCCCTGCGCGCCGCCAACGCCAAGTTCGAACGCCGCTTCCGCGCGATGGAGGCAAAGGCGGGCGACGCGTTCGCCGGCCTGTCGCTGGATGAACAGGAAGACCTCTGGGTCGCGGTCAAATCCGCCGAGTGAACGGCCCGAATGTCCGGTTGCGCTGAGCGTACCCCCCTTCGACAAGCTCAGGTCCAACGGGTGTCGGTCAGATCGCCGAAGCGGCCTGCGGCTCCACCACCATCAACGTGGTGCCGGCATATTTCTCGGATTCGGGCAGGAATAACCGGCTGATTGCGAAATCGCGCTCGGTCAGCGCCAGGTTCCTGAGTCCGTCCACCTTGAACGTTCCGAATTTCTCTTCGCGCGGGATCACGAAATCGCGCGAAATCACCTGTGCGTCCACGTAAAGCAATCCGCCGCGTGTATAGAGAATGTGCGGCGCGAGCACCATGCGCGTGCGATTGTAGATCGCGTTCATGCATTTCTGCCTGACGATCCCCTCCAGCACGATGGGCGTTGGGTTGGGCGGCGACTCCGCCCCCTTCTCGGTTTCCATTGCGACAATATGGCAACGATGCTGCATCGCAGCAAGTCGCCGCACGATCTTTAGGTGAAATTACGGACGGTTCGTCCCGGACTCTAATCCTTGCGCCAGGGCAGCTGAATCAGCCACGGCTTGGGGCGTCCGGTCGGCTTGGCCTTTCCGTCCAACCGCTCGGCGCGCTGGATACGCACCCGCTCCACGATCATCTGCCCCCGCATCTCCTCTCGCCCGCCCCCGGTCGGCATCGCCAGCATCTTGCGAACCACATCCATTCCGCCGATCACCCGCCCGAACGCGGCATAGCCGAGCTTGCCCGGCCGCGCGTCGAGCGTCGGATTGTCGCCCACCATGATCGAAAAATTGCCGTGCGCCGAATTGGGATCCACCGATCGCGCCATGGAAATCGTGCCGCTCAGATGCTTGATGCCGGTCCTGCTGGTCGGCTCCAGCGGCACAGATGGCAGGATGCGCCGCGCGTCGGTGCCGATCCCGCCCTGGACGAAGCCCTGCTTCGGGTCGCCCTTGCGCCGCGCCGCGCGATAGAAATGCGTGCCTTCCAGCCGCCCGTCATCGACGTAGCGCAGGAAGTTGGCGACCGTCAGCGGCGCGCGCTTCGCATCGAGCGCCACGACGATGCTGCCCGCACTGGTCACCAGCCGCACCCGCACGATCGGCGGCTCGTTCGCCGCCGGCCCGGCAGAGACGAGCAGCATGGCCGCGAAACCCAGCAACACCCCACGCCGTAAACTCATCCGTTGCGGACCTCGAACCGTTCATGGTCCTTGGGTGCCATGCGGACTTCGTAGATCGCGGTTTCGCCGTCGATCCAGTGATCGACTACCTCGCCATGCTGGTGCAGCCACGCCGCGCCTGCCCCATCTCCGGCAGCCAGCGTCACGCGATAGCGGCGATGCCCCAGCGTCAGCCGCGCGGCGACGCGGTCAATCAGCGAATCGACCCCTTCCTCGCTCAGCGCCGACACCGCCAGCACATCGTCGCGCTTGGCCGCCTCTGCCAGCACCTCCGCGCGCCGCTCCTCGTCGAGCAGGTCGAGCTTGTTCCACGCCTCGAACCGCGGCGTCTCCGGCGCGACGCCGATATCCTTGAGCACCGATTCGACATCGTCGCGCTGCGCCTCGCTGTCGGGATGCGCGATGTCGCGGACATGGATCAGCAGGTCCGCCGACACCACTTCCTCCAGCGTCGCTTTGAACGCCGCGACCAGCTGGGTCGGCAGTTCGGAGACGAATCCGACCGTGTCCGACAGGATGGCCTTGTCGATGCCTGGCAGCGAGATCTGCCGCAACGTCGGATCGAGCGTCGCGAACAGCAGATTTTCCGCCATGACGTCAGCGCCGGTCAAGCGATTGAACAGCGTGGATTTTCCGGCATTGGTATAGCCGACCAGCGCGATCACCGGCCATGGCGCACGCTGCCGCCGCTCGCGATGCAGCCCGCGCGTGCGGCTCACCGAATCGAGCTCGCGCTTCAACCGCGCCATGCGGTCGCGGATCAGGCGGCGGTCAGCCTCGATCTGGGTTTCGCCGGGACCACCAAGGAAGCCGAAGCCGCCGCGCTGGCGCTCAAGATGGGTCCAGCTGCGCACCAGTCGCCCCGCCTGATAGTCCAGATGCGCGAGCTCGACCTGCAACCGCCCCTCGGCGGTGCGCGCACGCTCGCCAAAGATCTCGAGGATCAGGCCGGTGCGGTCGATGACCTTGCAGCCAAGCGCGGTCTCCAGATTGCGCTGCTGCACAGGAGTCAGCGCCGCGTCGAACACCGCCAGGGTGAGTTCGCGATCGCGCACCGTCGCGGCCAGCGCGTCGACCTGCCCCGATCCGATCAGCGTGCCCGGCTTGGCCGCGCGGATGCGCAGCGCGACGCGCTCGACCACCTCGACGCCGATCGCGAGCGCAAGGCCAGCGGTCTCCTCCAGACGCGCGTCGGCATCGCGGCTCGATCCGCCAAGGTCAGGATAGACGACGATCGCCCGCGCGCCCCGTGCGAATTCATCGGGGTCGCGGTCAAATCCGGTACTCATCGCTCAGCTTTCAAAAGGCTCAGGCGTCCTCGCCATGATCCGTCAAATCCAGCGGATGTGCCGGCTGAATCGTCGACACCGCGTGCTTGTAGACAAGCTGATACACTCCATCGCGATGCAACAGCATGCAGAACAGGTCGAACGCCGCGATCCCGCCCTGCAGCATCACGCCATTGACCAGGAACATGGTGACATTCTCCTGCTGGCGCTTGACCGCACCGAGGAAAATTTCCTGCAAAACCGGGTTTTTGGACTGGCTGTCCGGAATGGCGTCCACGATCGACGCGACGTCCACCGCACCCGACGGCATGATGGTCGAGATCGCGTGCTTGTAGATCAGCTGCGACTGGCCGTCGCGGCGGAGCAGCACTGAAAAATTGTCGAACCAGGTGACGATGCCTTGCAGCTTCACGCCCTTGACCAGAAACATGGTCACCGGGGTCTTGGACTTGCGAAGCGCGTTGAGGAACAGGTCCTGAAGAGATGTCTGCTTGTCGGCCATGATCAGCTCGCTGTTCTTGGCGGGATTTTCCCGCAATCGCGCCGTTTCCCGGCGTCGGATGCGCGCCACCCAGCGGCGCGGTTGACGGCAATGTAGGGACTGGCCTGGCCAAGGTCCAGAGGTGCCCCTTGCCTCCCCTCTGCGCCCGTCCCATATCGCCCCCAAGCGAGGCCACGTCCTCCCCCGCGCACGCTGCGGGCCTCAAGCCCGGGACGGCCCGGCTCTCTTGCAAAGGAGGGCCAGATGGCCTGGATTGCGTTGCTCGCCGCCGGATTGCTCGAAATCGTCTGGGCGAGCGCCATGAAGCTGTCGGACGGCTTCACCCGCCCCTTCCCCGCCGCGATCACGATCGTCGCGATGATCGCCAGCTTCGCGCTGCTCGCAACGGCAATGCGTCAGCTTCCGCTCGGCACCGCCTATACGATCTGGACCGGCATCGGCGCAGTCGGCGCGTTCGTCGTCGGCATCGCGTTCCTGGGTGAGGCGATCACCCCCGCCCGCCTGCTCGCCGCCGGGCTGATCGTCGGCGGAATCGTGCTGATGAAGCTGACGTCGTAGCGCCCCGCCCCTTCCTCCCATGAGCACGCTCAGCAGAGGAATCGGTGCCTACTCCTCGCGCTCCTCATGGATGCCGAGCAGCTTCAGCTTCCGGTGAAGCGCCGACCGCTCCATCCCGATGAAATGCGCGGTGCGGGAAATATTGCCCGAAAACCGCTTGATCTGGATTCGCAGATATTCGCGCTCGAAACTCTCGCGCGCTTCCTTCAGCGGGGCACCCATGATCGTTGCGGCCCCCATCCCGCCATCCTCGCGGCGGCCGAGAATTTCGGTCGGCAGCATGTCGATGTCGATCCGCCCGATCCGGTCGCCCGGAGCTAGAATTACGGTCGCCTCGACCACGTTACGCAGCTGGCGAACGTTGCCGGGCCATTCATAGCTTTGCAGCGCGACCAGTGCCTCGCCCGAGATTTCCGGCGTCGGCACGCGCCGCTCAGTCGCATAATGCGCCACGAAATGCTCGACCAGCGCGGGAATATCCTCACGCCGTTCGGTCAGTGGCGGAATCTGCACCGGCACGACGTTGAGGCGGTAGAACAGGTCCTCACGGAACCGGCCCTCGGCGATTTCGGTCGTCAGATCGCGGCCCGTCGCGGAGACGACGCGGACATCGACCTTCACCTGACGTTGGCCGCCGACGCGGTTGAACTTCTGTTCGGTCAGCACGCGCAGGATGCGGCCCTGCGTCGCGATCGGCATGTCCGCGATCTCGTCCAGGAACAGCGTGCCTCCATGCGCCTGCTCCAGCAATCCGGGATGGACCAGATTGCCGTCCTCGACGCCAAACAATTCCTCCTCGACTCGCTCGGGGGTCATCCGCGCCGCGCTGACGATCACGAACGGTCCGTCGGCGCGGTTGCTCCATTCGTGCAACAGGCGAGCTGCAACTTCCTTGCCCGTCCCCGGCCCGCCGGTGATCATCACCCGGCTACCCGTCGCTGCCACCCGCTTCAGTGTCGCGCGCACCGTGTTGATCGCTCCCGACGTGCCATGCAGGTCGGTGCCGCGCCCCACCGATGCGCGCAGCGACGCCACCTCGCGTCGCAATTGCTCGGTCTCGGTCGCGCGCTCGACCAGCAGCATCAGCCGCTCGGCCTCGAACGGCTTTTCGATAAAGTCCGATGCGCCGCGCCGGATCGCGGCGACCGCAGTGTCGAGATTCCCATGGCCGGAGAATACCAGCACCGGGATCGACCGATCGCGCTTCTTGATCTCGTCGAGCAGGTCCAGCCCGTCGAGCCGCGACCCCTGAAGCCATACATCCAGCAGTACCAGGCTCGGCCGTCGTTCGGCAATCGCCTCAAGCGCCGCGTCACTGTCGGCGGCGCTCCGGGTTTCGTACCCCTCGTCCTCCAGCACGCCCGCGACCAGTTCGCGGATGTCGGCTTCGTCGTCGACGACCAGGATATCGAGTTTCATCAGTTGGTTCCGTCCTTGGTCCGGGTCAGCGCGGCCATACCCGCTACCCCCGGCTCATTCTCTTCCGGCCCCCCCGTGCCCGCCAGCCGCTCCAGCGTCTTGGTGTCGAAGCACAATGTCACCACCGTCCCGCCGCCGGGCCGGTCGGCGAACGCCATCGTGCCGAAATGCTCCTCGACGATCTTCTTGACGATCGCGAGGCCGAGACCCGTGCCGCGTGCGCGCGTCGTCATATAGGGCTCGACGATCCGCTCGCGCTCGGCGGGCAGACCGATGCCATTGTCGCTGATCTCGACCAGCAATTGCGCGTCGGCGGCGCTGCGGATCGTCATCTCGATCTCGCCCTGCTCCCCCTCCTCGCGCGTTTCCACTGCCTCCACCGCCTCGACCGCGTTCTTGACCAGATTGGTCAGCGCCTGCCCCAGCTGGCGGCGGTCGCAGACTAGCGGCGGCAGCATCGCCGGCGCTTCCAGCTTGAAGCGGATCTCGGGCTTGGCGACCTCGTGCAGGAACAATGTCTGGCGCGCGATGTCGATCACCGATTCCTCGCGGAAGATCGGCTTGGGCATCCGCGCGAAGGACGAGAATTCGTCTACCATCCGGCGCAGGTCGCCGACCTGCCGCACGATCGTGTCGGTCAGCTTGGCAAAGGTGCCGTCATCGCTCTCGATCTTCTTGCCATAGCGGCGCTGGAGCCGTTCCGCGGCGAGCTGGATCGGAGTGAGCGGGTTCTTGATCTCGTGCGCAATGCGCCGCGCGACGTCGGACCAGGCGGCGCGGCGCTGGTCGAGCAGTTGCTGGGTGATGTCGTCGAACGTCAGAACTTGCCCCGCCTCGTCGCGGGTGATCTTCACCGCCAGCGTCCGCGCCTCGCCGCCGCTGGTCAGCTGCACGATATCCTCGCGCGTCTCCCCGCCCAGCACCGCGTCCAGCTCGGGCGCCACCTCGGAGAGCAGCTTGCCCACCGGTGCGTCACCGGGGCGCAGCAACGCCATGGCGGAACTGTTGATCAGCCGGATGCGGCGCTCGTCGTCGATCGACAGCACCCCCGCCGTCACCCCCGACATCACCGCCTCGATCAGCGCGCGGCGGCTTTCGGATTCGGCATTGGCGTCGACCAGCGCATTGGTCTGTTCCTGCAACCTGTCGGTCATCCGGTTGAACGCGGTGGCCAGCGTGCCGATCTCGTCATCCGCCTTGGGCGTTGGCACCCGCGTCGCCAGATCGCCCGCAGCGACATCGCGTGCTGCCTTCACCAGATCTCCCACAGGGCGGACGAGACGGTCGGCAATCTGAAGCGCTACCCATACCGCCACGCTGACGATGAGCAACGAGAGCAGCAACAATGCGACGTTGAACTGAAGCTGGAGCGCGCGTGATCGCTCGGTCAGCGTCTTGTAATCGGCAACGACCGATTCAGCCCGTGTTCTACGTTCCAGCAGGGCCGGGTCCACGACGCGCGCGGCATAAAGATAGGTGTCGCTCGCATTTGCGAAGCGGGTCAGCGCACGGATGCGGCCGCCTGCGTCCTCCACCACGACTGGCCGCTCGCCACGGTTCAGTTGCTTGATCGCTGCCGGGTTGATCTGCTCTTCGAGCAACCGCTCATAGGGATTGAGGATCGCCAGCACGATAATCTCGCCGGTTTGAGTCTGCCGAACGATCGCCGCCTCGGAAAGCTCGCGCTGGGTAGTCTGGACCAGGAAATAGTTGAAGAAGGTCCGGCTATCGATCGGAACGCCTTCCGCAAGTGCGCCTGCGAGATCGATCGCCATTGCCTCTGTATTGGCACCCACGCGCTGCTGGAGGTCGCTGAACCCGCCCACTGCAACTGCCGATGCATTTTCCAGCATCGAGCGCGCCCGGTCGGAAAACCAGAACTCGACATTATACTGGAACAACAGCGACGCGACGATCGAAACGAAGATCGTCGGCACACTCGCCAGGATCGAAAAAATCGCCACCAGCCGCACGTGCAGCCGCGCCCGCCCGCCCAATGGCGACCGCGCCGCGCGCCGCATCGCCACGCGCCGCCCGACCAGCACGATCAGCGCCACCAGCGGAATGAGGTTGCCGACCAGCAGCAGCGCCACGAGCGGCGGGGTCAGCAACCGCTGCGTCCCGCTATTCCCGCTCACCACGAAATAGCTGGTCACGAGCACCGCAAGCGCGATGCCCAGCACCAGCAGCTCGACAAAGGGGGTAATGCTCAGCCGCCAGCGGCGCAGATCGGCGTCAATCTGTGGCTTGGCGGCAACATCCATCGTGACATGGCTACAACAACATTGTTGCCATGAAAACACACTTGTCGCTCGACTTGTCGCTAATCGGGCCAAATCCGCCGCTAGGCGGGATCGTCGATCCGCCCGCCGACATCGATCCCCAGCGTATCCAGCCGCTTGCGCAGCGTATTCCGGTTGATCCCCAGCGCCCGCGCCGCGCGCAGCTGGTTATGCCCGTGACGCGCCAGCATTGCCTCGATCAGCGGGCGTTCGACCTCGCCGATGATACGGTCGTACAGCGTGCCGTCCTCCAGCACCGCCGGCTCCTCCGCCGCCAGCCGGGTCAGCCGCGCGATCACCGCCGCCTCGATCCCCGCATCGCGCGTCGGCGCGGCGAAGCCACTCCCCTCGCCCAGCATCGCCCGCACCGCATCGCCATCGATCCACTCGTCGCGGTGCAGCGCGGCCATGCGCCGCATCAAATTCTCCAGCTCGCGGACATTGCCCGGCCAGTCATGCGCCTCGAGCACCGCGATCGCATCGTCGCCGACATGCTTGCGCGGCAACCCGTCCTCGACCGCACGATCCAGGAAATGCCTCGCCAGCAGCCGCACATCCTGCCGCCGCTCGCGCAACGCCGGCAGCGCGATCGGGACGACGTTGAGGCGGTAGAACAGATCCTCGCGGAACTGCCCGGTCACCACCTGGCCCATCAGATCCTTGTTGGTTGCCGCGACGATGCGCACGTCCGCCCGGATCGCCCGCGCCCCGCCGACCGTGGTGAACTCGCCCGACTGCAGCACGCGCAACAGCCGCGTCTGCGCCTCCATTGGCATGTCGCCGATCTCGTCGAGGAACAGCGTCCCCCCGCTCGCCTGCTCGAACTTCCCCGCCACCCGCGCCGCAGCGCCGGTGAACGCGCCCTTTTCATGCCCGAACAACTCGGCCTCGATCAGCTCGCGCGGGATCGCCGCCATGTTGATCGCGACGAACGGCGCGCGCCGCCGTGGCCCGAGGTCATGGATCGCCTGCGCCACCAGCTCCTTGCCGGTTCCGCTCTCGCCGGTGATCAGTACGGTCAGCTCGTTCGACACCACCCGTGCGATCACGCGATACACATCCTGCATCGCCGGCGACCGCCCGATCAGCGCGACCGCCTGCTCTTCCGACGCAGGCAGGTCGTCTACCAGCCGCCGCCCCCGCGCCAGCGCGCTCGCCACCGTCGCGGTCAGCGCATCCAGGTCGAACGGCTTGGGCAGATAGTCGAACGCCCCCGCCTCGGTCGCGCGCACTGCGGTCGACAGGGTATTCTGCGCCGACAGCACGATCACCGGCACGTCGGGCGTCTCCCCGGTAAAGGTCGCGACGAAATCCAGCCCATTGCCATCGGGCAGCACCACGTCGGTCACCAGCACATCGGGCCGTGCCGCCGCTAGCTCGCGCCGCAGCTCGCCCAGCGATCCCGCCGCCGTCACGCGATGCCCGGCGCGGCGCAGCGCCTGAGTCACCACGGTGCGGATCGCGGCGTCGTCGTCACAGATCAGGATCGATGCCGACACGCTCATGCACTCCGCCCCCGATATTTCGCCAATACGTAAAGGCCGATGCCCATCCAGATCAGGTTGAGCGCCGCCGACGGCAGTGCCCCGCGCACATAGCCGTTGATCAGCATCCCCACCGCGCCGAACACGTTCATCAGCTGATAGGGCACTCCCCGCGCCGCAAGCTTGCCCGCAGACAATAGGCCATAGGCGACCAGCACCAGCCCCGCGCCCGCCCAGCCGACGACATCGACCCAGTCGAGGGTCATGCGACCAGCCCGCAGAGGAAGCGCGCATCAAATAATCCTCCCCCGCCAGGGGAGGTGGCGCGCAGCGCGACGGAGGGGGTGGAAGCACGACGGCAAGAGGCGATAGCGCGAAGCTGTCCTCCCCCTCCGTCAGCCCGCGGCTGCCACCTCCCCTGGCGGGGGAGGATAAGTGATGCACCCCCATCAACCGTCCGCCCGCGGCAAGTTGACCCGAAACACCGTCATTTCCGGATCGCCGGCGCGGGCATATTCGACCACCCCGCCCATATCGCGCACCAGCTTTTCCACTAGGGGCAGACCCAGCCCCTTGCCCTCCGGCTTGCCCGACACGAACGGCTCGAACAAATGGCTCGCGATATCCGCCGGCGCACCCGGGCCATTGTCGGTGACGGAAAATTCGATCGGCAACCAGCGGCGCGGCTGATCCGGCCCCGGCCGCATCGCGACGCCATGACGGTATTGGGTGGACAGCACGATCTTCGGATCGGGCGTATCGCGCAGCGCTTCGGCAGCATTCTTCAGCAAATTCATCGCGATCTGAAGGAACGCGTCCTTGTCCATCATCACCGGGGGCAGCGACGGATCGAACCGCTCCTCGATCACCATCCCGCGCGCAAACCCGGCCAGCGCCACGCGGCGGGCATGGTCGAGCAACGGATAGATATTGTGCGGCGCCAGCTTGGGCGGCCGCGTATCGGTGAAATCCTGCATCCGGTCGATCAGCGCGGCGATGCGATCGACTTCGGTCGTAATCAGCTGGGTCAGCTCGGCGCGGGTCTCGGGATCGTCGTCCCCCGCCATCAGCTGTGCCGCGCCGCGAATCCCCGACAGCGGGTTCTTGATTTCATGCGCCAGCATCGCCGCCGCGCCCACCGCCGCGCGCGCGCCCGCGCTGCGATCCGCCCCCACCGACAGCCGGCGCGATGTCGGTGCCTGATGCAACGTCACGATTCGCCAGCCGGGATGCTCGGCAATCGGCTGTTCGACGAAGTCGACGCGGGTGCGTGGCGACCGGGTCGGCTCGATCTCGACATCGAACGCGGCAAAGCCATGCCCGTCGCGCCGCCCGCCATACCCCTCGGGCAGTGCGAAGATGCGATCGAGGCGCTGCCCCAGCATCGCCTTCTCGCTGTGATTGAGCAGATGCTCGCACGCCATATTGGCGCGCACCACGCGGTCCTGCGGGTCGAGCACCAGGGCGGCGACGGGCAACCCGCCGAAAATTTCGGCCAGGTCGGGCTCGCCCGGCTGCGGTGGCGGCCTCAGGCCGCTTCGCGTGACGGCCATGATCCCAGCGCAGGCATGCCGCGGAACGGCGCGTAGAAGTCGTCGAGCATGCCCAGCACCGTCGCCGCCTTGGGTTCCTGGTTCACCTTGTTGCGGAACTCGGCCGAACCGGGCAGCCCCTTGGTGTACCACCCGATATGCTTGCGCATCAGATTGACGCCGGTCATCTCACCATAATGATCCAGCATCATCGCGTAATGCTCTGCAATCAGGGCATATTGTTCGTCGATATCCGGGTCCGGCCGATCGCCCGCGCCGGACAGCGCGTCCATCACCTGCCGCAGCACCCACGGCTTGCCATAGGCCCCGCGCCCGATCATCACGCCGTCCGCGCCCGATTGCGCCAGCGCGGTGCGCGCATCCTCGATCGTGCAGATGTCGCCATTGACGATCACCGGGATCGACACCGCGTCCTTGACCTTGCGCACGAACGCCCAGTCGGCGCTGCCCTTGTACATCTGGTTGCGGGTGCGGCCGTGGACCGTTACCATCTTCGCGCCCAGTTCTTGGGCAACGCGCGCCAGTTCGGGCGCATTCAGGCTATCATGGCACCAGCCCATGCGCATCTTCACCGTCACCGGCACGCTGACGGCCTTGACACACGCCTCGATCAGCTTGGCGGCAAGATCCGGCACCCGCATCAGCGCCGATCCGGCATCGCCATTGGTCACCTTGCGCACCGGACAGCCCATATTGATGTCGATGATCGCCGCCCCGCGATCCTCGTTCAGCTTCGCCGCCTCGCCCATCTCATAGGGGGTACAGCCGACCAGCTGCATCGACACCGGCTCCTCGATCGGATCCCACGCCGCCTTCTGCACCGATTGCCGCGTCTCGCGGATCGCCGCCTGGCTCGCGATCATCTCGGTGACGTTCAGCCCCGACCCATAGCGCCGCACCAGTCGTCGGAACGGCAGATCGGTGACGCCCGTCATCGGCGCCAGAATCACCGGCGTCTCGACCGTCACCGGCCCGACCTGGATGGGTTTGAGCATTGTCATCTGTGCCTGAAATTTAGGCACGGGCCGATACAGGGGCAAGGGCGGGGATGCAAGCGGGACCGCATGAGCCCCTCTCTTTAAGCCCTCCCACTTACGGGGGGCGGAGGTCTTTGTCTGACCGAAGCGCACCTGCTCAGCGAACCCGATCAGCCTTCCCGAAATCGCTATCCAGTCGCATCACCAGTTTCTTCAACGCGCCATTGATCGCCGCCTCCGGCTTGGCACCGCGGTCGGTCACCGCAACCGGCTGACCTCCCGCCGGCCGCGCCTCGATCGCCGCCTCGACACCCTCGGCACCATTGGTCGTCCCGTCGATATCCCGAACATGCACCTCGACGCGTGTCAGCCGCCCCTCAAACCGCGCCAGCCGCTCGCGCACTCGCGCTTCGCTCTGTTCAGCCATGGCGTCGGTGCCGTCGATCCGGTTGTCGCTGTTGAACTGGAAATCCATGCATACCTCTCTGGTTGGTGGGTTGCATGAAGGACGCCTCAGTGCAGGAGATCGTTCCCGGCCAAGCCGTCGCTGCCCCGCTTTCCTACAAGCGCCCCAATCGCTAGGCAGGCCGAATGCAGACCGCACGATCCACCCAGCAAATCGGCACAGCAGGCGCGTTTCCGTCACGCGGCGGTCGCGCCGCCGTCGCTTCGTGGCGCAACGCGGTTGCGCACCTGTCGCGCCAATGTCGGACAAGCGTCGCCGACCCGTCCAAACCCGTCGCGTCTGTGACGCGCAGCAGTCGCGCGACCGTCGCATCATGACCACCGCAGTCATCATCGTCGCCGCCGGAAAAGGTATCCGCGCGGGCGGAACTGTTCCCAAACAGTTCGCGATTCTCTGCGGAAAACCCATGCTTGAACATAGTGTTACCGCACTATCCTGCCACCCGATGATAACCCAAGCCATCATCGTCTTCGGCGAAGGACAGCACGACCACGTCCGCGATATATCGCTCGAAAACGTCAGCTTCGTCGAAGGCGGGGCCGAGCGCCGCGACTCGGTCCGCGCCGGGCTGGAGGCACTCGACGGCCAGGGCGTCACCCGCGTCCTGATCCACGACGCCGCCCGCCCCTTCATCCCGACCGCAGTGATCGACGCCCTGCTCGCGGCGCTCGATCAAGACCCGGGCGCCGTCCCCGTCCTCCCCGTCGCCGACACACTCGCAAGGGGCACCGAAATCCTCGGCGACAATGTCCCCCGCGCCGGACTCAACCGCATCCAGACGCCGCAAGCCTTCCACTTCGACGCCATCCTCGCCGCCCACCGCGCCTGGCCAACGGACGAAGAAGCCACCGACGACGCCCAGATGCTCCGCCGCGCGGGCCATGACGTCGCTCTCGTTCCCGGAGACGCAATGCTCGAAAAGATCACCCACCCCGCGGATTTCGCCGCGGCTGAGGCGCGCCATGCCGCCGGCCTGATCTCCCGGTCGGCGATGGGGTACGACGTCCACCGGCTCCAGGCGGGCGAGGAACTGTGGCTCGGTGGCATGCTGATCCCGCATGACAAGGGGCTGGCGGGGCACAGCGACGCCGATGTCGCGCTCCACGCGATCACCGACGCCTTGCTCGGCACGATCGGCGCAGGGGATATCGGGATGCACTTCCCCCCAGCGACCCGCAGTGGCGCGGCGCGGCGTCCGACCGCTTCCTCGACCACGCTGCAACCCTCGTCCGGGCACAGGGGGGCATCATCGACTTCATCGACCTGACGCTGATCTGTGAAGCCCCCAAGATCGGCCCCCCATCGTGACACGATCCGCGCCCGCATCGCCCAAATCCTGAACCTGCCCGTCGCCAAGGTCAGCCTCAAGGCCACCACCACGGAACGCCTCGGCTTTACCGGTCGCGGCGAGGGGATCGCGGCACAGGCTATCGCAACGATCCGTATCCCCGATCGGATCGAATAAAGTGCCCCGGTTCAGGCTCAGCTACGGTCCGCGTATCTACAACACCCTGATGATGCCGCCGCGTCGCGGCCGCTGACGGAGTAAGTTCATGCGTATCCGCCGCCTTGCCGCCACCACCCTGCTCTGGACCGGCCTCGCCGCGTCCAGCGTTCAGGCCCAGCCGCGCCCCTGCCTCACCGATGGCGAGGCGGAGGCGCTGTTTCAGGTGCTGTTGCCCGACATGGTGGCGGAAATGGGCCGCGTCTGCACCGCCCTCCCCGCCTCCGCTTTCCTCCGCCGCCCCAACCCCGCCTTCGCCGCCCGCCTTCAGTCGGGCGTCGCCCCCGCCCTGCCCGCCGCGCGCGGCGGCATCGCCAAGCTGCTCGGTCCGGACATGCAGGCGATCGCCGGGTCGATGTTCGTCCTCCCCGCGATCAAGGTGATCATGGTGCCGCTCGCCGGACAGATGATCGAACCGGCTGATTGCCCGAAGCTCGACAAGATCGTCGCCAATCTCGCACCCCTGCCCCCGAAGAATCTGGCGGGCGTGTTCGTTGGCATGGCACAGCTCGACGCCGACCGTCGAAAAAACGGGCCAAAGCTGCCGCTTTGCCCTATGGCCCGGCCCAAATGATGGACACGATTCTTCCCGCTGATCTTGTCGCTGCCGCACGCCGCGTCGTCGACACCAACCGCGCTGCCGGCCGCACCGTCGCGGTCGCGGAAAGCTGCACCGGCGGCCTGGTCAGCGCGGCGATCACCGAAATTCCCGGCTCGTCCGAAGTGCTCGTCGCCGGTTTCGTCACCTATTCCAACGAAGCCAAGGTCAAGGAACTGAAGGTCAGCGGTGACGTCCTTGAAACCTTCGGTGCCGTGTCGATCGCCACCGCCTGGAGCATGGCCCAGGGCGCTCTGGAGGAAAGCGGGGCGGATGTTGCAGTCGCGATCACCGGTATCGCCGGTCCCGGCGGCGGGAGCGAAAAGAAGCCCGTAGGCCATGTCGTCTTTGCCCGGGCCGAGAAGGATGCCGATCCTGACGTGGTTGTCGCCGACACTCGCGAATTCGGCGATATCGGCCGCGGCGGCGTGCGTCTTCAGGCCGCGTTGTGCGCGCTCGAACTGCTGCTGCCGGGAGAGCCCGCTGCGCCCGAAGTCGAATCGCCATAAAGCGCGGCGGCGCGCGTCTCGAAGGCGCCGATCATCATCCTCAGCGCACGATCGAATACCTGCCCCGCCAGCATCTCGAACACCCGGTTCTTGAACGCAAAATCCACCTCGAAGTCGACCAGCACCCCGCCTTCGCCATCCGGCCGGAATTTCCAGTCGTTATGCAGATGCTTCAGCGGACCTTCGAGATAATCGACCCGGATATGTCCCGGGCGCTGCTTCTCGACCCGGCTGGTAAAGGTTTCCCGCAGGCTCTTGAACCCGACCATCAGATCCGCCACCATCTCGGTCTCGCTGTCCGACCGGACCCGCACCGCGCTGACCCATGGCAGGAACTCGCCATAGCGCCCGACATCGGCAACCAGGTCGAACATCTGCTCCGGCGTATAGGGCAGGCGCCGGGTCTCGGCATGGCGCGGCATCAGGCGGTCACCACCGCCTTCGCCAGCTTGGCATCGCGCGCCGCTTTCATTTTCGCGAAATCGTCGCCAGCATGATAGCTCGACCGCGTCAGCGGCGAGGATGCGACCAGCAGGAACCCCTTGGCCCGCGCGATCGCCGCATAGGCGTCGAACGCCGCGGGGGTGATGAAATCCTGCACCTTGGCGTGGCGCGGGGTCGGCTGGAGATACTGTCCCATCGTCAGGAAATCGATGTCCGCGCTGCGCATGTCGTCCATCACCTGATGGACCTCCAGCCGCTCTTCGCCCAGCCCCAGCATGATGCCCGACTTGGTGAAGATCGACGGATCGAGCTTCTTGACCTGCTCCAGCAGCCGGATCGACGCGTAGTAACGCGCGCCCGGGCGGATCGTCGGATAAAGCCGCGGAACGGTCTCGAGATTGTGGTTATAGACGTCCGGCCGCGCCGCGACGATCATCTCGACCGCTGCCTCATGCTTGTTGCGAAAGTCCGGCGTCAGGATTTCGATCGTCGTGGTCGGCGACGCCTTGCGGATCGCCTCGATCACCTTGACGAACTGCTTCGCCCCGCCATCGGGCAGGTCGTCGCGGTCGACCGAGGTGATGACGATATGCTCCAGCCCCATCTGCACCGCCGCATCGGCGACGTTGTTCGGCTCCATCGGATCGACCGCACGCGGCATGCCGGTCTTGACGTTGCAGAAGGCACAGGCGCGGGTGCAGGTGTCACCCAGAATCATCACCGTCGCGTGCTTCTTGCTCCAGCACTCGCCGATATTCGGGCACGCCGCCTCTTCGCAGACCGTGGTCAGGCTTTTCGAGCGCATCAGCGCACGGGTCGCGGCAAAGCCGGCGGAGGTCGGTGCCTTGACGCGGATCCAGTCAGGCTTGCGCTGGCGCTCCGGGCGCGCGACGGGAGTCGGATCGTTCATGCGGCGCAGATAGCGATCCAGCGCCCCGCTTGCCAGCCCTTACGGCCTGCGCCAATGGAGGCCCAAATTGGGAGGCCGCATGACTCACTTCACCGATCTCGTCGATGGCTATCATCGCTTCCGTTCCGCCGACTATCGCCGACAGCGCGAGCGTTGGGCGCAGCTGGCCGAAGGGCAGAGCCCAAAGGTGATGGTGATCGCCTGTTCCGACAGCCGCGTAGAACCCGCCCAGATTTTCGACTCGCTGCCAGGCGAAATCTTCGTCGTACGCAACGTTGCCAACCTCGTCCCCCCGTTCGAGAATGACGGCGGCCGCCACGGCGTTTCTGCCGCGCTGGAGTTTGCGGTGACTAAGCTGGAGGTCGAGGAGATCGTGGTAATGGGTCACGGCATGTGCGGCGGCGCGCATGCTGCACTGACCGAGATGTTCCAGGACAGTCCCCCGGGTGACGGCGGCTTCGTCCACGCATGGGTCAGCCTGCTCGATGAAGCGCGTGAGCGGGTGAAGGCAAAATATGGCAGCGGCCCGGAAGCTTCGCGCGAAATGGAGCTGGAAACGGTCCGCACCTCGATCGCGAATCTGCGCACCTTCCCCTTCATCCCCACCCGCGAGGCGGCGGGCAAGCTGACGATCCACGGCGCTTATTTCGCGATCAGCGACGGGGTGCTGCACCTGATGGACGAGGACGGCGAGTTCCAGGCCGCGTGAGGTTCGCGCCAGCTACAGGTCAATAAGGAAATCCCCTTAGAACCTAATACTTAGTCGACGAAATAAAACGACCATTCGTGTTGGAAAAGGGCGCCGCCGCGCCCGCCGCTCGTCCGCTTCTTCTACCATGTTCAGGCATGAGAGAAGGTGGACGGGGTTGAACGAGATGACGATTACAAAGCTGGTCAAGCGCGGCGCAGCGGGCTTGCTTGTGCTGCTGTTCGTAGGTGGTGCCATAATCGGATGGCAGATCAACGCTGTTCGCATGGGCGGCGCAATGCATCTGGAATCGCGTCAGATGTCGGATTTGATCGCCGATATCCTCCCGCCCCCCGAATATATCATCGAGCCCTATCTTGAGGCGTCGCTGATCGTGATCGACCCAACCAGTGTCGCTGCGGCCAGCGCGCGACTGCAAAAGCTTCGCACCGTGTACGAGCAACGGCGCGCCTATTGGCAATCGTCGACACTGCCCGACCGGATCAAGGCCGACATTCTCGAAAAGTCGGATCCACCGGCACAGCAATTCTGGACCATTCTCGAAACGCGCTTCCTGCCCGCAGCGCGCTCAGGCAATCGTCCTGCGATGGAGGTGGCTTATCGCGACCTTCGGGGTGTCTATGCCCAGCATCGCGCGGCGATCGATGCCCTGGTCGTCGATGCGACCGACCATCAGGCCAAGGTTGAGTCCAGCGCGGCGACGATGGAAGTGACGATGGTCGTCATGCTATCGCTTCTGGCGCTCACTCTGCTGGGTGCCGTCGCCGGATCAATCTGGTTCCTGATCCGCCGCATCATCACGCCCATGGCTGAATTGTCCACAACCACCTCTGAAATGGCCGAAGGGGCAACTGTTACCATCCCGCATACCGACCGGAGCGATGAACTGGGCGACATCGCCCACGCACTGGAGCGCTTCGCCTCCGCCGCGCAGGAGCGGCGGGCCGAGGATGCCGGTCGGCTGCGTGAGCAGCAGATCGTCAATCGGCATCTGGGCGAGCGGTTGGAGGCCCTGCGGAGCGGCGACCTGACCCAGACGATTGATGCCGATTTCCCCGCTGCCTATGCTGGGCTGCGCGACAATTTCAACGCCGCCATTTGTGCACTGCGCGGCATGGTCCATGCGGTCCACGCCAGTGCGGACTCGATCGGAAACGGTGCGACCGAAATTGCCAGGGCGACCGAGGATCTCGCGCGCCGCACGGAGGCGAGCGCCGCCAATCTGGAACAGACCAACGCCGCACTCCAGCAGGTCAGCGCTCGGCTGCAAGTAGCAAGAGATTCTACCAGCCAGACGCGCGCGCGCTGACGATGCGACCCGCGCGGTCTGCGAAGGGCGCGCGACCGGCGAACATGCGGCTGCGACGATGGATTGGGTGTCGCAGCGTGCCGAAGACATCGGATCGGTAATCGAAGGGCTCGACAAGATCGCGTTCCAGACCCGCGTTCTTGCGATGAACGCCGCTGTCGAGGCGGGTAATGCTGGCGAAGCCGGCCGTGGCTTTGCGGTCGTCGCCGACCTGGTTTCGGCGCTGGCAGTGCGCGCCGAGGAAGAGGCGAAGCGCGTGCGCGAGCTTATCACCGAAACGCGGAGCGAAGTGCAGGTTGCTGCCGAAGCGGTTCAGCGCATGGACGCGTCGCTGATCGCCATCGCCAGTGATGTTGATGCAGTTCACAGCCTGCTCGTCCACCTGCACGAGGACAGCGAACAGCAATCCCGCGCCGTGAGCGAGATCGCGTCCGCGATGGTGACGCTCGACGGTGCGACGCAACAGAATGCGGCGATGGTCGAGCAGGCCTCTGCCGCAGCCGACACGCTTTCCGATGAAGTCCTGACGCTGAATCGACATGCGCGCGCGTTCGAGTTTGAACGCCGTAAGCGCGATTTGCCCGTTGCGCTTGATCGCCGCGCGCGGGGGCGTCAGGCAGGGCACACGAACCCACCGCGGATATCGGCGGCCTGAGAAGGGCATTCCGCGCCGAACCGCCCTGCGATTGCGCCGGGGAGGACTGTCTGCGACTGCCTTGTCCGGACTATGACTTCATCGTGCGCAGCGGAGGCGCATGTGTAAGCGGGGATTACCAGGAATGACGGCACAGCGTTTGCTGATCGAGGGACGCGTCCAGCGCGTCGGCTATCGCGACTGGGCGGTGCGCACCGCCCGCCAATTGGGGGTAACAGGATGGGTCCGTAACCTTCAGGACGGTCGAGTGGAGATTCTGGCGGATGGCGAGGATGTCGCGCTCGACACGTTCGTCGACCGCTGCCGCGAAGGACCGAACATGGCCGCAGTCGAGCGCGTCGATGCGCACCCGGCAGAACTGGGCAATGTGAAAGGATTCACCAAGCGGTTTACCGCCTGAAGGCGCAGCCTCAGTCCTCGACCAGCTTCATGAGCCGGCGTTCGACTGGGGCCAGCACCGGGCCAAGCTCATGCCCGCGCTTGAGCACCGCGCCGGCCTCATTCACCAATGCCCACATGCCTTGCCGGTTGCGCAACGCGGGGCGCTTCTCGACGCGAAATTCGGGGCGCTCGGCGGTGCGGCGAAAGGCGGCGAACACCGCTGCCTCACGGCCCAGGTCGATCGCATAGTCCTTCCAGTGTCCAGCCGCGACCATGCGACCATAAAGGTCAAGGATGCGTGCCAGCTCCGCGCGATCGAACCCGACTTGGGTCGGCGTGCCGCGCGACGGAAATGGGGTGACGTTCGCGCTCACGCCCGGTCGCGCTGCTCCGGCTTGCCCTCGGTGGCGCGCTCGGCCAGCAGGTCGTCGAGCCGTTTGCGCAGCGTCTCCAGCTCGCAACGCATGATCTCCAGCTTCTGGGTCGACGGATCGTACAGCTCGCTGCACGGTGTGCCGTAAGGAACGAAGTCCTTCTTCCACGCCTCCGCCTCGACCAATGTCGGCTTGGCGGGGATGCCGACCATTACCGCGCCCTCCGGCACATCCTTCGTCACCACAGCGTTCGCGCCGACGCGCGCGCGCGCGCCGACGGTGATCGGTCCCAGCACCTGCGCGCCCGATCCGATGATGACCCCGTCCGACAATGTCGGGTGGCGCTTGCCCGCGACGCCATTGTCCGGACTGGTCCCGCCCAGCGTAACACATTGGTAGATGGTTACATCGTCGCCGATTTCCGCCGTCTCGCCGATCACGACGAAGCCGTGGTCGATGAAGAAGTTGCGTCCGATCGTCGCGCCGGGATGAATGTCGATCGCGGTCATCCAGCGCGACAGATGATTCACCACCCGCGCCAGGAAGAACAGCCGGCCGCGGAACAGGCGATGCGCAACACGATGCCAGAATACCGCCCAGACGCCCGGGTAAAGCAGTATTTCGGCACGGCTACGCGGCGCGGGGTCGCGTGCTCGAATCGAATCCAGATAGGCTGTCAGACCGCCGAACATCGCTACGCCCCTTTATCTTCGGACAGATATTTAGGCGGTCGCGGCTCCCATTTCCAGCGCGCGACGTTTATGGCTTGAGGCGTCTAAACACTATGTATCTTGTGGGAATTGGCCCGCATGGCCAAACCGGGCGACCAGATGGACTGCGAGAGGTGCGTGAATGTTTGAAGGGATCGACTTCCAGGCCCTGCTCCCGTTCATCGCCGTCGGCTTCGCCGCGCAGATCGTCGATGGCGCGCTGGGTATGGCATTCGGGGTGATCTCGAGCACCCTGCTGGTCAGCGTTCTCGGCGTCCCGCCGGCGACCGCATCCGCCGGTGTCCACCTTGCCGAATGCTTCACGACCGGCGTGTCGGGCATCAGCCATGCGATCCACAAGAATGTGAACTGGAAGCTGTTCTTCCGTTTGTTGATCCCCGGTGTGATCGGTGGAGTGACGGGCGCTTACCTGCTCAGCACGCTCGATGCATCTGTGACGAGGCCCTATGTGATGGCCTACCTCGCGCTGATCGGCGTGTATCTGCTGTGGCGCGGCATCAGCTTTCCCACACGCCATCATCGCGAACCGAAGATCGTTGAGCCATTGGGACTTGCCGGGGGCTTTCTTGACGCGGCGGGCGGCGGCGGCTGGGGGCCCGTAGTGACCAGCAACTTGCTGATCCAGGGGACGCAGCCGCGCTACACGATCGGCACGGTCAACAGCGTCGAGTTCTTCCTTACCCTGTCCGTCTCGATCACCTTCATCTTCCATCTCGGCTTTTCCGCCTTCACCGAAGCGGTTATCGGCCTGCTGATTGGCGGCGTGATCGCGGCGCCCTTCGGCGCGATCCTGGCCAAGCGCGTGCCGACCAAGACGCTGCTGATTCTGGTCGGCGTCGTTCTGACCGTGACGAGCAGCTATAGCGTCTATCGCGCGCTCACTTGAGCTTCGATCAATTCCGCTCGATTGAGTGATTTGTTCGATCACGGACAGCGACACTTCCAATTTGGAAGTGCTGCGGCGCACCCTATATGCCGCATCGCACAAGCTGCACTGCACAATCCACAGGAGAACAGAAACATGGCGCTCATCGGTAGCGAGCTGAAGCCGTTCACGGCAACCGCGTTCAAGCAAGGCAAGTTCGTCGAGGTCACCGACGCCGACGTGCGCGGCAAGTGGGCGGTGTTCTTCTTCTACCCGGCCGACTTCACCTTTGTCTGCCCGACCGAGCTGGAGGATCTCGCTGACATCTACCCGACCCTGCAGAAGATGGGCGTCGAGGTCTATTCGGTGTCGACCGACACGCATTTCAGCCACAAGGCGTGGCACGACACCTCGCCCGCGATCGGCAAGATCAACTATTACATGCTGGGCGACCAGAACCACAATCTGTCGAAGAACTTCGACGTTCTGCGTGAGGGCCAGGGTCTGGCGGACCGCGGCACCTTCGTGATCGACCCGGAAGGCGTGATCCAGCTGGTCGAGATCACCAGCGAAGGCGTCGGCCGTAACGCGGCCGAGCTGCTCCGCAAGATCAAGGCGGCTCAGTATATCGCGGCGCATCCGGGCGAAGTCTGCCCGGCCAAGTGGGAAGAAGGCGAAACCACCCTCGCCCCGTCGCTCGATCTGGTCGGCAAGATCTGACGCAACCTGGGGCACCCACCTCCCCCCTCGTCGGGTGCCCTATGCGACCCGGGGTGAGCCTCCCCTCACCCCGGGCCGTTTCGTTTTCAGATACAGGAGTTTCACCATGCTCGACGCGCACCTCAAGCAGCAGCTGGAAGCCTATCTCGTCCATATCCGCGAATCGGTGGAACTGGTTGCGAGCCTTGGCGACGATGCCAAGTCGCGCGAGCTGGAGACCCTGCTCGCCGAAATTGCCGACCTCTCCGGCAAGATCACGCTGGTCCGCACGAACGACGACAAGCGCACGCCCAGCTTCATGATCCGCCGCGCGGGTACCGATATCGGCGTGCGCTTCGCCGGCATCCCGATGGGGCATGAATTCACCAGCCTGGTGCTGGCCCTGCTTCAGGTCGGCGGCCACCCGTCCAAGGCGGCGCAGGACGTGATCGAAACGGTCAAGGGCCTCGACGGCGACCTCCACTTCGAAACCTATTTCTCGCTCAGCTGCCAGAACTGCCCCGACGTGGTGCAGGCGCTCAACCTGATGGCGGTGCTCAACCCACGGATCAGCCACGTCGCGATCGACGGCGCGCTGTTCAAGGAAGAGGTCGATGCACGCCAGGTGCTCGCCGTCCCCACCGTCTATCTGAACGGCGAATTGTTCGGATCGGGCCGGATGGAGCTGGAGCAGATCGTCGCGAAGCTCGACAGCGGCGCGGAGGCCAAGGCGGCCGAGAAGCTCGCAGCCAAGGAGCCGTTCGACGTCCTGATCGTCGGCGGCGGCCCTGCCGGTGCGGCGTCGGCGATCTACACCGCGCGCAAGGGGCTGCGCGTCGGAATCGCCGCCGAACGCTTCGGCGGGCAGGTGCTCGACACGATGGGCATCGAGAATTTCATCTCCGTCCCCCTACACCGAAGGCCCCAAGCTCGCCGCCCAGCTCGAAGGTCACGTCAAGGAAAATGGCGTCGACATCATGAACCTGCAGCGCGCCGAGAAGCTGATTCCGGCGGCGCGTGAAGGCGGCTCGCATGAGGTGGTGCTGGCCAATGGCGCGAGCCTGAAGGCCAAGACGATCATCCTGTCGACCGGCGCCCGCTGGCGCCAGATGGGCGTCCCCGGCGAGGACGAATATCGCAACAAGGGCGTGGCCTATTGCCCGCACTGCGACGGCCCGCTGTTCAAGGGCAAGCGGGTCGCGGTGATCGGCGGCGGCAATTCTGGTGTCGAGGCAGCGATCGACCTCGCCGGCATCGTCGGCCACGTCACGCTGATCGAATATGACGACCAGCTGCGCGCCGACGCCGTGCTTCAGCGCAAGCTCGCCAGCCTGTCCAATGTTCAGGTGATTACTTCGGCGCTCACAACCCGTGTCAACGGCGCGGAGAAGGTCACGGGCCTGACCTATCAGGACCGCACCACGGGCGCGGAACATGAAATCGCGCTGGAGGGCATTTTCGTCCAGATCGGCCTCGTCCCCAACACCGAATGGCTCAAGGGCACGCTCGCTCTGTCGCAGCGCGGCGAAATTGAGGTTGACGCAAACGGCAAGACGAGCCTACCGGGCGTCTTCGCTGCGGGCGACGTGACGACCGTCCCCTACAAGCAAATTGTGATCGCGATGGGTGCAGGCGCAACCGCCGGCCTCTCGGCTTTCGATTATCTCATCCGGCTCCCCGCCGAAGAGATCGAGACCGCGGCCGCCGCCTGACCCGGCAGAGCGCCACCCCCGTAGAATGCAGGGGTGGCGTTATCGCGTTGCTTACGCCGCCACGCCGCGCGCGAACCGCCCCGGCGGCTGACCAACATGTCGGCTGAACGCAGTGCTAAAGGTGCTGGCCGAGCCATAGCCGACGCGCTCCGCGACCTCGGCCAACGCAAGTTGCCCGGCGCGCAACAGGTCCTTCGCGAGTGCCATTCGCCAGCCGAGTAGATATTCCATCGGCGGCACCCCGACCGCTCGGCTGAAATGATTGAAAAAGGCGGAGCGCGACATTCCGGCACTGCGCCCCAACTCGCCCATCGTCCACGCCCGGGCCGGGTCGGCATGCATCGCGCGCATCGCCGCCGCTAGCCGTCGGTCACCCAGGCCGCGCAACAGCCCCGGCGGGGCCTCCTCCTGCGTCGCCCGCAGCGCTTCGACCAGCAGGATCTCGACGAGGCGTTCGAGCACCAGATCACGCCCGGGCCGCGCATCGTGCGTTTCTTCCCCCACCAGTGCCACCAGCGCCGACAGCCGATTCACACCACGCACATGGATCAACTGGGGCAGGAGCGACACCAGCAGCCCCGTATCGGGCGACGCGAAACTGAAATAGCCGCCGAGCAATCGCACATCGGGCATGGCGTCGGAATCGCCGTGGCGCAATTCGCCGACCGGCAACGGTGCCGCATGCGGATCGATGAAGTTCGGGACTACCGGCTCGAACCCGGACAGCACAAAACCCGGCGTCGCGGGCATCAGCACGAAATCGCCCGCCTCAATCGTCAACGGATCCTGTCCGTCAACCGCCAGACGGCAGCGCCCGTCGATCACGGTGCAAAAGCTGGGCGCGCCATAGTCGCCATAGCGCACGCCCCATCGCCCCGCACCGCTGATGAGCTTGGAAAACACCGCCCGAGGCTTGAGAAGGGCGATAATCTCACTGAGTGGGTCGGCCATTTTTGGACCATCGCAAACTAAATCTGGATTTTCAATCGTAGATCGTCCGCCCTCGTCCGGGGCATCACCTCCGTGCAGAACAACGCATGGAGCCCCCCAATGAAGACTATTCTGATAACCGGCAGTTCCTCGGGCTATGGCCTCGAAACCGCCCGCCACTTCCACGCCCGGGGCTGGCGCGTCATTGCGACGATGCGCACGCCGCGGCTCGACATCCTGCCCCGTTGCGAGCGCATTCGCGTGATCGGACTCGACGTCACACGGCCGGAGAGCATCTCCGCCGCGATCGAAGCTGCCGGGCCGATCGACGCGCTAGTCAACAATGCCGGCATCGGCGCGATCGGCGTGGCTGAAGCGATGGCGATGCACAAGGTGCGCGAAATCTTCGAAACCAACACCTTTGGCGTGATGGCAATGACCCAGGCAGTCATCCCCGGTTTCCGCGCGCAGCGATCGGGCGTGGTCGTCAATGTCACGTCGAGCGCAGTGCTGGGCCCGATGCCCCTGGTGTCGGTCTATACGGCCAGCAAGACCGCGATCGAGGGGTTCACCGGTGCGCTCGCGCACGAACTCGCCGCTTTCGGCATCCGCGCCAAGCTGGTCCAACCCGGCTATGGTCCGACCACGCGCTTCATCCAAAATTCGGGCACGCGGATCGAGGATGCGATACCTGCGGCTTACATGCCCTTCGCCGAGCCGGTGCTAACCGCCTTCGCCACCCCGGCGCAGTTCACGACCGAAGCGGATGTGGCTGACGGCGTGTGGCGCGCGGTCCATGACGAAACCGGGCAACTCAGCTTTCCCGCAGGTCCGGACGCGGTAGCGCTGGCTGGCGCGCGCTGAGGTCAACGGCGGCGGTGCCAATCGCGCGGAGCGCCGCCGCCATACCTTGGTAATATCGCGCTTCCCACTTATATCGTCGCCATCAATCGATTGGATCGATCAATGGCGCAGACCTACCTCCCCACGCTCAAGCAGCTGCAATATCTGGTTGCGCTCAAGGACCATGGCCATTTCGGGCGCGCGGCGGAGGCGTGTTTCGTCACGCAATCGACCCTGTCCGCCGGCCTGCGCGAGCTGGAGACGCTGATCGGCGTCGTGCTGGTCGAGCGCACGCGCCGCGTCGTCCGCTTCACGCCGCTGGGTGAGCGGATCGTCGACAAGGCGCGGCGCGTGCTGCGCGAAGCCGACGAACTCGCCGATCTCGCCCGCGCCGCCGGGCGCCCGCTGTCGGGCGAGATGCGGATGAGCGTCATCCCGACGATTGCACCATTTCTGCTCCCCCGCATCCTCCCCAGGCTGCGACGCGACTATCCCGACCTCAAGCTGTTCCTGCGCGAGGAGCCGAGCGGCGCGGCGTGCGAGAGCCTGCACACGGGGCGTACCGACTGCGTGCTCCTCGCCCTGCCCTATGCCTGCGGCGACGTCGAAACCGCGCCGCTGTTCGACGACCCGCTGTTCGTCGCCTTTCCCGAGGGCGAGTATGAGCCCGACCACGCCAGCGTCACCGCGAGCGAGATCGACGAGACACGGCTGCTGCTGCTCGAGGATGGCCACTGCCTCAAGGATCATGCTCTCGCCGCGTGCAACCGCCCCGAATTGCGCGCCGAGGCGACGATGCTCGGCACCTCGCTGCACACGATGGTCCAGATGGTCGACAACGGCTTGGGGGTGACGATGCTGCCCGAGATGGCGATCGCTGCCGGCATCCTCGACCACACCCATATCACCGCCCGCCCGCTTCAGGCGGACAATCCGTCACGCCGCATCGCACTGGTGTGGCGTAGGGCGAGCCCGCGGGAGCGCGATTTCAGGTTGCTGGCGGACGTATTGGCCCAGGCTGGAACCGACGCCGACTAGTCGAGCCAGCGAGCCGCCGTCTCCGCATCACTGACTCGTGCATCAACCCATGCGCTATGCTCCCCGCGGCGCTCCCGCTTCCAGAACGGCGCCTCGGTCTTGAGTCGGTCGATCAGGAACGCACACGCCTCCAGCGCCGCACCGCGATGTGCCGCTGCGGTCGCGACCAGCACGATCCGCTCGCCCGGCTCCATCGACCCGACGCGGTGGACGATCACTGCCGACACCAGCCTCCAGCGCGCCATCGCCTGTTCGGCGAGGTCGCACAGCACGGCTTCGGTCATGCCGGGATAATGTTCCAGCTCCAGGCAAGTGACGCCATCCTCGCCGCGCACCACGCCGATGAAGCTGGCAATCCCTCCAGCCCCGCACTCTTCAATTCCGGCAAGTTCGACGCCGACGTCGATCGGCGCGAGATCGACCGAGATGCGGATCATCCGCCAGTCACCGGAGGGAAGATCGCAACTTCACGCGGCGATCCCAGCAGGGCGTCGAGCGCCACGAACTTCTGATCTACTGCAGCGCGCAGCCGTGCCGGGTCGGCGAACGCCTGCGCGTGCCTGTCGCTGCGTCCGCCCAGCCAGTCGATCAGATCGGCGACGGTTCGCACCGCTTCGGGCGGGTGCACGTCCTCCTCGCCCACCCCGATCGTCTCGCGGACCCAGGCGAAATAGAGCAGCCGCATCAACTATCCATATGCTTGAGGCCGACGCGCAGATAGTCCCAGCCGGTGATCAGCGTCAGCGCCGCCGCTGCCCAAAGCATCGTGAGGCTGGTATCATGCACCCACGCCCATCCTGGCAGCGCGCCCGCAAGAATCAGCCCGCCCAGCGACGTCAGCTGCAATGCTGTCTTCCACTTCGCGAGCGCCGACACCGGCACCGATACCTGGATGCCGCCCAGAAACTCGCGCAGCCCCGACACCGCGATCTCGCGCAGCAGGATGATCAGCGCGGCGATCATGTGGATGCCGGGGATCAGTTCCTTGGCGCAGAGAATCAGGATCACCGCGGCGACCATAATCTTGTCGGCGATCGGATCGAGGAACACGCCCAGCTTCGACACCGTCCCCCGCGACCGCGCGAGATAGCCGTCGAAATAATCGGTGAATCCCATCAGGCAGTAGGTGGCGAATCCAAGCGCATATCCGGCCTGCCATTCCGGCCACCACAGGAAGAACACCAGCAGCGGTACGGTGACGATTCGCGACAGCGTCAGGACGTTTGGCAGCGTCAGCATAGCTCCTGCCCTAGCACTGTGCGCCGCCGCGATCATCCCCCGATCGTCACGCGATATCCGGTTGCCGCGCCCCGCACGCCCCGGCTATGTCAGCGCCAGTTTTGACGGACGAAGGCCCGCCACGCATATGAACAACGCGCTCGGACTGCTCAAGGAGCGCCGGTTTCTCCCCCTGTTCGTCACGCAGTTCCTGGGGGCCTTCAACGACAATCTGTTCAAGACTGCGATGGTGTTGTTCGCCACCTATCAGGTGCTGAACGACCCGGAGACGGAGTTCGTGTTCAACGCGCTCGCCACCGGCGTAGCGCTGCTCCCCTTCGTCCTGCTTTCCGCGCTATCGGGCCAGCTCGCGGATACCTATGACAAGGCGCAGATCATCCGCATCGTAAAAACGGCGGAGATCGGCATCATGATCTTCGGCGGGTGCGGCATCATCGTCGCCAAGCTCGGCTATCCGATGGTCGGGGTCGGCATGATGCTGGGCGCGGTGTTGATGCTCGGTACGCACTCCACCTTTTTCGGTCCGATCAAATACGCGATTCTGCCCCAGCATCTGAAGGAGGACGAGGTGCTTGGCGGCACGGGTATGGTCGAGGCCGCGACCTATCTGTCGATCCTGCTCGGCACCGTCATCGCCGGCTGGGTGTCGATCGAGACTGCGGGCTGGCTGACGCTGATCGTCGCATTCATCGGCTGGTTCACCGGCCGCATGGTCCCCGCTGCCCCGCGCCAGGGGGCGAAGCTCAAGCTCAATTTCAACCCGTTCACCGCGTCGTGGCGGCTGATCTCAAACACGATGCACATCCCCCGCCTGTTCTGGGCGATCTGTGCGATCAGCTTCTTCTGGACGATGGGATCGGTACTGATCGTCATCTTCACCCCGCTGGCGAAGAATGTGCTGACCTCCGACGAGCGCGTGGCGAGCCTGATGATCGCGACCTTCTCGGTCGGCGTGGCGATCGGGTCGGTGATCATCAACGCGATGCTGAAGGGGGAGATTTCGGCGAAATACTCGCCGATCTCGGTCATTGCGATGGCGGGGTTCGTCGTCGCCTTCTCGTTCGAATCGAAATTCTGGATCCCTGCCGCGCCCGGCCAGCTCTACGACATGCTCGGTTTCATCGCGATGCCTCAGGCATGGCTGGTGCTGGCAACGCTGATGGCAATCGCCATCGCTGGCGGCATGTTCGTGGTGCCGCTCTACGCATTCCTCACCACGACTGTGACGAAGGATCAGACCGCGCGCACCGTGGCGGCGAACAATATCGTCAACGCGTTCGGGATGGTGCTGGGTGCGCTTATGGTGATCGGCATCACCGCGCTGGGCGTCGGCCCGTCGAATCAGCTGTTGTTCGTGGCGGGCATGGCCATTGTCTCGGCCTGGATCGCCCAGAAGCTGCACCGCGCCTGCGATTGAGCGCGGGCCCGGCCTTCAGAAAATGAACGTGTAGATGCACACGAAGAACGCGGTGAAGCTCAGCGCAAAGAGCTTGAGATCGCCCTCGTCCTCCCGGCGGCGAATTTCGGCCCGCACCTGTGGAAGATTGGCCCGGAACGGGTGGCTGCGGCTGGCGCCGGTCAGGATAAGTTCGCGTCGCATGGCCGGAGGTTAACGCGCCGTTTACACTTTCGGCCATCCCTAAAGGATCGTTAACGGCTGTTCCGATGCGGGACGGCGAGCGCATGCATCCTTTTGCGACAGGCAAAGAAACGGCCGGATGCGCAACGCGCTCCGGCCTCATTCTTCGAAGGGATGGTGGAGCCGAGGGCCATCTAACATCTGTCCACGCTGGTTCGACGCTGAGCACGACTCGCTAGATTTTCCTTAGTTTTCCGCGCCACATTGTTCGACACTGTTCATTGCTGTTCAGGCAAAGCCACGCTATCGTGTGGGAACCAGTGAGGGATCGAAACGTGGGCAAGCTATCTGCATTGCGGGTGAAATCGGCAAAGCCTGGCCGTCATGCGGATGGCGATGGCCTGTATCTGCTGGTTAAGGAGAGCGGCTCGCGATCGTGGATGCTGCGCGTGCAGGTCGACGGCAAGCGGCGTGACATAGGGCTCGGATCAGCCAGTGTTCTGGGTCTCGCGGATGCGCGGGACAAGGCTGCAGAGATGCGCAAGCTGGCTAAATCCGGCGTAGACCCTGTCGCCGAGCGGAAGAAGAAGCCTGTCGCGATCCCGACCTTCGAGCAGGCGACGCGAGATTGTCATGCGGAGCTGAAGAAGGGTTGGAAGAACCAGAAGCACATCGACTCCTGGCTTGCGAGCATGATCAATCACATCGTTCCAGCGATTGGGGACAAACCTGTCGACGCCGTCACGAGCATCATGGTTCGCGACGCGATTGCGCCGATCTGGATGGAGATGCCCGAGACAGCGCAGCGCATTTTACAGCGGATTGGCGTGGTGCTGGACTTTGCCCATATCAAGGGCTGGCGACCGGATGAGACGTCGCTTCGTTCAGTCCGCAAGGGACTGCCGCGGCAACCGAATGTCGAGAACCATTTCGAAGCGATGCCCTACGCCGATGTGCCCGACTATATGGCGAAGCTCGCTGGCGCGGTTGAGACGGTGGGGCGTGATGCCCTGCGCTTCACAATCCTAACCGCCGTCCGGTCGAACGAAACGCGCTTTGCGAACTGGGCTGAGATCGACCGCGAGAAAGCCACTTGGAGCATCCCGGCTAGCCGAATGAAGATGAAGCAGCCGCACGTGGTGCCGCTTTCGACTGACGCGATGGCGATCATCAACCGCCGTTGGGAAGCGAGGACCCACGACGCCGGCCTGATTTTCCCTTCGACCCTGAAGAAGCCCGGGGGCGAGGAGCGCCCCATCAGTGACATGACGATGACCAAGGTGCTGCGCGAGGATAAGGTCGTTGGCTTCACCGTGCATGGGTTCCGCAGTTCTTTCACGGACTGGGCGGCCGAAGAAACCAACTTCCGGAAGGAGATCGTCGACAAGGCGCTGGCGCACAAGCTGCCCGATCGCGTCGAAGCCGCGTATCGTCGCACTGACTTCTTCGAAAAGCGGAAAAAGCTGATGGATGCGTGGGCTCGCTATGTCACCGGTCATCAGGCGGTGACGAAATTGGCGGCTGTTGCGTGAAACTCGCGATTGCAGACATTGGGCCTCAGATGCCCGCCGAATGGTTCAAGGATTCGATCGAAGAGGCGTGTCGCGAGTACCCTTTCGACGTGATCGAACCTATTCTGTCGCCATACGCCACCAGCCAACAGGCCGCGGAGCAGCATTGGCCCTGGGTGGCGTTCGCGCTGCAAAGTTATCGCAAGCAGCATGAACGAGGCAAGGATACGCGCGACATCACCCCGGCGCGTGCGATGGCGCTGCTTGGCGAGATCGCGCGGCATGCTGACGGATTAGACGCGGCGTTGAGGGAGCTCGGCGGCGCAGCGGGTGGAGCGCTCGCGAACGGCAATCGGCCTAAGTTCCTCGCTTTTGCCAAGGCGCACCGAGCAATCGTCAGCGTGTTCGATGACGCAAGTTATCGCGCGAGTGGCGATCTCGATCCGGACGGACATGCGAATTTTAGAGCTTGGACTATTCCGCTGTGGGAGATTGCTCGGACATCGGAAGATCAGGCGCGCATGCTGGGCCACGACGACTCAGCCAGCTCCGGCACAGGGCAACGCTTGCCGGGCCTTGGGCAATTCATCTCGCTGTGCGCGCCAGTGTGGACCGGGGCAACAGGCCGCAAGGCAACGGCCGAGCGGGTGGTTCGGAAGGACGATGACGGGGACGGCGCACCCGACTTTATCATCTTCCTCCGCTCCCTTTGTGCCCTAGCCGCCCTTCCCTCCCCGTCGCTTTCAATGGTGAAGACTGCGCTCTCGCCGCCCCCCCTTCCCAACCGATATGAGCGGCTGAAGAGGCGACTTAGCAAGGCACGGTCCCACTAATAGGCAGTCAGAAAGTCGCACTTCCAATGTGGTGTGCCGCCGCTCCTCGAATTGCCGAGAACAACCTCGAACACGGTCGAACAGGTCGCCGTGTCGGAGGTGAAAATGGAACCAGTCACGTGCAGCGTGAACGATGCGGCGAGGGCCATCGGCCTCAGCAGGGGCACGCTTTACAAGCTGATGGGCCAAGGCAAGGTCGACAGCATCCGCGTCGGCGGCCGCAGGCTCATCAAGGTCGCTAGCGTTCGCAAGCTCGTCGAAGCGGCGTGAGCGACAATGGCAACGGCAAGGGCAGCGTCGCCCCTAGAGACGCGAAAGGGCCGGACCGCCACAGTCCGACCCTCTGCAATCCTTTACAACGGCGACGTCGGAGATAGCGGCAGCGGACGACCCGCGCAATATCTCGAACTAGTCCCTCGCATAATTGCGACCCACTGGCTGCGGCCTGAGCTGGGAGAGATCGCATGAGTGCTGATATTGTCCCGATCCGCAGCAAGTCACGCCAGCCAGCGGTCGCCGCACCGAAGGCGCGCGTGTCGCTGGTCAACCTCGTCGAGCGCGACCCCGTCGAGTTCGTCGTGGGCATCGAATACGAGACGGGCGAATATGTCCTCGCGGGTGTCTATCACGACTATGCGCACGCACTGGACGTGGCCCGCTGGCGCGCAGCGGCACTTGGCATTCAGGCCGTCGATTTCACTGACGCCGGCGCAGAAGCCGAAGGCGGTGCCGCATGACTGCCACCATCATCCCGTTCGAGCGGCCGAAAGTCGCCGGCGCTTCGCCATACGAGATTGTCGAAATCACCCCCGGGATCATGCCACCTGTGCAATACCTGGTCGCCCTGGCCGGACCCCGAGCAAGTCGAGAAGCGGGTCGGCTGCCGTGGGACAGTCTTGGCTGGTTCGATGCGGCTGAGGCGGTCGATGTCGCGCTGTCTGCGTCTCACCGCCATGGTGCCATTCCGATCTGGGACGGCGCCGGGATCCTCGCTCCTGAGTTCGGGACCGGCTTCTTCACCGTCACGCCCGAGCCCACCGAACCGGGAGATGCGGCATGACAACTCACCCGATTGCTGATCATCGCTCGATCGCGATGAACCTGCTCACGAGCGGTGCGCCGCTGCGACCCAAGGAGGGGCAGTTTCTCGGCGGCATCGCGTTCGACGCCAACGCCCTGACTGAGAAGCAGGCGAACTGGCTGTCCATCTTGCTCGAGCGCTACGGCATGAACGATGCCGCGAAGGGCGGTGTCGCATGAGCATGATCCAGGCGACCTATCCCGATCGCCCGGGACACCGCGGGATCGACACATCGGTCTTCGCTGCTGAAGCGATCGCGCCTGATCTCGGCCGACTGCAACGCACCGTCCTCCATGCCGTTCGTGCGGCAGGCAGGAGCGGCGCTACGACCGAAGAGCTGGCGGCGATCCTCGATATTGATCGGGGGTCGGTGCAACCACGCACATCGGAACTCAGGTCGAAACGTCTGATCGCCGACAGCGGGCTGCGCCGTCGCAATTCGAACGGCAAGCGCGCCATCGTCTGGACGCTGCCCGAGCATGCGCTGCCAGCGGCGCAGGGGGATGCGCGATGATGGCGCGCGGGGCAGAACGACTCGAAATGGATGAGCTTTCGCGGATCTGCGCCGACCTTCGCTCGCGATTTCCCGTCTCCGGGGTCGCAAGCCAAGCTGGCGTCAAGCTGATCCGGGCTGGGCGTGAACTAAAGGGCTGTTGCCCCTTTCATCCTGACCGCACCCCCAGCTTCACGATCTATGCCGACGACCGCAGGTTCCAGTGCTTCGGCTGCGGTGCCGAGGGTGATGTGCTGGACTTCGTGCAGCGGGCATATGGCGTGAAGTTGAAAGGCGCCATCGACATGCTGGATGGCGGTGCATTGCGCGAACTCGAACAGCAGCGGGTGGTCGCTACGCCGAAAGCCGACTGGTCGAAAGCGGCGCGGCAGATTTGGGGCGAGGCAGCAGCAATCGAAGGGACGGTGGCGGAGGCATATCTGCGCCGGCGCGGGATCACGATGCCGTTGCCGCACACGCTGCGGTTCGCACGGCTTCGGTATCCGCAGGAACAGGGTAGACGACCCGCCCTGGTCGCCGCCGTCTGCTCGCCCGATGGCGATCTAACCGGCATCCAGCGCACATTCCTGACCAACGATGGGCGTAAGGCCGACGTGCCCGAGGTGAAGCTGTCGCTGGGCCGCGTCGCAGGCGGTGCGATCCAGATTGGCCCGCCAGCCGCCAGCCTCGTCGTTACCGAAGGGCTCGAGGATGGGTTGACGCTGGCCCAAGCCCTAGGCCGTTCCGTCTGGGTATCCGCCGGGACTGCGATGCTGCCCCGGATGGAATTGGCGGACGTCACCCGTGCGGTCGTGATTGGCGCTGATGGCGACGCGCCTGGCGAGACCGCGGCGAATAAGGCAGCTCATGCCTTTGCCGCTGCCGGACGGAAGGTGCGGATCATGCGGCCCGCAGCCGGCTACAAGGACTTCAACGCCGAGCTGCTGGGAACGGGACAATGACGGCCCCGTCGCTACAGGCGCGGTTCGAAACCGCCGAACCGTTCGCGGCCTCTCCGTCTGCGGAACCGGTGAAGATCACCGCGTCCCCTTTCCGCTGGCCTGATCATCGCACCTTACCGCGGCGGCCTTGGGTCTGGGGACGATGGTTACTCCGCAGCACAGTGTCGGCAATTGTCGCGCCGGGGGGTGTCGGCAAGTCGTCGTTCGTGGCGTCGATGCTGCTGTCGTTGGCGAGCGGGCGGCAAGAGATGCTCGGCAAGACCGTATGGGATGGGCCGAAGCGGGTCTGGTATTGGAACCTGGAAGACAGCCTCGACGAACTGGAAATGCAGCTGGTCGCGGCGTCGATGTTCCACCGTGTCGGGCAGGACGCATGCGGTGACCGCATCTTTCTCGACAGCGGGCCGGAGGGTTCGGAGCTGCGGATCGCGATCGAGGACCGGGATGGCTTTCAGATCGCCGTGCCCGTGGTGGAAGCGCTGGTTGCCGAGCTGATCGAGCGCAAGATTGATGTGCTGGTGGTCGATCCATTCGTGTCGTCACATGGTGTCAGTGAAAACGATAACGGTGCAATCGACGCGGTGGTGAAGACATGGACTAGCGTCGCCAAGCGCGCGAACTGTTCCATTGTGCTCGTCCATCATACGAAGAAGCTGGGTGGCGAGAAGGTGACCGCTGAGGCTTCCCGCGGTGCGGTGGCGCTCATCGCTGCCGCCCGCGTTACCCTCGTGCTCAACCGGATGGACAAAGAAGAGGCGCAGAAGTTCGGCATTTCCGAGGATCGTGAGCGCCGCCGGCTCTTCACGGTGCAGGACGATAAGGCCAATCGGGCGCCAGCCGAGGACGCGCAATGGTTTCGGTTGGCTTCGCAGGATGTCGAGAACTCGACCGGCCCCGAAGACCCTTTCGGTCAGGAAGGCGACAGCGTTGGTGTGGTGACCCGTTGGTGTCCGCCGGACGCGTTCGAGGGCATCACCGTTGATCACCTGCGTCGGGTGCAGGCGGCAGTTTCAGCCGGCGAGTTCAAGGCCCACCACAGCGCGTCTGACTGGGTCGGCAACGCCGTCGCGGACGCGCTCGGACTAGACGTGAAGAACGATCGCGGCAGGATCCTGAAGCTGCTCGGCACATGGGAAGCGAACGACGCCTTGCGGGTCGAAGAACGACGCGATCAGAACCGCCAGATGAAGAAGTTCATGGTGGTCGGAAAGCCGGCAGATCAGGTGTCTGCTACACCTGCAATAGGTGTAGCGTCGCACACCGTCGCGGTGTCGCAAGAAAGTGCTACGCTACACCCCGCCCCCTTTAGGGGTGCGGGTGTAGCAGGAGCTGCTCGGGATGCTGGGCAGGTTTCGCACTTCACTGCCGGCAACCCTGCGTTGGGGCCGCTAGACCGAACGCCGCGCGACTCCAACCAATGGGAACCGAAGGCGAATGGCATGATCCTCGCGCCAGGCGAAACCGGCGAAGACGTAATTCCAGGATGGGACAACTGATGACGAAGCCACGCAAACCCCGCGCCGGCAGCGGCGGGAAGGCTGTCGCTACCCGGCCGCCGTCCCGGGAAGCCAATTGCCTGGAGAAGGCTGGGATCGACCGCGCCAAGAAGTTCGTCGCGTCGGCGCGCGGGCGGTATCAAGTGCGCTATAACCCCGAGCAGGCGCAGATCCAGCCGCCGCATGATGACGACGGCTATTACCTGGCCCAAGCCGCCGCGTTCGGCACCACGTCGACTGATTTTATCGCGAGTTCGATCAGCGACCTGGCCAGTGTCTTGCGCGGACAGGGCAGAGCGCCATCGGAACAGGCGATCAACGCCGCCTTGGCTTTCGTCGACGGCGGTGAGCCCCAGAATGAAATCGAAGCGTCTCTTCTCGTGCAGATGGCGAGCACGCACGCAGCGGCCATGCAATGCATGCGCACCGCGGCGGGAGATCTGCGATTGGCCACAGAAGGCGGCGTCGGCAACTTAGCAGTGAAGCTCCTGCGCACCTACACGGCCCAGATCGAGGCGCTGACGAAGCTGCGGCGCGGTGGCGAACAGGTCGTGAGGCACATTCACGTCGACAACCGCGGCGGGCAAGCAATCATCGCAGAAACCGTCAACACCGGGGGTGCCGGACATGGAAAAGTCGCCGAACAATCCGAAACAACGATCGCAGACGCTGCTTTCGGCCCCCAGATGTTTAGCCAAGACCCGGCGGGGAACGGCGTGCCAATCCCCTGCCGTGAAGGGCCGGCGCCGCTGCAGAATGCACGGCGGGACGAATCCCGGCGCACCGCGCGGCAACCAGAACGCGTTGAAGCACGGCATGAAGACGGCGCGGGCGATCGAGGAACGTCGTCAGCTTCGGCAACTTCTGCGTGAACGTCGCGATTTTCTCGGGGCTATCGACTGGTAGCGCGATCCACCTCGTGCCCGCCAGCCCTGCCCACTTCGGGCGCATTGCCACGAGGATGCGCGCAGCTGATCGTCTCGAATGCGAGGCGTTCGGCATGAGTCCGAAGGAAGCGCTGCGTTCGTCGTGGCGGCGCTCGATCTATGCCGTCACGGCCAAGCTGGACGGGCGCCCTGAAGCGATGTTCGGGTTGTCTGCCATCAGCATGATCGAGGGGCGCGGCAGCCCCTGGTTCCTCGGGACTGACGTTGTTACCCGCTGCGGCCGTGCTCTAGTTGAACTGGGGCCCGGCATTCTGGCCCGGATGCATGCGACCTGTTCGACGCTTGAAAACCGAGTGGCATGCGAAAACAGGGCGGCCATCAGATTGCTCCGCCATTGGGGCTTTCATATCGGCGAAAACATCACCATCATCGGCGGCGTCCACTTTCGCCCATTTAGCCGGACCGCATAGAGTCGGCGGGCATACAGCAGGCCGAGCTACTCAGCGCGCCCGCTTTTCCATTTCTCCAGATGCGTGCGCAGCACCTCGACGGCGTGAGCACGATCAGGCGCGAGGGTGGTGGCATCAATCTCACCTAGCCTGCGCTCGACGACATCAACGCCGATTAGTCGGTCGATGCTCTCTTTGTCGAAGGTTTCATATCGAGCGGCGACCCGATCGCCCCATCCCTGCGATGTCCCGACCGTCATAAACGCGGCAGCTATGCCGCCGAAGCCAGCGTCGGTCTCGATCACTTCGGCCAACCACCCGCCTGGTGCGTCCATGCCGCCGCTATAGTCGCGCCAGCGATAGATGAGCGAGGCGATGTCAGGGTGCGCCAACATCTCGTCGGGCGATCGTGCGAGTTGCTCAATCTGCACGAGCCATTCCCGCTTAAGCGCGTCGAGGGTCGCTTGGTCCAGATCGGGCTCGAAGGTGTCGCGCTCATCCTCCTTGCGGTCGTTGGGATCGTTGAGGTGGATAAGTATCGCAGCGACTGACAGTGCGCCGGTTGCGCGCAAAGCCTCCAACACGAGCGGACCGCGCTTCTCCTGAGCCAGCCGGCGGATGAACCAGCTAATCGCCCTCCATGCCGACACCCAAGGCGAACTGAACGGCTCGCCTGACCGGCGGGATCCAACCAGCCCTTGGCCAAGCCGGAACATGGCCGGCAGCAGCACGTCAGCAGTGTCGACCGGCAAACGCTCAACGGACTCGTCAAGCCGCGCCGCGAGCGAGTGGGTCAACCCCCTCCCCTCTATCCTAGCAATGACCTCAGCAAGCCGTGACGCATTGCCGCTTGCCGCCATGAAGTCCACGAACTCGCTCTCCGAGATCTCGGCTTCGGGTGTCTGAAGTTCGAAATAGCGGGGGAAGAACCTTGAGGTGCACACCCGCTTCTCTGCGATCCATCTGACGTGCCAGCTGTCTCCATAATGCGAACCCCCCAGCGCCCACTCGACCGTCGGGAAAAGTTGCTTCACTGCTTCTTCCGCTGTTTCGCGGCGCGCCACAGGCACGATCGAAAGCAGGCTTTCCACGCGTGATCGGTGCTCGGCATCGCGTCCATCTCGACCGAACCGAGAAGTTTGGAGCAGCAACTCGCGATTGTGGAACAGCGCATCATGCAGATCCGGCTCGAAAACGCGCAGCGCCTCAAGCGCCAAGAAGTCGATGATGTTCACCTCGGATGTCGTGCCGCTGGTGTGAAGCGGCAGGTGGATCGCCACAGACGACAGGTAGCGCCGGCCTTCCCGAAGGTTCCGAACATACGGCTGTATACAGCCGATTAGCACATTGCCCCACCTGACCTGCTCGAAGCCATTCGCTTCCGTCGCGTGCTCCCCGGCTAACAGCGACAGCTCCTGGGTCACGGCTGCGTGGACAGTCGCGGTTGGAACAGCTGGCAGGTCGAAATTGGCCTGAACGATCTTGGCCAAGAAGTCCCTCCCCTGCCCGTTCGCGACGGGATCGAGCGCTGCCTCGACAATGTCGGGCTGGAACAGGAGCACGAAGATGATGTTGGGCAGGTTCGCGTTGACCTTGATCTGCCGGAAGAGCAGTCGGATCTGATCTGGCTCGAGCCGATCAATATCATCCACGAAGACGACGAGTGGTTTGTTCAGCGAGCGCAAGCTGTCCTCAAGCGACCGCCTGATCTGATCGAGTGGCTCGGACCAGCGGTCGCGACCCAGGGCTGTCAAACCCTTGCCAAGCAAGGGAACGACAATTGCAGCCCCGGCCAGCGCCGCGGCGACGAAAGCAACGGTCGGCAGCGTCAGGCCGATCGCGGCTGCCAGCGTGACGATCGAGGCATTCGCAAGAAGCGATGAGATGGTGGCGCTGCCGCCGCTGGCCTTCTTCAGCGGTTCACCGCTACCGGTGAGGATCGAACCATATCGCCTGAGCGCGGCCCCTCTCGCTGCGGACTTCGAAGAGTAGCCGCCACCTAGTTTATCAGCGACCTGCCGGAACAATGCGCGCGCGATCGCGTCGGCATCGCCCCATTGCCAAGGGTTGAATTCCAGCCAGTCGGCCCCGTCGTTCCGAGCCCGTAGCTTTTCAATGACGAGGTTCTTCAGCGAGGATTTCCCGTGTCCCCAGGGGCCACGAATTGCGAACACCCGCCCCTCATCGAGACTCAGTTCAGATAGAACGTTGGCGATCCGGCCCGCGAAATCGGCCCGGCGCAGCCGATCCTCGTTCGCGGTGCGAATCGGCACGTCGGCCCCGATGCCGTCGTCACGGCCAGGTGCCCTCCGGGCTTCACCGTCCTGACCAAACAAGCCTTTCAGCCACGCCGGCATCTTCACGCCTCAATCTCCCATGCCAGCTGCCCGGACTCACCACGTGCGCGTGGAAACTGCCCGCCGGCGCCCAGCGCGACAAGCGGATTGCCGAGCCGAAGCCCTGCCCGCCTTCGCGCTGTGGGAAGGATTGAGGGAGCAATCGATGTAGCAGCGCCATTATGGTGCAGAGTTATGCGGAGCATCGCTCCACCCACCATCCGCTCGGCGCTTTTACGCGCGCCTATTGTGGGGTGCGGCTGTCTCTTCCGCGACCGATAACATGCTCGGTTCAGGCCTGCTGAACACCACGCGAGTTATTTGCGAATGTGCCTTCCTGCCGCAGCCGTTGGTCCATTGATGCTTGCGTCCACGGCAGTTTCTGCGATCGGCACGGGCGTGGCCGCCATGCAGGGCGCGGCCTATTCCAGGTATCAATCCCAGATCGCCGAGCGCAACGACGCCCTTGAGCAAGAGGCGGCACAGGACGCGCTCAAACGGGGAGAGATCGAGGCGCAACGCCAGTATCGCAAGATCGGTCAGGTTCAGGGTGCGCAGCGCGCGGCGATGGCTGCCAACAACATCGATCCCGATTTCGGTAGTGCCGCGCGCCTTCAGGAAGACACGGCTGCCTTGGGGCGCGAGGACGTCGAAACGATATACGAGAACAGCTATCGTGAAGCGCGCGGCTTCTCGGTGTCGGGGGCGAACTTCAGGGCGCAGGCGGCCGGTTACCGGCAGCAAGCCATGGGGCAGCAAGTCGCTGGCGCGTTCGGGGGTTGGAACCACCCTCTTGGGTGGCGCGACGCAATACGCGCAATTCCGGGCACGACCCCGGTAATGGCGCGCGTTCCGACTTATCAGGGCGGTGGGGTTGCCCTCCAGCCGCTGCCAAGCCAGCGCTACCGTGCTGCCGATAACGGTGGCGGTGTCGCGGGTGCCATAGCGCAAGGACTGCAAGAACTCGGCAAAGGCATCGGTGATGTCGCCAAGGCGACCCAGCTCGTTGCTGTTGACCGTGCCGAGGACGAAGCGAAGAAAGCCGAGTCTACCCTTGCGCTGGATTTGAGTGAAGGGCTCGACAATCCCGAATCGGGGTTGCGCGTTCGCCGTGGCCAAGCTGCGGCTGACGCGTTCGAACCCACCATGAGCGCGATGGAGAAGCGACGGAAGGAGATCGCGTCTGGTCTCAGCCCGATGGCCCAGAAGATGTTCGGACAGGCGGCAGACGAGCGTATGCTGGCTTTTCGCAGCCTTGCGTCACGCCACATCGCCGTCGAATCCGAGAAGGCCCGAGACGAAACGTCGACAGATCGGCTGACGATCCAGAGCGATGGGGCCATCAACAATGCCGACGATCCCGACGTCCAGCATGCCTTCATCGCGACCGGCCTGACCGAACTGAGCGAGGTTGCCAAGCGGAAGGGCTGGTCGGCCGAAAACTATACTGCAGCGCGCACCCGCTATCTGACCGGGATCCACACCGGTGTAGTCGACGGATACATCGATCGTGGCCAGCTCGATAAGGCGATCGGCTATCTGGACACGCACAAGGACGAGATCGGGTGGAAAGAAGAAAACGCCCTTCGAAACCGAATGCGTGCGCCGCTGGAAGCTCGCGAGACCGCGACTGATGTGGCCGGCATCTGGGGCAGCGCCGCACCGGGATCGCGGGCGATCGCCAACTACAGCGATCCGCTACGCGGTGTAGGCCGCTCACCGGTCGCGGGCGGAAAATATGGGGCGAGCCGAGATTACGGTAGCCACCACGGTGTCGACATCCCGGCCCCCAAAGGCACGTCGATCTATTCGACGGCCCCAGGCACAGCGAAAGTGAGCCGCAGTCCCAAGGGCGGGAACATCGTGACCGTCGATCATCATGACGGAACGGTGTCGCGCTACATGCACCTGGGCGATGTGAATGTTCGAGATGGCGCGCAGGTCGGGCCCGACACGATCATTGGCACTGTCGGCATGACCGGGCGGTCGACCGGTCCTCATCTGCATTGGGAAGTGCTGAAGAACGGAAAGCCTGTGGATCCAGACACGATCCTGGGCACGGGTCAGCAGGGGCAAGGCCCACAGCGCCGCGACCTCAATGGTCTGCTTGCGGCCACTCGCGCCCGAGCCAAGGCGGAAGGCTGGTCGTTCGAACGCACTGAGCGAGCAGAGGATAAGCTGCGGCAGATGGTCCGGGAAGAGGATGATCTGGTCCATCGCGGCGAGGAGCAGGCCAAGCGAGAGGCGCTCGACATCATCGATCGACTGCCGGACAATCGGCTCACCTCGATCGAGCAGATTCCTTCGAAATTGAGGGCCCGGCTCTCGACCGACGATCGGATGAGCCTCGAAGATATGGCTCGCAGAAATAGCCAGCCCGAGCCGGTCAGGGCCGATGGCGACACGGCGCTTACGCTGAACCTCATGGCCATCAACGAGCCCGAGCGCTTTCAGGGCACGGACCTGCGCATGTATCGCGGGAGGATGACGCCGGGCGAGTTCGCGTCGCTTGCAACACTGCAGGCCAAGGCCCGCGCCAACCCCAACTCGCCGGAAGCATTGGACCACAGCCGAGTGTGGGGCGTCATCAACCGGCACGCGCCAGACTTGAACCTGGACCTCGGCACCACCGGTGGGAAAGCCCGCACCCCCAAGGACCGCGAAACGTCGATGCGCATCTTCAGCATGATGCAGCGTGATCTAATGGCGGTGACGGGCGGCAAGCGCCAGCCAACCGACGACGAAATCAAGCGCGCCTTCGACAGCGCCACCCTATCGGTCACCACCTACCGACCTGGCTGGCTATATGGCGAAACGCCAGTCCAGACGCGCCGATACGACGTGGCACCGGGCCAGCGAATGGGTTTGGCGATGCCGAATGGCGTGCGCGAGCGGATCATCGCATCGGTCCGACGCACGCAGCGCGGGCGAACGCCTAGCGATGACGAAATCGGTCAGATTTACCTCAACCACCGCGGTCAGCCGGGGTTCTGGCAATGACCGACCGTCGCGACCTCCTCGACCAGTATCTTGCGCCCCGGACGAGCACGCCCCCAAGCGGTGACCCGCTGGATGGCGCGCTCGAGACCGACTCACGTAACCGCGCGGCGCGCGTCTACTTCGCCGTTCGGCAGGCTGACGCCGACAAGGCAGCACGTGCGAACCGACTCGCGCGAGAGACCGGGCTGCCGAGCGATGTCGTTGAACGAAACCTCGGCACTGTCGAGGCCGACGCCTTCGGACGGCGGGGCGCGGCGACCATCATCGGCAATTCTCGCCTGTCTGAGTGGTTCGGTGAACCGCGTCGAGCTGCCGCATCGAAGGATGACCTTGAGGCGCTTGGCACCCTTTCGACGCTGATCGGGCCGAATAGCGTTGGCGACGCCGCGCTCAATCTAAAGCCCCGCTATGTGGCCCCGGTCGAGCTCAGGCGCCCGGCTGATGTGCCGATAGCGGAAAGGGTTCAGCGCATCCGCGCCCGCGAGTTCGGCCGCCGCGAAACCGTCGAGCAGGCCCGCCCCGAGACGACCGGACGAACCTGGTGGCGGGGCATCGGTATCGCAACGATTGGTGGCTTCCAGCAGGCGCGGATCGGCGCCAAGCTGTATCTGTCCGACATGCTCGGGCTTGAGAACCTGGTTCCGAAATTTCAGGCGGAATACGAGGAAGTCCAGGATGTCATTCGCGGGACGACGCCGCGCGACCTCACCTCGTTCGGACAATCAGTTTACGGTGGCCTCGTCTCTACCGGCCAGGCCATCCCTGCCCTAGCGGCCACACTGGCGACTCTTCCCGCAGGCGGCTGGGGCGGCCTCGCTGTTGCAGGTGGGCAGTCCGGCCTGGGTGCATACGGCAAGTATCGGACGCGGGGCGGCACCTCGGACGAAGCGTTGCTCGGTGGTGTGCTTGAAGGCGGCATCGAAGCCGTGACCGAGAAAATCCCGCTCGGCACTCTCGTCGGCGGCTTCGGCAAGAAGGGACTTGGCCGCTTTATCGGCGAGTTCACCTTGAAAGAGATGGGCGGCGAGCAGCTTGCGACGCTGGGGCAAGATGCCGTCGACACGGCTATCGCCAATCCCAAGGCGACCTGGAGCCAATATCTCGCCGACAGGCCGCAGGCGGCGATCGACACTGCTGTTGCGGTGATCATCCAGACCGGTGCCATCGGCGGCGGTAGCGCCGTCGTCAGGGCCCTGCGCCCGGTGGAACGCGACATCGAACAGGCCACCGATGGAATCGCCGGCGCGAACATCATGGATGCCGCGGTCGCTCAGGCCGAGGCTTCCAAGCTGCGCGATCGCGACCCCGATGCATTCCGTCAGTTCGTCGAGCAGCATACCGAAGGCGGGCCGATCGAGCATGTCTACCTGCCTGCGGAGAAGCTGCGCGAGCTCATGCAGTCAGACGGGTATGAGCCTGCCGACTGGACCTGGGCTCCTGATCTTTCCGAGCAGCTGGCGCAGGCTGGCGCGGCCGGAGGGGACGTGGTGCTGCCACTCGCGGGCGTCGCCGCCCATCTTGCAGGCACCGAGACGTGGCAGGCCATAAAGGCTGATGTTCGGCTGACGCCAGGGGGCATGTCGGAGCGGGAAGCGAACGACTTTGCCGAGGCGTATGCCGCGATCATGGAGCAGCAGGGTCGCGTCGCGGCCGGTCAGATCGAAGCCGAGCGCGCCGCAGCTGCGCCCGAGCGGCGAGTCTATGATGAGGTTCTCAGCCAGGCGCGAACTGCCGGCTTCAACCTGCGGGCATCACAAGCCTATGCTGAACTTTGGGCGCAGCGTTATGCGACGCGCGCCGCTCGCCTCGGTATCGATGCATGGGATGCGTTTCGCCGTTCGAACGTCACCATCCGGCAGGAGCTGCCCGAAACTCTGGCCGCTTACCGGAAAGCGGACAACCTCGACCTCGTCATCAACGCCATGCGTCGGGGCGCGCGCCCGTCGAAGCCGAGCGGCCCCTCTCTTCTGGAATGGATCGCCTCGCAGGGCGGCCTCAGCGATCGGGGCGGCGATGTCACTTCCATGGGCGGCGACAAGTGGCATCGCGGGCGTCCTGGTCGGCGCAAGTTGGTGCGGCGAGATGATGCTGCGGCCGGCTCGCTGGAGAGACTTGCACCGCTCGCGCGTGAGGCGGGCTTCCTCGCTGCGTCGGCGGACGTGGTAGATGCGGCACAGCTGTTGGACGCGATCAGTCGCGAACTTCGAGGCACGCCAGTCTATGCTGACGCGTCCGGCTCAGCTGCCAGTGAAACGCAGGATGCAACCGCTCGCGCAGCCGACGAACTTCGTGCGCTGCTGGATACATCGGGCGTGGATCCAGACGCCGCCACTCGCGAGGAAATCGACGCCGTGGTGGGTGCGGCACAGGAAACCGCCACGCGCGCGCTCGACCAAGGTGAGGCTCGGGGTCGCCTAGAGCTATATGCGGACGGGCAGAGGATCATCCGGCTATTCGAGGGCCGTGACCTGTCGACGCTGCTGCATGAGACCGGCCACCTGTGGGTCGAGGAACTGAAGGAGGATGCTGAACGCGCTGACGCACCCGACGACCTGAAGGCCCAGTGGCAGGCAGTTCGCGAGTGGTTTGCTGTCAACGGGTATGAAATGGAACTGGGCGGGCCTATCCCGACCGAGGCGCACGAACTCTGGGCGCGCGGCATGGAGCGCTACTTCATGGAGGGGAAGTCTCCCTCCTCCGCGCTGGCGAGCGCGTTCCAGTCCTTCCGCGCCTGGTTGTTGCGGATCTATCAGGTCGTCCAGCGCCTGAACGCCCCCCTGACGGATGATGTCCGCGATGTCATGGCTCGCATGCTCGTGACCGACGAGGCAATCGCCGCAGCGGCAGAGGATGCGGAGGCGAAGGCCCTGTTCACCACTGCCGATGAAGCCGGGATGACCGACGCGGAGTTCGAGGCATACTCGCGAACGGCTGCCCAGACGCGCACGGATGCATTCGATGCCCTGCTCTACCGCACGATGGAAACCGTGCGTCGCTCGCGGACCAAGGAATGGAAAGAGCAGCGCGCCAACGTCCGCGCCGATGTCGCGACCCGCATATCGCAGCGACCCGAGTTCCGCGCGCTTGCCTTCCTTCGAGCCCGCGACGACACCCGCGTTGCCCTCGACCGCACAGCGCTGGTCGAAGAGTTCGGCGAAGACGCGCTGGCGATGATCCCCAAGGGCGTGCCCCCGACGGTCGCGACGACCGGTGGCGTCCATCCCGACATACTCGCCGAGCAGGTCGGGTTCGCTTCAGGCCGCGAGTTGGTCACCACGTTGATCGGCCTTCAGCAGCGCGAGAACGAGCTGCGCGCCGTTGGCGACAAGCGGTCGGCCTTCAACGAGGCGGTCGATGCTGAAGCAGACAGCATTATGCGCGAGCGCCATGGGGATGCGCTGACCGATGGATCGATTGAGGAAGAGGCTCTCGCCGCGATCCACAATGACACCCGGGCAACCGTCATCGCATCCGAACTCGGCGCGTTGGGCCGCAAGGTCGGACAAGCACCGACGCCGTGGAAGTTAGCTCGAGAATGGGCGGAGCGAACCGTTCGCGAAGGGATGATCGGCGAGCAGGCGACCGGCGCTGCCATCGCCCGCCACCAGCGCGCCGAAGCGAAAGCCGGGCGTGAGGCCGAGAAGGCGATCCTTGCCGGCGATGCCGAGGCGGCGTTTCGCGCCAAGCAGCAGCAGATGCTTAGCAATGCGCTGTTCCGCGCCGCGAAGGACGCGAAGGACAGTGTCGACCGCATCGTGAAGCGTCTCGGCCGGTTGGCCAGCGCCAAGTCGCAGCCATCGATGGATCAGGAATATCTGGACCACATTCACGATCTGCTCGAAGCCTATGACATGCGACCTCGCACGGCACGTGAGCTTGCCGAGCGCGAGTCGTTCAGCGCTTGGGTGGCGGCCAAAGAAGCTGCTGGCGAGGAAGTCCACGTCCCTGCCCGCTTGCGCGATGCCAACACCGTCAACTTCACCAAGCTGACCGTCGATGACCTGATGGCGCTTGACGACACAATCGCGTCGATCGCGCACCTGGGCCGGGTGAAGAAGAAGCTGATCCTTGCGCAGGAAGAGCGTGACTTCGACGAGACGGTCGAGGACTTCTTGGCGACAGCTGAAGCCCTGCCCGAGCGCCAGTTCACCGCCCACCGCAATGAGCGCCGCACGAAGTTGGGACGTGCCAAGGCGTTCGCACGCGATTTCGGTGCGATGATGGTCAAGATGGAGTTCCTGGCCGACGATCTCGACAACGGTGACCCCAATGGCGTGATGAACCGCCTGTTGGTGCAGGGCTCGACCGAAGCCGCCAACCACCAGGCGCAGCTAAGCGAGGACGTGCTCGCCCCCCCTCGCCCGCCTTTACAACGATATGCCACCCGAGCAGCAGCGCCGCATGGCGGAGCGCGTGACGGTGCCCGAATTCGTGGAGATCAACCCGGAGACCATGGAGATTTTGCCTGGCATCTATTCCCGGTCGGACCTGCTCGCCGTAGCCCTGAATACGGGGACGGACTCCAACTTCGATAAGATGGTGCGGGGTGAAAGCCTCGCCTTCAGGCAGATGCCGGACCTGCAATGGAGCCGCGAGAAGGTTGAGGCTGTGCTGGCCCGCGAGCTCAACGCCGAAGATTGGCAGTTCGTGCAGGCTGTCTGGCGCCAGATCGGCTCGCTCTGGCCAGAGATCGAGCGGGCAGAGCGCGCTATCACCGGGGTCGTGCCCGAGCGGGTCGAGCCGCGCCGCGTCCAGACGCCGTTCGGCGAGATCGAGGGTGCCTATTACCCCATCGTCTACGACCCCGCTCGCTCCAGCCGGGCTGCCGACAACTACCAAGACGATGCCGCCAAGTTGCTCGGGCAGATGGGCCGGGCGGTTTCCACGCCAAAGGGGCACACGATCGAGCGGACTGAATATGCGGCCCCGCTCATGCTCGCCCTTGAGCCGGTGCTGTTCAATCACGTCAGGCGAGTGACGACCCGCATCGCATACGGTGCCTGGATCCGCGACGTCCTCAAGTTCACGGACGATCGCCGCGTCCGAGCCATGATCGATCGCAAGCTCGGCCCGGAATACCACGCCCAGATTAAGCACTGGCTGCGGGGTCAGGTGAACGAGGCAGCCATGGACACATCGTCGATCCGTGCCCTCGATCAGGTTCTGCGGAAGTTTCGCGTCAATGCCACGCTGGTGGGCCTGGGATTCCGCATGACAACGATGGTGGCGCAGGTCGGCGGATTGCCGAACTCGGCTAATCAGGTCGGAGCGAAGTGGCTCGCCCGCGGCATGGGGGAAGCGGCCTCCGGTGGCGGCGCTGCGCGAGATTTCGTATTCGCCCGCTCGCCGGAATTGGCTCGCCGCGCTCACGACTTCGATCGCGACATCGCCGCCGCTTTCCGTGACATGGAGGGATCTTCCTCGCCGCTCGACCGAGTGCGTGCTTGGGCGTTCTGGGGCATCGGCATGATCGACGTGTATCTGGTCGCCATGCCGACATGGCTCGGCGGTTATCGGCGGGCGATCGAAGAAGGCATGACGGAAGCCGACGCTGCTGCCTTCGCCGATAAGGCCGTGCGGAAGTCGCAGGGTTCGGGGCGGCCCAAGGACTTGGCGGCGATCCAGAACGCCAGCGAAGGCTATCGCGTCCTCACCATGTTCTACAGCTTCTTCAGCGTGCTCTACAATCAGCAGCGCGAGATGATCCGGGACGCCCAGAAGGGCAACTATCAGAAGGCTGCCATGACCGCATGGTGGGTGATGATTGCCGGCCCCCTCCTGTCGTCGCTACTTGTAGGCGACTGGCCCCAAGATGAAGAAAGCTGGGCCGCCTGGGCGATCAGGAAGGTGTTCTTCGGGATGTGGGCTGGCATTCCCGGCGTTCGTGACGTCGCCAGCGTCACCGAGCGGAAGGTGTCGGGTCAGTTCAGCGAATTCGGCACGGCGCCGATCTACCGGTCGTTCGAGGGATTGATGCGGATCGGCGAGGACGCTGTCCGCAAGGCTGAGGGCAAGGAACCGTCGGAGCGTTGGATCCGCTCGGCAGTCGAAACCCCCGGCTATTTCCTTGGTCTGCCGACAGGTCAGGCAGCCGCCACCGCTGATTACCTCTACGCCGTCGCGAATGACGAGCAGCAGCCCGAGAACGCCCAGGATGTTGTCGCGGGGATCGCCAAAGGGCGGCGCGACGACCAGCGCTGACTAATCACCGCTCGCTCGCCTTCGGTTCCCTCGTCAGCGCCCAGCCAGCGAGACCCAGGATGGCAGCGGCGATCACGTTGAGGATGGCCCAGGTTTCCCGCTCGAAATGCACGGGCACCACGGGGTTGAACAGCAGCGCAACGATGCCGATCGCGATGGCCCAGCCGATTCGATCAGCCTGCCATGCGCTGTAGGCGATCCACGCGCCGGCTACCGCTGTGACGAGTCGAAGCAGCTGATAATAGCCGTATGGCATCTCCAGCAGGGCGACCAGCATCATGACCGCAGGAACCGCAAATACGGCGGCGTGGGGTGCGCTGGCTTGGTGCTATTCATCATCGCCCTCGATGCAGGCTTGGCGGTCATCGGCAGTAATGCAAGACGTTTCCCTCAGCGCGTCGTGCGGCCGTGCTAACAGCAATATCAGCAGGGCGAACACCATTAGGCCAGCCATGACGCCCATCACGCGTGAATTTTGGCGTTCGGCTACCCAATGCCCGCTCACGTAAACAGCGCCGAACAATCCGATACCGAGCACGGTCAGCAGAATGCTGGCCCCAAGGGCTCCCATGAAGTCGAATATCGAAGTTACCATCGGCGCGCTCCCCCTGCCCGTTCTCGCGGCGAGATCAGCTGAATATCGGCCGGAGGATCAGCCAATAGATCGGCCAGATCTCCGACAGGAATAGGTTGATCGGGATCGCCCATATCCAGTTCACCCACGTGTAGACGTAGCCGTCGAGGAAGGTGAGCTTGACCATTGTTGCCAATGCGCCAAGCTGCCAGACGCATCCAAGCAGTTCCTTCATTCCGATGTCCCCCCGGCTGGCTACCGTCTACCTAGATCCGGGGGCTGGCAAGGCCGAAATCACTACCCGATTCCAGTAATGATCACATGCAACGTGGGAAGAATTGAGGGATCACGGCACCGGATCATGTGCCAGATCAAGTTAGATCAACGACCTGGGCCGCAGGGTTATATGGATGATGGAGCCACCGGCTTCGGGACCTTCCGCGTCCGGGGGGCCCCATGTAGAAGCGCACGATGCTCGCATATTTCGATTCCGATCAGCATACCATTGCCGCAGACATGGGGCGCATGCATCCCTGGACTGAGACAGTTCACACGCCTGAGGGTCGCTATGTCGACTTCAAGAGCAGGCCAGACGCGATCCGCGCCACCCTTGAAGACCTGAAACATGCGGGAACAGCGGAGATTGAAAGCGCCATTGTGGAGTTCCTGCGCTGGGCCAACTCCTCTGAGGCGCAGTTCGAGACGAATGACTTCGGCCTCCGCCCGTTGAAGGCAAATGAATCAGGGGTCTCGCCTAAGCCGCTCGAGCAGATGTTACGGCTCACGATCTTCTTTCGTGATCTCGTGCAGAACACGTCGGTGCCGAACATCGGTTCTTTTGGCCAGGAACTCGAAGTTGAGTTGAAAGCGATCGACCCGACCTTCCGCGATGCATGTTGGGGTTGGTGCCTATGGCCTCACTTCTTCCTCGATCTCGAACACCTCGGCGAGGAGCAGGCCGAGGGCGCAGTTATTCAGCTCAACCTGTGGGGTTGGGGCGCCGACGCAGACGAGGTAAGCGTCAATCTATGCCGCGCGTTGAGTAACCTGAAGCTCGCCCTTCAAACTGTCTATGCGCGCCGCTGGCCCAGCTGAAACGGCCCGTCTTGTCGCAGGCTTAGCGGTGTTCTAACCATGTTCCATGGGACATGGACGCCGCTTGACGGACGCAGAGCTGGCCTCAGCGGTTCTCGACATTGAGGATCCAATGGCAGTGGAAAGGCTGTCGCGCTCGCGCCCGGATGCTAATTTGCAGCCATCGATCGTTGGGGAGTATCACCGTCCCGTAAGCGAAGATGCGCTGTGGTGCTGTCATTGCCAAGGCCACCGACATTGGAACGGCTTCGTCGTCGAGAACGAAACCGGCAATCGCTACATGATCGGCAGCCATTGTGGCCCCAAACATTATGAACTGAGTTTCGCTGCGGCGCGTCGCCAGCACAATGAACTGAAGCAGCGTCAGGGGCTGTTCCTGCGGCTTGCTGCCATATTGGCGGCCGAGGACGAACTGTTGAAGCGTATCACGTCAGTCCTCCAGTCGGATGGGTTGCGCCGGCTCGACATCACGCGCAGCCAGATGAAGAAGTCAGCGGGGGACATTTTCTTCCGCCTGCAACCTATCGCGCTTGGCGGGGCCGTGCTGACAGAGTCCGTTCGCGTCCGTGATTACGCGGCGGAAGCGCTTCGTCCAGCCAATGGAAAGAACGAAGCGCCGATCTACACCTTCGAAAATCAGCGGATAGGACCGTTGCTGGGTGCCAGCGTCCTCATCGAACACGGCGACTGCCGGGATCACCTGATCGCGTTGCGCCAAGCCGTCGGAGAGGCGCGAAAGCTACACACGAGTGGCACCGACTCGATCAGCACCTCCCAACTTCAGAAGACCGTGCAGCGATGTGAGGAACAGCTCCAGCAGGCGCAGCAGGCGATCGCCATGGCGCGCCGCGCGCCAGGCTTCTTCTCCGACGAAAACGTGACGCGGCTTGAACGATGGTCCGGTCAGTTCGATGGGTTCAAACTCCGGCGGACCGAAGGCGGGATTGAAGTCATTACCGGCGAGGGGGCGACGGTGTTCATAGCAGCACTTGCTGATGTGGTGCTGCTCGACCTGCCGGCACTTGGCGGGGTCGGGTCCCCGCCCCCCGGCCGGCCACCGCAAGGCGATGGACATTGGGGGCGATGCCTACGATGCGGATGGGGCGGTTGCCTTGGGCGGCGAGGTGACACCCTCGTGAACTGAAGCTGCCGCATTTTCGTGGTGAGAGTCGGCACAGCAGGCGCAAGACCGCGCTTTCGGGCGCCTGTCACGTGCGGCGGCTGCCCGACGCTCGTGACGGTTCACTGATAGCCGCCCTCTTCCTCGCGCTTCTCCGCGGCATCTTCCTCCGCCTCGACGAGCTCGGTGTCTTTCTGATCGCCGCGCTCGGTCTCTTCAGGATTGGTGATCATGATTGGTCTCCTTGCCGGATGAACGTCTGGGTCCGGCGATAGATGCGGCCCGTCGTTGACCCCGATTGGCGCGTCGCTAGGACGAAAGGGTGATGATCTCGATCTTGAGCGCCGTTCTGTTAGCGGCGGCCGGCCAAGTGCCCATCGGTCCCTGTCGGGTCGTGGATGGCGATACCCTGCGTTGCGGTGGAGAACGGGTGCGACTGCTTGGCATCGACGCGCCTGAGAAAGGCCGCTGTCAGCCTGGCCGGCGTTGCGCGCGAGGCGATCCGCACGCCAGCGAGGCGAGTCTGGCGCGCGCGGCGCAAGGTCCGCTGACGATCAGGCGGGTTTCTCAGGATCGATACGGTCGAACAATCGGGCTGGTGGCGGGAAGGGCCGGCGACCTGTCGTGCCATCAACTTCGATCGCGACAGGCGATCTACCGCGCTGACTGGGACAATGGCGGGCGGTTGGCTGCATTTTGCAGGGCTGCGCGTTGAACACCGAGGCTGAGCGCCAGACCTTCACAGCAGCGCTATGGGCGAAGCACGGCGATGATCTGCCACGCTATATAGCGACCCGGGTGGGCGAGCAGGTGACAGCCGGCGACCTTGGTGGCGTTGGTTTCTGGCGGGACATTGCCGCGCGAGCGGAAGCCATGATGCGGTCGCCGCTGCAGTAAACGTCGGCACTTTCCTACAGCATCCCCGCCATGCCATGCCTTGAGCATGGACGAGGACTCGCGATTGAAGCGGATCGGGGAAGCGCTCGAATATTGGGTTCTAACCGCCCTCTTGGCTGGCTCGTTCATTGCCGGCGGATGGGCTGGGATCCGCTCTCTGCTGTCTTAGTGTATATCGGCTGCTCTGCCGTTGCTACCGCCGAATGCGGAAGCGGAACATTCCGTCTTATCCAATAGTAATCTTGGGCACCCAGCGCCTTCATCATCAGTCCGCCTATTTCATTCACCTGATCAAGGGTGAATTTCGGGTCGCGCGGCCAAGTCATTTCAGCCGCTTGGGCAGGCATGATCCGCGCAGTGTCGTAGAGCGTCGGGACCAGAGCTATGTCCTCGATGGCGAACCCGTCCACGCGGGTCGAGGTAATGTGCACAAAAACGTGACCTAGGAAGAAGGTGATCGTCTGGATATTGTTCGGAACGTCGCCAAGTGGAGGCGATGGTTGTGGCGGGCCATTGCGTAGCGCACGCCTGATCCTTTCGAGCTTTTTAATCGTCGAGTGTTCATCTTCACTCCTGCGCGCAATCGCCTGACTGTTGCGCAAGAAGCCTGCGGACTTCTCGAACGGCACGGTGTGGGAACCAACGTAGATACGCATATAAGGGGGGATGGCCCGAGTCTGCCTGAAGGCTATGCGGTCAGCGCGAGGCGTGACCGCGCTGTCAGGGTCGTTGTGCTCTGCGACCATCGTCTTCAGCGTGACCCATTGCGCGACCGTGTCGAGGGCTGCTCTATCGAGCGTTGTTTCCTCCCCCCTTATTAACGCCGTCAGGGCGGGCCTAGCCTCCTCCTCCAGCTGGCTCATCCAGCCGTTGTTACATGATGCGCAAACAACGCGCAGCTTGATGGTGTGAATCGCGCCTTGGGTATCCCTCCGCCCTTTCTCCGAATGTCCATCGAAGGGCGAGTATTTGAACACCAACCTATTATGCCGGTTCTCTGGTGGCGGGGGTGGTAATATCTCATGCATCCACTCTGACCAGAAATGCTCTTTGCTGCCCTTCGGCCTAGGGCAGAAGATGCAAGGCTTGGGCAGCGGTGGACGAGATTTCTTCTTCATACCCATGACATTCTCTGGATGCTTACGACATCTTGCCATTGCGCTTCGAGGAGCGCGGAGATTAGCATTGAGGGATGTGCAACCTCTATACCGTGCGCAAGTCTGCCGCTGAAGTCGCCGCGCACTTCGGCGTCGCTAACCCGGTTCAGTCCAACGCCGGCGAGGAAGTTTATCCCGGCACACCGGGCATGGTGGTGCGCGAGGCTGACGGCAAGCGCGTCATGCAGTCGATGACGTGGGGCTTTCCCCTCCGCCTGAAGACGATGAGCCCGACCGCGAAGCCGAAGCCGGTGAATAACATCGCGGACCTGCGGAAGGGCATGTGGATCGGCCTTGCTCGCAAGCCGGAGTGGCGTTGCTTGATCCCGGTGACTGGGTTCGCGGAAGCGGAAGGCGCGAAGGGATCGAAGACCCGCACATGGTTCAGCGTAAAGGACGCGCCGATCTTCGCCTGGGCCGGACTGTGGCGTGACAGCGCCGAGTGGGGGGCGGTGTATTCAGGTGTGATGACCGACTGCAACGAGGCGATCCGTCCCGTTCATGATCGCATGCCCGTATTGCTGCACGCGGACGAATACGACCATTGGCTGCACGGCAGCTTCGACGACATCATTGGCTTTCAGGAGCGATGCTTCCCGGATCACCTGATCGAAATGGAGCGCACCAGCGAGCCATGGGTGAAGCGAAAGCCAGCACCCGACCCGGCGACGTTGTTCTGAAAGGGAAATTAGAGATGCCGATCAAAGGATTGGATCAGGCGATCCGGAAGATGAAGGAATTGGAGCGGGCGGTGGCGGCGCTCGACGGGGACATCACGAGTGTCAGCTTCGACCCGAATGACCCGCAGAGCATCGAGTTGGCAATCCAGCAGATGGAGACTGCGATCGACGAGCGAGTTGGAAGTTACTCGAAGAACGACATGGTCGAGGGCGTCGTGGTCGAGTTGAAGGAGCGCTATCGCCAAGCGATCCTTGATCGGGCCGCAGCTGGGCGGGCCGCTGAGGAGAGCGGCTCGTGACCATCAAGACCGCGCTGCGCGAGGTAAACAATGCTGTGCTGGATCTGCAGACAGCGGACTATAACACTTTCGAGCGCCCCCTTGAGCGCATGGCGAAGGCGCTGAATGCCGACGAGTTGAAGCCAATAATCGAAGATCTGAAGTCCAAAGCAGACTTCGATCAATTTCTTGACAACGCGAGCGACGGGGGCGGCATGATGGGCAGCGCGCGCCTCAACTGGCCGACTGCGCGTGAGGAAGAACTTGGAATAGCAATTCACTTGATCGAGCGTGCAGCCCAAAGCCCGAATTGGTTCCTTAGCTTGGCACATCGCTATTACTATAGCGGGCGGAAGATAGTGGGAGACATCAGGAAGATCACTGCTTCTGTGATCGTGCCGTTCAATCGAGACCTGGCATCCTATGTCGAGGACCTTAAGCCCGTGCAGACGGGACACGCGTCGGCCTCCTCCGTAACCTACAACATCGGCTCCATGCACAATTCACCTCTGCAACACATCGCAGCCGGGGGCATAGGCATTCAGACTTCGAATTATTCGGCAAACGATCTGCAAGCGATTGTCGAGCTTTATAAGCGACACGTTGGCGATCTTGACCTCGATCCCACTCAACGTCGTAAAGCCGACGCGCAGGTAGCCACGATAGAGGCGCAGCTCCTCGACGAGCCGGATCCTTCAATCGTTGCGGCCGCTGGCAAGTCCCTGAAGACCATCATTGAGGGCGCGATCGGCGGGTCGCTGGGCACCGCGATAGCGTCGGCTCCAGTTTGGGCCCCAGTGCTGGCAATGTTTTAGCGGTTGCTCAGGCGCGAAACCGGCTGACTGCCCGCTTCCATTCCCGCTCGTCCGGCCAAGGCAGCGACACCGTGGCCTTTGCCTCGCCTCTCAGCAAGCTCATTGTTCCGCCCGCCTTGCACGCGCTGCACCGTAGCTTCCGGTTCACCTCGCCCAACCGCATGTCCCAATGCTTGCGCTCGAACAGCCACCATAGCTGGTGAGGATCGAACACGGCGACGCGGCGGCATTGAGGGCGGCGGCAGATCACCTGTATAGCGATATGCCACGCGGCGCACTCGAACAGGTTGGTCGGCTGTCGCGTCCCGTCCGAATTGAAGCGCGCCACGTCAGTCGAGCAGCGCCGGCGGATCCGGCATGGTTGAGATGACGACCTCGACGTCCACATTCCACACGGCAGCGAAGGCAATCAGCTCATCTCGGGTGGGAGCCGCGCCCGCGCAGATGTCGTGCACCCGCTCCCAATCGACCTTGCTGGCGCGGGCCAGCCGATCGAGCGGTGTGCATGCTTGCATGATCCACGCCTGGAGCCAGTCGGTCCCGGTGGCAATCATATGCCGGATCGCCTCGACCGCGTAAGGGGGCCAGGTCTTCTGCAGCTTCCGCTCGCCCTTGCGCCTCATGCCGCCTCGCCGAACAGTTCGAGCTGGCCGGCACTGGCGAATACCGATCGAGACTGCATCGCCCCGTCCACCGCTTGGCGATAGTGGATCGTCCCCAGCCGCTCGGCCTCGTCGAAACCAACTGGCGCCCACTCGTCGCAGGGATAGCAGGCGTCGTATATCGCGCGCGCAGCCGCGCGCAGCTGCAGATCGTGCTGCATGCTGATGCTCCATCGATGTCCGAATCACCGCCGCAGCGGCTTATCCGCTGGGTAGAACGATTCGGGAACATCCGGCAAGATGCCGACTTGCGTCGTTGCGCCGCCAAGGTGCGCAATTGCGCAGGGTAGACGCGCAATTGCGCAGCTCAACCGCGCCTATGGGCAGCGCAGAGGACAGTTAACCATGGCGGATGAGAGATTGATGATCCGAGTATGTTGATGCGGGAAATCAGTCGCGGCGGCCGGTAGCGATCACATCGGCATGTAGCGCCGCCAGAGCGAACCTGGCCGCCTTCACCGCTAAAATCGGATGGTCGAGTCCCTGCGGTTGCAGCCGGACGACCAGCGAACCCCGCCATCTACCCCGCCCCGCCAACTGCGGCATGGCGCTTCTATCTTCGAGGAAGCGGTGAATGTGATCCGACGTCGCGCCGCGACCGCGACCACTGGTCAGCAACAACCGCACCTCACCGACATCTAAGCCCATCACACCGAGCAGCCGCACGAACGCCTCGGCATCGCGCAGACGCCGAAGCCGAATATCAGAGCGGCCGGCGCGGAACCGTTCGACGACCAACGCGAGTGCTTCCCGCTCCGCACGGACGGGGCGTCGGGAAAGGTGCAATAGCCGATCGACGAAGCGCGCATACTCTATCCCAGGTGGCAGCGCGGGCAATGTCCCCTGCCCAGCCATGTCCAGCCGCCGCCACGGCACCCGATACCCGTCTGCCCCTTTCCGCCGCTTGACCGCTTCATGGGTAGTGCCGCGGCTGCCAGATCCTCGCGTTGCCACCCGTCTGGACGGGGCTTCGATCTCCAGCATGTGCGCAGCCAGCTTGCGCGACAGGTCGCGTGTCAGCCGCTTCACCCCAGCCCCGAGCAGCTGGCTGTCAGCGATCATTGAACCGGCGTCTGGCGTGCCGCCCAGCATGGCTGTTGGGCAAGGCCGGACGGCGATCGGCCGCACACCAGCCGATGTCGATCTGGTGGGCACTGCCGCGCGGGAGTTCGCCTTGCGGGCCGCGTCGGGTCCGACGTCGAGCAAGTGATGGAGCCAGCCCCTGTCGGCCATGCCCATCGCTGAAGGCCGAGAGCAGTGCAGGGCCAAGCTCAGATCGAGCAAATGACAATAGTGACGCAGGGTCGTGCGCGGTCCGGTATGCCCCATCAATTGGCTGACCGCGTGCAATGCCCCTGCCCCCAGCCGCTGATCGCCCAGCAGCCTGTCGGCAACGCGCTGAAAGCGTTCTGGGGACACCACGGGGCCAAGCCGATCCGGCACCGCCGGCCGGGCGACATCCTGCGGCAACAGAAGTGTGGCAAGAAGGAACGATGCGAAGCTGTGCCGCAGGTGATTGTGGCCGACCCGCCCGCTACCAGCCGCCACAGCGATCACCCGGTCCAGTTGCCGCGCGATCGGATGCCGGTCTGGCGGCGAGATGGCCAGGTCGTGGCCGAATAGCCATGCTTCGCCATCAACGAAGCTGGCAGCTTGTCGAGCCGAAGCGCGGTCCCGCAGGCTTTCTAGCTCGAATGGCTCCAGCAGCACGTCGAGGGGCAAGATGCGGCGGCTGGTCTTGGTCTTCAGGGCGCGCTCGTCGTTCGCCTCGACGATCAGTTCGACGCGATCACCGTGGATGCAGACATCGCCCGCGCGCAGCGCGACCGCTTCGTCTAGCCGGAGCCCGGCACGAAACATCAGCGTCAGCAAGTCCGCCGCGTCGGCATCGCCCATCCGTATTAGCGCCGCCCTCGCCCGGTCGTAAGCGTCGGGCAGAACTAGATCGGCGTGAAAAACCTGATCGATGCCGATTTCGTCCAGCCCGACTTCTACCGGATCGCTCCGGTGGATGTTCGCGAAGCTCAGGAAGGATCGCATCGCCTTCACTGCCTCGACCTGAGGGCGGCCCTCCCTTGCCAATAGCGCCGCAAGAACATGGTCCGCGACCAGCCGCGCGTCAGTCGTCAGCGGGCAATCGTCCCAGCCGTCGAACACCTCGGCGAGGGTGCGCAGATAGCCCGCGGCGGTCGAGGGCGAATAGCCTTTTGACGCGCGACCGCTCTCATGTCGCAGCGCGGATGCCACCCACTGCCGCAGGGCTGTCCGGATGGGGCTCGGCGAAGCGCCCAGCGCCTCGACTTGGCCAGCCGCCATTGCCTTTCGATAGACCGCAGCGCGCCGCCCCCGCAGATATGTGGGCGCACGAGCAGCCTTGCGCAGCAAGGTAAGCTCGTCGCGAATCCAAGCCGCAGCCGGGGCTCGCTCGACTTCCGCTACCGCGCTGGCCATCGGCTCGTCGGGCGTCGAGGGGCCATAGACGACCCGCTCCCACGTTGAACGACGCACCGACGTCGCCGGGACATCGCCGCTGGCATAGGCCAGCAGCAGGCCGGGCAGTCTGAATTCCCATGCCCTGCGGCTGGTCAATGCCACCTGTTCTATTCGCTCGCCGCGCGTCGCCAGGAACAGCGCAAGGCAGCTTTCCGCATCCGCCGCCTCGGGCAACAACAGCCCCTCGCGATGCCACCGAGCTATCAGCACCGCAGTAATCGGGTCCGCGAACCATCGCCCTGCCCCGCGGTTGCCCGCGTGTGTCAATTCCACCGAAATGAGGGGGCCAACGACCGCAATGTCCCGCTGCACGCCAACTGCCCAAGACGGCCAGTCCCGCTGATCCAGCAGACCCCCGAAACGGATAGCTGACCAGATCATCTCGCCCATGCGCCAATCGCAGGACGTGCCGGCATCGACTTCGATCGCGGCCATCATGTTCATCGTCGGCACTCCGCCCACGGGCTTCGGACGGTCCAGCCTATCGTCGAGAGCGCCGGGTCGATCACCTGGGCCAGATCAGCACGATAAGCAGCCGGGTCCAGGGCGCTGTGGGCGTCCCAGGGGCCGTCACCGCTCGGGCCATGACCGAACAGGGCGTGGAGGGATTCGGTGCTGCACCGTCCCACTAGCCGCGCGCGCAGCCAGTGCCGTCCGGCATTTTTAGGCAATCCCTGACCGCTAAAAGCGCGTCGGAAGGCTTGCGCGACGGTGAGCGACACGACGCGGCCGGACATCATGCTGAACAGCGGCAGCCCCGATCGCTCGCGCAGTGCCGTAATCGCCTGCGCGGCGATGGGCGACACTCGACCGTGGAGTTGATCCAGATGTTCATCGTATCGGCGAAGCTGGGTCATCGCAGTGTCGCACACCCACACCAGCCGACGAGTCGGCGCGCCGGATACTGCCTTGTCGTGGATCCAGACCAGCCGTGTGCCCGCGTCGACATCACGGGCGCTGGGGACGGTGCCGCTGTTGCCACGGTGAGCCAGCGCGAAGCCGAGCAGCGCCACCGTATAGGCGAGCATAGCCTCGTGACTTTCGGCCGCGTCCAGCGCCGGATCCCCTAAACCGCTGGCCAAGCGAGCAATGAGGGATCGGACTGTCTCGTCGGAAGGCGTGAGACGATCCCCCAGGTGCGCGCCAACCAACTGCGCCGGCACCTCGCGATGCGACAGCTGATCGATGGGTGCAATCGCAGCGCGGTATCTGTCGACGAGATGTTCGTGGCGGACGGCGCCATAGAAGATCGCGGTTTGACCTTGACCAAGCACGCGACCGCCCGCGATCGAAGCGGTCACCACGTCACCGCCAGCCGCCCCCAACATTTCCGCTGGGAGCCACCGCGCGAGAGCTTCAGGTGTGGTGGTGGCGCGTCGTGCTCGCTGTGCGCTCAACGGGTGACGCGCGGCCAGTATGGCCGTGACGTTGGCTAGCAGGGCATCTCCGAATGTGAACAGCGGAATTGGCGCCCCCGACACGTTCACGCGACCGGCCGATTGCCTCCTCCGCATCGCCACGCAGCGCCCAGCTAATTCGGCGATTGCCTTGGTGGCGGGCAGATACAGCCCCGGCGACGTTGGGCACATCAGGTCGCTCGCATTGCGCTGACCGGGCGGCGCTGCGGCCAGCAGCCACCATCCCCACCGGCCATCGATCGACACCAGTCCTGGCACGCCAGCCGCTAACCGCTCGCTCTTGCGCGCCATCCGCATAGACAGCGCCAGCAAGTGGGCCGGGTGTCGGCCCGTCGCCAGGGTCGCCCAGGCCAGCAGGCATCCTTCCAAGGTTCGCAGATCGGCATCTGGCGCGGCGGCCTTCGCCAACGCTTCCTTCAGCAATGCGACGTCCACGGCGGTCAGATGGCGCCAGCCGAGGGGCAGCGATTGAGCGTCACGCACGCGGGCGTTTCTGAAGCCTGACGTGATCCGCCGGCCTTCTGTGACTCTACGCTGTGCCTCCGTCCCGGCCATGAGCCACTGCTACCGCGCCATGCTTGCCGGACAGTTTACGACGATGGTCGCACTCCAGGCCTATCGACAAGGCCATTCAGAAGAACGCGCCCTACGGGCGCTAGTGATCTGGGCAGTGGTGGTTGGATCAACCACTGAGAGGAAAAATGACATGAGCAACACCCTTGCATGGCGTGCGAAGCAGCGGACCGCTTGGCCGAACTCGCGCCAGAAGCGTAACGGCCTGTTTCTCGACGCTCACCCGATCTGCCAAGGCTGCGGCATCCGACCATCGAAAGAAGCTCACCACGACCTGCCGCACGGGCATCCTGATCGCACCAAGTGGCGATACATGCGGGCGCTCTGCATCCCCTGCCACAGCGCGATCCACTTCCCTGCAGCACGCTATATCAAGACGAAGCTGCCGGGCAGTAACCGCTAGGACCGAAGGCGCACTCCGACACCGCCGGCTTCTACCGGCGTGTCGGCAGCCAAGAATTCGACGCCGGCTCGCTCGAGCGCTGATTGGATAGCAACGAGATTATTCCCGATCGGGACAGACCGACCTGCCTCGAAATTGCGCACGGTCGATTGTCCCACACCGGCGGCGTCAGCAAGCTCTTGTTGGCTCATTTCGACCAGTGCGCGAGCGGCGCGACAGACGGGCGCAGTGATCATTGGAAAGTCATGCCACGCCAACGGTTTTGGTGCAACCTAACGATAAGCGTTGACTCAACGGAAATCGTCACTCATAACGCTTTTCGTTATCCTAATGAGATAACGGCCCGACGAGGTGGTGGAACACCGCGTCGAGCCTGATCGCAACCCTTGGACTAGAAGGGACACGACTATGAAACCTACTACCCGACGCGCCGCGTTCGGCGCAATCGGCAGCATTGCGGCTGCCGGACTTATCGCTGCCCATGCAGCGCAAGCAACGGCCAGCCCCCAGATCGAGCGGCTATGGTCTGCTACCAAGGCCGAGCTGCTGAAGATCGAAGCCCTCGACATTGACGATGAGGCCGCTTCTATCCGGCATTGGAACGCTGTGAGCGCTCTGGAACAGGCGGTCGCCGACCATGCCGACAAGAGCATCCGCGCATCGGAAATCAAGCTGTGGATCGCCCTCAACCATTCGAGCGGCTGGGGCCACTGTCAGACTCGCGCAACCGAGTTCATGATCGCGCGCGAGGACGCCAGCGTCCTGCGCAGCATCCTGCCTGACCTCGACTTCGACGCGAAGTGCATCGCCTATGCGATACTCGCGCTGCGCGGGGAGGGCTGAGCGATGGCCAAGATCATCAATCGCATCGCGTGGACTTCGCCGCACCTGACCGGCTGGCGGCTGACCATCGAGGCCGCGTCCATCAAGGAAGCGGAAACCGAGGCCGCAACCATCGGCACGGTGGCGGACATCATGGCGGTCGGGACCGAGTTCCTCGCCCTTGTGGTCAACGAACCTGTTTCGCCCCTCATGGCGCTGCACCAGCGGTGGGAGCAGACCCAGGCCGAATATAGCGCCATCGAAGATGCCGAGCGTGCTTTGCCGAAAGGCGATACCGAGCGCTTCGCGCTTGAGCGAGCTATGAAGGCCAGTTGTCGAGAGGCAAATGCCGTCGCCAACGCCACCCTCTTTCAAGTGCCGATGACTTGGGCCGAGGCGATGGTCCTACAGTATCATGCGCTCAACGCGTATGACCTGCTCTCATCCAACGAGGGCGGCAAGGAACTGGAATGGGATACGGTTGAGACGGCGCTAGAAGCTGTGTTCGACTTCATGGCGTGTGAGCTACCCGACGACCACGGGACGATCGGCACGGCCTTCCAGGAAGGCGCAAACCGCGTCTTTCAGCGTCGCCGCTTGCGCACTGGCGTGGTGGAGGACTGAGCAATGCAGACCACCACGAACGACGGGGTGGCTTCAGCCGTCCTCACCTTCGACCCCGCTCAATGGCTGTCGGATTTCGCAACGCTTGGGGGTGGCTATGTCCATACCGGCGAGCGCATCGCCTTCCTGACCGCCGGCGTGTTCGCCCAGGACCTGACCTTCATGATGGCGCAATTGGTCGGACGGCCCGAGCGCATGAATGCCGTGAAGGCTGAGATCGCGGCGCGAGCCGGGGAGGTGTTCGCATGACGATCACCAGCACGATGCCCGCGCATCAGATCGCCAGCGTCCTGGCTCGCTATTGCAATGATCACGACATCCCGCTCAGCCGCTTCGGTCGGCAAGCGGTCGGCGATCCCCGGCTGATCCACGACGTGCAGGGCGGGCGTACACTTCGGCCAGCAACAGTCGCCCGCATCAACCGGGCGCTAGCGCGGGAGGGCAGGGCATGAACGCGTCCCTGCATATCCGCTACGGCAAGCCGGAAGCGCTGCCCATCGACATGCTGCTATCCGCCATCCCGAGCCTGCCCCGCGTGGCGCTCGATCGACTGGTGGAACGCGCGATCGAGCAGATGGACGAGCAGGACGGCGACCCTGACTTCGAACCCGATGGTGACGAGCTGGATACCGGCAACGCAGAGGACGAGCATTGGACCGGCAGGCCTCGGGGCATGGGCGGGCCGGGCTGTCCGATCAGCGACCCGGGGGAGGACGAACACGACAAGGAGGACGACCGTCTCAGTTAACTCAGGACATTGGGAGCCGACACCCCCTCGGCTTCTGACCTCGCAACCCGTCGCTCACCAACCCCGAGCGACGGGTTATCAGCGTGTCCACCGCTTCAAGGATAGCCTGGCGCTGTCCCAGCGGTTCGGGGACGAATGGTGGCTGCCAATATATCGGCGGGCATTTCCCACGCTGGTCAGTGCGGTGGCCGTAGATCAGGATGGTTGGGCGCAGCGCGGCGGTATCGACCGACTGCTGACCCTGGCCTGCGGTCGCACCTTCACTGTGGACGAGAAGATCCGCACCGAAGATTGGCCCGACGTGCTGCTAGAGCGCTGGTCCGACGAAACCCGCAAACTGCCCGGCTGGGTGCAGAAGCCCTTGGCTGCCGACTTCATCGCCTATGCTCATGCGCCGGCCGCGACATGCGTCCTGCTACCGGTGCCGGCACTTCAGCGGGCTTGGCGTCAGCATGGCCGTCAATGGGCAGGGCTTTACGGTCAGCGGCGGGCGAACAACAGCGGCTATACCACTGTCAACGTGCCGGTGCCGCGCGGGGTGTTGATGCAAGCCATCGTCGAAGCGATGTTCGTGTCATGACCGACTTCTCACCGATGACGCTGGCGCAGGGCCGGGAGCATGTAAGATTCGCCAACAGCTACAACCGCCTCGGCATGGTGATCGAGATTGCGTGGCGGATGGAGGATGGCGACTGGATGACGCTGCTGGGCGAAGAGTGGACAACCTGCGATAACATCGGCCTGTTGAGCGATGATCTGCTAGACACGCCATTCGGAGATACGCGGGACGAGCCAGGGTTATGGCGCAACGAGATGATGACCGCAGAGGAACGGGCTGCCTTCGAAGCTCTGCCGGATCAGCTCACCGTCTATCGCGGCTGCTATCGGAACAACAAGTGGGGCCTCAGCTGGAGCTTGGAGCGTGACCAAGCTGAACGCTTCCCCTTCCTCCACCGCTACCAGCAGGATGATCAGGCGCTGCTGGTCCGAGCGACCATCGCAAAGTCTGACATGGTGGCGCTGAAGGGTGATCGCAGGGAAGCCGAGGTTATCTGCTGGCGCCCTAAACACATCAGCACGTCGAAGCTGCGGCGATGACGCAACCAGTGGGAGACGGGCATGGTCGATAACACGGTCACCCAGCAGCAGTTCGCTGAAATGAAGAAGCGATTCAGCGGCAAGATGGAACCTGACGAGGCGATGCAGGTGCTTCGCGCGGCTGCCGACGACAAGGAGCTGCCGCCGATCGTTCGCCTGCACCTAGCGTCGGCCATGCTTGACCTGCGCGGTGGGCGTTCGGTGCAAAGCACGATGGCGCGGTTCAGGCGTGCCGTAGGTCTCGATCCGGAGAAGAAGCTGGCAGGCAGCTGAACCCGGCTGCGGCTCTGATGCTTTAAGGGTAGGTCGTTCGCCTTCTATCCACGCTCGAACACCATCACGCCCTCACGCCGGACAGCTGGCCATACTCGCTGGTCCTCGAGCGACATTGGGTTCAAGTCGATGTTCAGCGGCGTGATGCCGCGTAGCTGATGACGCCAGTCGTCGGCATTGAAGATCCAGTCGGCCAGCGCTTCGCCCTGCTTGTCTGGATCGTCGCTGTCCCAGCCCACAAGCTCGACGGCCAGGTCGATGTCGCTGTCGATTCTGTGCGTGCCTCGCGCCCGCGAGCCGAAGAGCCACATCCGCTCGACCTGCGGCGTGTTTGCCGCCCAACGCACCAAGCAGTCCGCGACGATTGTGGGGACACCCCTGATCATGCGCCTATCATCATGACGAGGCTGCCTTGAAGCAAGCGCTGCCCCCCGCGAGGTGGCGAAACCAGCTGCTGAGCTCCCACCCTGCGGGTGGTCGCTTCAGCAGAATGATGAGAGTCGCCCCAATCTGGTCGCACTCGCTCTTCCTATCCTGTCGAAAGTTTGCAGGATGTAGCAGGGTGATTCGAGGGGGCAGTGTCGGGCGTGCGCGCACCGGACCTATCAGAGACAACTTGGCTGGGCGCGACCCTGGCGGTGGGCGGGTTCATCTTCGGCGTGGTGGGTGTCGTCGCCTTGCTGTGGACAGAGCCGTTGATACTCGCCGGCGTTGCGATCGGCACCTCAACGACCATCAGCGTCGTCCTTGGCGCGATCATTGGTTCGCAGCGAAAGAACCTAGCGGCTCAACGGACCCGAATCGTCGAGCTCGAAACCGAGCTGAAGGACACGCGCGGGCAGGCCGCTGAGTGGAGTGCGACGTCCAATAACATCTCTCTTGCCGTCCGATCGGTGCTCGATCTGATGGGAACCGCCCCGACCACAGCGCCCCCGCGAGTTCCGCGGCGCAAAGACGAACCTGAGGAGCCGGCTGGTGACGCCTGAAAATCTGGACGCGATCAAGTATCTTCCGGCCATCCGGTCCCGGCAAGCGGAGCTGAAGGGGTTTCGTCAGCTTCGCACGGATACCAAGTCGGCGCTCATCCCGCTCGTCTCGTTGGGCAAGTTGGGCAGGATCGACCAGCCCGACCGAGTGTTGGCGACAATCGCCGAAACCGTGGGCGGTCCGTTCTTCCTCGATCTAAATAGTTTCCCGGGGCAATCATGTGCGGGCTTTGAGGGTCTGTGCAATCCGGACGATGCCTATGCGACTTGGCGCGGGCTTGCATCGCAATCCCCCCAAGCGGTGCCTGTCGCTCTCTTGCGCGATGGCACGCCTGAACGACCCTTCATCCAGCAGGTTCGGAAGCTCGAGCGGGACTATGGTGTCGTGGTTGTCCGATCTCGACACCCGGCCCAGGACTTGCCGTCATTGCAGGCAGCCATGAGCGCCGTTGACGACGTGAACAACATGCTGGTGGTGCTGGACTTCGGTTATGTGCGGGGATCGCTTGAGCCTCGCGAGAACGAATGCCTCAGGGTTATCACAGCTTTGCGCACGATCGATGCCGCCGCACGCATCGCCATAATGTCGTCCAGCTATCCAAAGGCGGTGTCCGCTTACGGTGATACTCGGGGCAGCCTCGAGATCATCGAACGCGACTTCCATTGGCATATCGGCGGCAACAACGTCGCCATTTATGGAGACCACGGCTCAATCTACCCCGTGCCCTTCGAGCCGATGATCAGTCGGTTCGTTCCCCGCATCGATTACTGCTTAGATCTTCGCTGGCACTACGAGCGTCGGCGTGATGACGACGGGGGATACGTCGCGTGCGCAAAAGCAATTGTGGCCTTGCCCGATTGGGACATTCCCTTTGCCAGCCAATCTTGGGGCGCCAAGATGATCCGCGATACGGCATCTACCGGCGAGGTGCCTCCCGGCTTTGGATCACCCGCGAACTGGATTGCTGCGCGCGTGAATATGCATTTAGAGCGTCAGCACACCTTGTCCCTCCGCGACCCTGATCTTGACGAGGAAGATGGGGATGGAGACGACTTCTAGCGCTTGATGCGCCGAAGAACCGGACCGGCTGGAGCGATGACGATCGCGGGATGATGGAGCGGCACCGCAACTGGCGGTAGTGGCATGCATATGCTGGGCTGTTCCAAGGCAACGCCGGGCAAGCGGCTATCACGCCGACGGAGGCTTGTCAGCGCCGACAGGGTGCCTGTAGTTGAACGAGCGTCGCAGAAGCTGGCGTGTCGGGCGCGGTGCCGACGCTTAATCGCGTCTCGCGCCGCATTCGCCAGATCCGATGCTGGCAGATAAGAAGCGAGCCGTTCAAGTTCGCTGCGTGGAAACGCCGCGATGCCAGCAGAGCCGTTGCAGGCGAGCAGCCGGCGTAATTCGCTCGCCGTCATCATCCGGATTGCTGCCGACTTCGAGAGAGTATTGATCTTCGGTCGCGCTCTCTCGCGCAACGAACCATCCGCCATCTCGACCCACAGGCCGACACCTTCCGGGATCAAGTTACGGGCAGCGTCCTCGAACTTCGCAGCCACGACGACCACAAATTTTTCGAAGCTGCGCGAGAACACCTCGATCTGGCCAGGCAAGCGCGCAAGGCTGTCTAGTTCGGACTTGATCTCGAAAGCCCATAGCTTGCCATTCGCCAACACCACGTCGGCTCGGCGCGCCCAGTTCTCCACGACCATTTCGCTAACGAGCACTGAGTCCTGATCGACATGCGCACTGGAAAACAGGCGGTCGATGACCGCTGCTTTCAAGCGAGCTTCTGGCCGTGCCTCCGTTTGCATCCTGCCGCGCCCTATCGCATCCCACTGTAACGATCGAGTGGCCGATACATTCTAAACTCACCAACTCAAGAGGCAACAGTAAGGCAGGGACATCGCCAGCATCGATGCTCGCCGCGCGTTCATCGATACGTCACAGCCTGTTCCAGCTTAGTTCACGCTGTTTGAGCGCCACGCCAGCACGCTCCCGCCGTCGCTCGGTGCGCGACCTCTGACCCGCTAGGATTGCGTCAGCAGCGCGCGAACGCTCGCGGCTGAAACCAGTCGGCGGCCGCCAACCTTCTTGGACTCCAGCGTGCCTGTGTCCATCAGCTTATAGACCGTGCCCCTGCTGATACCGAGAGCCGCTGACGCCTCATCGACCGACATAGCGACGGCGTCGTCAGGCAATATGCGCCGGGGTCGTTCCTCGACCGCGACAGCCTGCACCACCTCCGCAACGGGCTCGGCGGGATGGACTTGGACTACCGGCTTCGCCGTTCGCTCAGCTGGCAAAGATGCTGGTTTCGAACGGCCATGCTCGACCGCCGCCGCTTTGACCGATTTCTCGTCGAACCGAATGCCCAGCACGCTGATCGCGCCGGACGGATCAGTATCGCCGCCCAAGCGGACTGAGCCCGTCGAATAGATGCTGGCGACCTTGTCTTCGGCGACAATGCGCTTCCAGACGGCACGATCGATCCGCCCGTCGCGCACCTCGCTCGTCGGGCGCCCGACGCCACTAACCTCGACTAGGCGCGCATAGCCCTTCACCCGCCCGGCTTCCGCCAGGTCGGCTAGCAGCTGCGCACAATCAAGGCCGGTGTCGGCGTCCTCTAGCAGCTGCACAGCAGCGCGAGGTGAGATGGGTTGGAAGGCGCTCACGTGATCTCCGGACATTGTGCCGGGTCACGATTGGCGCGGATCGGTGAATATTCGGCTACCGGCGTCGGCAGTGGATTTGCCCAAGAATGTTCACTGGCGTCCAACACGAACGAAGGAGCGACGTGGGAACTTCTGTGGGATCGCTCCCGACCCCTCGCCATTTAGTCGAGTAAACTCAAGACTTTGGCGAGGGGGATTGGTGGAGCCGAGGGGGATCGAACCCCTGACCTCTGCAATGCCATTGCAGCGCTCTCCCAGCTGAGCTACGGCCCCATCCGTTCCGGGAAGGCGATGCCCTTTAGCAGCCATCGCGCGGTGTGCAACCGCTTTTTCTCAGGTTTCTTCGTCGCTGTCGCCGGTATCGACGCCCAGGTCGTCGTCGCCACCCAGATCGACGTCATCGTCGGGCGAACCCTCGGCGTCCTCGTCGATGTCCAGATCCTCGTCACCAAGGTCTGTATCGTCCTTCTTCACCTTTTCGATGTCGGCCTTGGCCGCCTCAAACGGCAGCGGCTGCTTCGACTTCAGAATCGGCTCCGGTTCCCACGCATAGCCGCAGCTGATGCAGGTGACCGGCTCATCCTTGGTCAGATCGTAGAAGCGCGTCGCGCATTTCGGGCAGCTCCGCTTCGTGCCCCATTCCGGCTTCACCATGTGGCGTTCCATGCCTTTTCGTTCGAATTTACAGGGATGACGGGAAACTTGTCCCCGTGAAGTGGCGCGCGCCTTGCCATAGCGCAAGCCCCCTGTCAAAGCCGCCGCCGATGAGTGCGCATTCTATCCTCCCCCTCGCCATTTCCGCTCGCGGCCCGCTGCGCGGTAGCGTCACCGTTCCGGGCGACAAATCGATCAGCCACCGGTCGCTGATGTTCGCGGGGCTGGCGGTCGGCGAGAGTCGGATCACAGGGCTGCTGGAGGGCGAAGACGTCCTTGCCACCGCTGCGGCAATGCGGGCAATGGGGGCGCAGATCGAGCGCGATGCGGACGGCATCTGGCACGTCGCCGGCGTCGGCGTGGGCGGGCTGCTCCAGCCGCAGACCGCGCTGGAGATGGGCAATTCGGGCACGTCTACCCGGCTCCTCATGGGCCTGGTCGCCAGCCATCCGATCACCGCGACCTTCACCGGCGACGCATCGCTGTCGCAGCGCCCGATGGGCCGCGTGATCGATCCGCTCTCGGCGATGGGCGCGGAGTTCACGTCGAGCCCCGGCGGTCGCCTGCCGCTCACCATGCGCGGCCTCTGCCCCGCGGTGCCCATCGACTATTCGCTCCCTGTCGCCTCGGCCCAGGTCAAGTCAGCAGTGCTCCTCGCAGGCCTCAATACGCCGGGCGTCACGCGCGTGATCGAACCCGTGCCGACCCGCGACCATAGCGAGCGGATGCTGCGCGGCTTCGGTGCCGAGCTGACGGTCGAGGAAACGCCTCAGGGCCGCATCATTGCGATTCGCGGTGAGGCGGAGCTGAAGCCGCAGCAGATCACCGTCCCCGGCGACCCTTCGTCCGCCGCATTCTGGATGGTCGCCGCGTCGATCGTCCCAGGCTCCGATATCGTCATCGCCAATGTGGGGCTGAACCCGACTCGCACGGGCATCATCACCGCGCTCAAAATGATGGGCGCCGACATCACCGAGCTGAACGCGCGCAACGTGGGCGGCGAGCCGGTCGCCGATCTTCGGGTCCGCCACGCCCCGCTCACCGCAATCGAGGTGCCGCCCGACCTCGCCCCCAGCATGATCGACGAATACCCGGTGCTGTTCGTCGCCGCGGCGTTCGCCAGCGGGCGCACCGTCGCGCGTGGGGCGGAGGAGTTGCGCGTCAAGGAATCGGATCGAATCGCGGCGATGGTTGCCGCGCTCGAACCCAATGGGGTCCAGCTTGAGGAGTATGAGGACGGCCTCGCCATCCACGGCAATGGCGGCGAGCTGCTGCCCGGCGGCGCACAGATCGCCTCAAAACTGGATCATCGTATCGCGATGAGCATGGCGGTGGCTGGACTCGGCGCGCGCGATGCGGTGACGATCGACGATGCCAGCCCGGTCGCGACCAGCTATCCGGGCTTTTTCCCCACTCTCGACCGACTGACCGACCACCAGCCATGATCATCGCCGTCGACGGACCCGCAGCTTCCGGCAAAGGCACCATCGCCCGCGCGCTGGCGCGCCATTTCGCCCTGCCTTATCTCGATACCGGCCTGCTCTACCGCGCGGTTGCCGCCACGGTACTGCGCGATGAACAGGACCCAACACAGGAGGCCGACGCGGTCGCGGCGACCAGTTTCGACGACCTGCTGCTCGCCGATGAATGGCTGCGCACCGATGAGGTCGGCAAGGCCGCCTCGATCGTTTCGGCGCACCCTTTGGTTCGCGCCGCCTTGCTTCAGCGGCAAAAACGATTCGCAGTGCAACCCGCCGGGGCGATCCTGGACGGGCGCGATATCGGCACGGTCATCGCCCCCGACGCCGACGCCAAGCTGTTCGTCAAGGCGACCCCGATGATCCGCGCACGCCGCCGCCATGCCGAACTGCGCAAGAGCGGATCAGGGGTTAGCCTCGACCGGGTCCTCGCCGATATCCGCGCCCGCGACGAACGCGACAGCAAGCGCACCGAAGCGCCGCTGATCGCCGCACCCGATGCTGCCGTGCTGGACACCAGCTTTCTGTCGATCGAGGCGGCGGTGCAAAAGGCGATCCAGCTGGTCGAGGCGCAACTGGCGCAAAAGGCAGCAGCGCGCTGACCTTATTGTGCGGGGGCCTGAGCTGCCCGCGCACGGATCGCCGCGAGCATCTGGATCTGGATCAGTGCGCGGGCGATGTCCGCACGATACTCCGCACGCTCAGGCGCGAACTGATAGGCACGCTGCAATAGCGGTACCGCCGCCTCCGGCTGCCCTGCTCGAGCCTGCGCCATGCCATAGAAGAAGAACGGCCCGGGATGCCCGGGGGCCAGCGTCGTCGCACGCCGAAATGCGAGCCCCGCAGCGGGCGACATCGTCCCCTGATCCGCTTCGACCAGCGTCATGCCAAGCCATGTCCACAGCGCCGCATTTTGCGGCTCCTGTCGCACCGCGCCCAGCATCATCCGCGCCGCGCTATCGGGATTTCCGGTGCGGATCAGCGCGTCGGCGGGGAAGAATGCGGTATCGAGCGAGGTGAAGCGCCCAAACATCGCTCCGCGCAGTTCGCGCATCCGCGCTACGCCCTCGTCATCGACCGCAGCCTTCTTGCTCGCCGCTGGTGCCCCCGCGAGCCCAGGTTTCGCCTGAAGCGCATAACCGGTCGCGCCGAGCATCAGTGCCGCCGCACCAAAGCTCCACAGGGCGCGCGGCGCGCCGAACAGTCCGAGCAGTCCGAACGCGGTCGCCCCAACCAGCGCGAGCATCACCCATCCCATCAGCCGCGCCTCCTGCGGAAACTGCCGCGCGCGATCCAGAGGCCCAGCGCGAGCAACAGCAACGGTGTGAACCACAAAGGCGCTGTGGCCCAGCTCAATGGCGGGTCATAGGTCACATAGCTGCCATAACGTTCGATCAGCCACGCGCGGACATCGTCGGGCTTCTCTCCCGCTGCGATCTTCTGGCGCACAACGCGGCGCATGTCGGCGGCCATCGACACGTCGCTGTCCGCAATCGACTGGCCTTGGCACACCAGGCAGCGCAGCTCGAACATCAGGTCCGCCGCAGCTTGCTCCTGCCGCGCATCGGGCAGCTGTGTGTAGCCGAGATCGGCGGGTGCCCCTGCGGCCAGGGCAATGGCGAGGATCAGGCTCATCGCGCGGCCTCCAACGCCGCGAGCAGCTTCGGCACGTCATCCTCGCGGATATCGCCGATATGCTGCATCGCGATCCGCCCCTGCCCGTCGATCACGAAGGTCTCCGGAACGCCCGACGAGCCGAGTCCGATCTGTACCGCGCGCTGCCGGTCGTCGCCGACCCGCGCATAGGGGTCGCCATGTCGCGACAGGAATGTCGCCACCGCCTCAGGCGTGTCGGCGATCGCGACCGCGTCGATCTGCACCCCGGCGGCCTTGAGCTTCATGAGCTGCGGTGCCTCGGCAATGCACGGTACGCACCAGCTGGCAAAGACGTTGAGCAGACGCGGCTTGCCGGTGGCAAGGTCGGCGCGGGTCAGGCCCGACTTGCCCTGCACCATCGCGGGCAGGGCGAACTCGGGCAGCGGCTTGCCGACCAAAGCCGACTTGACCACCGCCTCACCAGGTCCGCGCAGGCCGAAGATCGCGACGCTAATCAGCGCGGCAAAACCGATCAGCGGCAGCCACAGCTTCCAGCGGCTCATTCCGCCTCCTCCCGCCGCCGCGCATTGCGCCGCTCGCGGAACAGCCGCCCGAACAGCGACAACGCGCCGCCGAGCGCAATCAGCCCGCCGCCGAACCAGATCAAGGTCACGAACGGCTTCCACCACAGCCGCAGCTGCCAGCGCCCCTGCGCATCCTGCTCCCCCAGCACGGCATAAAGCTGCCCGTCCCAGCGGGTCCGGATCGCCGCCTCGGCGGTGTCGGTGGGGGGCGATGCGTAGAAGCGGCGTTGCGGCCGCAGCAGGATCGCCGGGCCGTCATCGCGGCGGGCAGTCACCCGCCCCTCGATCGCCGACCAATTGTCGCCGATCGCCGGGCCCACCCCATCAAGCACCACGCGCCACGGCCCGACCTGATAGGGCTGGCCATAGGTTGCCGCGACCAACCGCTCCTTGGTGAAGGCACTGTCCATCGCCATCCCGGCGAGACTGACTGCGACACCGAAATGCGCGATCACCATGCCCCAGGTGAAAAGCGGCGTACGCAGCAGGTTACGCTTCCACAGCGGCGCGAAGCTCGCGATCGTCAGACCGGCGGCAAGCCCCAGCGCAACGATCTCCATCCACCCGGTGCCGGGTGCCAATACGAAGGTTGCCGCCATCGCCAGCATAGCCGCAGCGACCGGCACGGTCAGCTTGCCCAGCACCGCATTGGCATTGTCGCGCCGCCATTTGAGCAGCGGCCCCACGGCCATCGCCGCGACCAGCAGCAATGCGATCGGCCCGGCAGTCTTGTTGAAGAAGGGCGGCCCGACCGAGAGTTGCTCGCCCATCGCCTGCGCAACGATCGGATACAGGGTACCGATCAGCACAATGCCGAGAATGACGGTCAGCAACAGGTTGTTGAGCACCAGTCCGCCCTCGCGGCTCAGCGGATCGAACCCCTGCCCGGCCCGGATCGTACCTGCCCGCAACGCGAACAGCAGCAGCGCTCCACCGATGTAGAGTGCGAGCAGCACCAGAATGAACGACCCGCGCGTCGGATCGACCGCAAAGGCATGGACGCTCGTCAGAATACCCGAGCGGACCAGAAAGGTGCCGAGCATCGACATCGAAAAGGCGACCACCGCAAGCATCAGCGTCCAGGCGCGCAGCCCGTCGCGCGCCGCCAGGACATTGACCGAATGAAGCAGCGCCGTCGCGGCAAGCCACGGCATCAGCGACGCATTCTCGACCGGATCCCAGAACCACCAGCCGCCCCAGCCCAGCTCATAATAGGCCCAATAGCTGCCTGCCGTGATGCCGATCGTCAGGAACACCCAGGCCGCAAGCACCCAGGGCCGCATCGCGCGCGCGAACGCCGGGCCGACCACCCCCGTCAGCATCGCGCCCACCGCGAAGGAAAAGGCCACCGACAGGCCGACATAGCCGAAATACAGCGTCGGCGGGTGGAAGGCGAGACCGGGATCCTGCAACAGCGGGTTGAGACCCAGCCCGTCCAGCGCCGGCGGATCGAGCCGGGTGAACGGGTTCGAAGCGATAAGCAGGAAAGCATAGAAGCCCAATGCAATCGCCGCCTGCGCGCCCAAAGTCGCGGTCAGCGTCGCGCGATCAAGCTGCCGCTCCAGCAACGCAATCGCTCCGCCCGACAGCGCCAGCACGGTGACCCAGAGCAGCATCGAGCCTTCATGGTTCCCCCATGCGCCCGCCACCTTGTAGAGCATCGGCTTGGCCGAATGGCTGTTCTGCGCAACCAGCAATACCGACATGTCTGACTGGACGAACAGAGTGATGAGCAGCGCAAAGGACAGTGCGGCAAGCAGCCCCTGAACGATTGCCACCGGACGGACCGCCGCGATCAGGTCATTCCCCGACGCGCTCGAATGCAGCCGCAACCCCAGCGCCGCCGCGACCAGTTGGAGCAGCGCCAATGCCGCTGCGAACCACAATGCCGCCAGCCCAGCTTCGGCGATCATCGCCCCATGTTCCCGGGCGCGGGCATCTTGTCGGCGATCTCGGGCGGCATGTAGCGTTCGTCATGCTTGGCGAGCAGATTGTCGGCGGTAAAGCTGCCGTCCGCCTCGAACTTGCCTTCGGCCACGACGCCGGAATTTTCCTTGAACAGGTCCGGGGCGACGCCGGTGAAGCGCACCGGCACTGTCCCGCCATTGTCCGCGACGATGAAGGAAATGGTGATCCCGTCGGCCAGCTTCTTGATACTGCCCGCCTGCACCATGCCGCCGAGTCGTACCGCCTTGCCTGGCTGGGGTGCTTTCGTGGCGAGGTCGCTGGGGGTGTAGAAAAACGCAGCCTGATCGCGCAGCGCCGACAGCGCCAACCCGCTCGCCCCGCCGATCGCGGCCAGTGCGAGCAGCCCGAGGATCAATCGCTGGTGCTTCGCCTTCATCGCCGGTCCCTCAATGCTTCAGAAGCGGCTTCGGCGCGGCGCATCCCAACCCAGCTTGCCAGCGACAGACCACCAATGCCCAGCGTCACAACCGCATAGGCGGCAATAATAAACGGCCAGTGGTTCATGCCGTCATCCGCCGCATCCGCGCCTCGACGCGCTGCTCCGCCAGGATTGCACGCATCCGCATCAGGACGATGCCGCCGAACAGTAGAGAGAAACCGGGGAGCGTCAGCAGCAGCGGCCACAGCATCGAATCATGGATCGTCGATTTGGTCAGCGTCAGGCTCTGCCCCTGATGCAACGTGTTCCACCACACTACCGAATAGCGAATCACCGGCAGCAGTACCGTTCCTGCGATCCCGAACAGCGCCGGAATGCGCCCGTCCCCGCCCCGCTCGCGGTCGGCACGTTCAAGCGCAATCCACGCGATATAGATGAAGAACAGCAACAGCATCGACGTCAGCCGCCCGTCCCATTGCCACCACGTACCCCAGGTAGGCCGCCCCCAGATCGCCCCGGTAATCAGGCATAGCGCGGCAAACATCGCCCCGACGGGCGCCGTCGCACGCGCCGCAACCATCGCCAACGGATGCCGCCACACCAGATAGGCAAAGCACGCAATTGCCAGCGCGCTCCACCCCCCCATCCCCAGCCACGCGCTCGGCACATGGATGTAGAGGATGCGGACGCTTTCCTTTTGCAGATAGTCGGGCGGCGTCTGCGTCAAGCCGCCCCAGGCACCGACAAGCGTCAGCAGCAACCCGCTCCAGAACAGGATGGGCGTCAGCGGGCGCGCGATCTTGAGGAAGCGCGTGGGGTTGGCGAGTGCATGGATCACGGCGTTTGGCCGCTCTTAAGCGGAAACGCCGACGAGTCCAAACAGGATGTGCGGGTTTGCGCGCCTCTTCAGGAAACCAGCAGTTCGAACTCGTCCTCGCTGAGCGGGATCTGGAACTCCAGCCCGGCTTCGAAGTCGTTCGACCACACCACGCGCGCCGCCCAGTGGCCGACATGCGGCAGCGTCAGCCAGATCATCGAATCGCGGCGCACGGCCGAGTAGGTCTCGATCTTGGCACCGTGGGTCGACAGGTCGACCACCTTGCACAGTGCGCGGTCGAGACCACCGCGGCCGACCTTGGCGTCGAGCGACACCGGCGCACGCGGCGCGCGGCGGCGGCCGAGCACTGCCGGTTCGAATTCTGCGGTGATGCTGCGTTTGCCCGTCGAAACCATGCGCCAAACCTAGGCGACGATGGCTAATGCCGCGTTAACGGCTTTCCAGCGCAAACGGCCCGCCCCGGGGTCCGGGACGGGCCGCTCTATCGGGTTCGACCGGGCGCAGCGCCCGTAACGCTCACTTCTTGGAGAGCGAGAGTCCGCCGAAACGCTTGTTGAAGCGCGCGACCTGGCCGCCGCTATCGAGCAGGTGGCCGCGGCCGCCGGTCCAGGCCGGGTGCGCCAACGGATCGATTTCCAGCTGCATCACATCGCCTTCCTTGCCCCAGGTCGAGCGAGTCTCGTACACGGTACCGTCGGTCATCTGGACCTTGATCATGTGATAATCGGGGTGCGTATCGGCCTTCACGGAAAATTCCTTCTGGATTAGCCACCGGTTTCCGACCGGCAGCGGACGCGGCGCGTTACACGGCACCGCGTCAGAATGCAATATGGTGGGCAGCGCGGTTTAGGCCGAGGGTGGATCGGCGATCATCGCGGTAAATTCGCACTCGGTGGCCAGGTCGTCGCCCAGATACGCCTTGCCGGAGAACTTGCAGATGCGCGAACGCTTCTGGACGAACTCAACCTCAAGCCGGAGCAGCACGCCCGGCTCGACCGGCTTGCGGAACTTCACGCCGTCGATCGACATGAAATAGACCAGCTTGCCGGTACCCGCGAGGCCGAGGCTCTCAACCGCGAGCACACCCGCCGCCTGCGCCAGCGCCTCCACCTGGAGGACGCCGGGCATGATCGGCCTTCCGGGGAAATGCCCCTGGAAGAACTCCTCGTTGATCGACACCGCCTTGATCGCGACGATGCGCTCGTCGGGGATCAGCTGTTCGACCCGATCGACAAGCAACATCGGATAGCGGTGCGGAAGAGCCGCCATCACCCGTGTCACGTCGAGCGGGCCGATCGCGGCCTTTCCTTCGGCGGCGTCGCTCACCGGCCGGTGGGTGCCGGCTGGGTCGGCTGTGCCGGTTGCTGCTGCGGCGGCGGAGCGACGGTCTGAACGCTCGGCAGCTGCTGGTTCAGCGCGGCGAGGACCGCATCGGTGATGTCGATGTTGGTCGCCGCATACAGCACCGAATCCTTCGCCATCGCGATATGCGCGCCGCGCTGCTGCGAAATCTGCTCGATAACCGGCACCATCCGCTGTGCAACCTGCTGGTTCACATACTGGACGTTGCGCTGGAACGTCTGCTGACGCTCGCTGAACTGCTGCTGCGCGGTCTGCTGGCGCTGCTGGAACGCCTGGATACGTGCGGTAAGCGCTGCATCGGGCTTGCCATTTGCTGCCTTGAGCGCGGCCTGAAGCGCGGTTTCCTCAGTCTGGAGCGGCGTGCCCTGCTGCTGCGCATATTGCTGCAACTGGGTGCGCTGCGCCTGGAGCTGAGTCGCTGCGGCGGTACAGGCGGTGCAGCTGCTCATGATGCGTTCGACATCGACGATCGCGACCTTGGTGTCGACGAGCGCCTGCGCGGCGGCGGCGCCAGCGCCGAACGTCGCGCCCGCAGCGGCGATCACCGCGAGAATGGTCTTGGTATTACGCATTAGAATGCAGTCCCTACGTTGAAGGTGAAGAGTTTCGTATCGTCGCCTTCCTGAGTCAGGAAAGCGTGTGCCAGATCGAGCCGCAGCGGGCCGAACGGCGAGTTCCAGTTGACGCCGACGCCGACCGACAGGCGGGGCTTGGGCGAGTTGCCGAGGAATCGTTCGAGGAACGGATCGGTCTGGAGGTTGTACCGGGTGTTGATCGAGGTCCCAGAACACGCCCCGCCCAACGTCGCAGCGAAACCGACACTACAGGTCGTAAGCTGCCCCGGCGCGACGCTGTCGGTGATCGGAACCGCAAAGAGGGGGTTTCCGTTCCCGTCGAACTGCGGCGTCTCGATCGGCAAGAGCGAGGGCGATCCGTCGGCGTTGAACAACGGGTTGCCCGCGCCGTCCGTCGCCTGTGCGAAGTTCGCCGTCTTGTTCGGCGCGCGAACTCCCCAATTGGCACCCGCCATGAGGAAGATCGACGGGCGAATCCCCATCTCGCGCGCGCCTGCACCCAGCGGGATTTCCAGCTCAAGCTTGCCGAGATAGTAAGCGCGACCGCCGATCGCGTCGTCGAAGATCTGGTCTTCGTCGACGATCAGCGTCTGATTGCCACTCGCCACGGTTCCGGTGAACCCGATGCGCTGAATACGCGGGCCGACGCCGCGAATATCGAACCCGCGGAACTGCGGCTCACCCAGGAAGAAGCGGTCGGTGATCCGGACCGGATCGACGCCGGGTGCGCCATCCTCGAGGCTGTGGATATAGCCGCCCTCAAGCCCCGCCGAGAAGATGAAGCCGCTGCCGATGTTCCAGTATTTGTCGGCATCGAAACGACCGCGCAGATACTTCACGTCGCCGCCAAGACCCGCGAAATCGGTGCCCAGCACCAGCCGCTGACCGCGGGTCGGACGCAGACGGCTGTTGAGGCTGTCGTAAATCAGCGACAACCCGACCGCAGACGTCCAGCGATTGCCCAGCGCTTCGCAGAGATAGCGACCGGCCTTGAGCGGATCGCACGCACCGTTGGTGAAGAAGGTGTTCTCGTCCAGCGACACCGCGTCATGGGTGAGCGAATAGCGGCCCGACAGCGTCCAGAATTCGGTCAGCGGCACGCCGAGCACCACCTGGCCGCCGGTCGAAACCTGCTCGTAAGTGGTGCGGCGATCGGTGCCCAGATAGTTGAACGAATTATAGTCGCGGCGGAACAGCGTGCCGCCCAGCGCAACATTCTGGTCGAACAGATACGGTTCGGTGAAGCCCAGCTCGACCGACTTCGAGTAGCTCGAATAGTCGGCCGACAGGCGCAGGTCCTGCCCCTTGCCGCGGAAGTTGCGCTGGCGCACCGAGCCCTGGAAGATGAACCGCTCGAGGCTCGAGAAGCCCGCCGACAGCGTCAGCTCGCCGGTTGACTTCTCCTCGACATTGGCAGTCAGGATCACGCGGTCGGGTGCCGACCCTTCCTTCTGCTCGATCTCGAACTTCTCGTTGAAATAGCCGAGCGAGTTGATGCGGTCCTGCGAACGCTTGACCAGGAAGGTGTTGAAGGCGTCGCCCTCGGCCAGGCGCATTTCGCGGCGGATCACCTTGTCCTGCGTCTGGGTATTGCCGGTGATGTCGATCCGCTCGACATAGGTGCGGCGCGCCTCGGCGATGTTGAAGTTGATCGTCATCGTCAACTTTTCGCGATCGCGATTGAAGTCCGGATTGACATTCGCAAAGGCGTAGCCGAACGCGCCCGCCGTCTCCGACAGCTGGTCGATTGTGTCCTCGACCAGCTTGGCGTTGTACCAATCGCCCTCCTTCATCGCCAGGCCCTTGGCCAGCGCGGTGTCGTCGAAGTCGCGGATGTTGCTGTCGACCGTGACCGGCCCGAACTTGTAGCGTGGCCCTTCCTCGATCACATAGGTGATGATGAAGTCGCGCTTGTCCGGGGGTCAGCTCCGCGACCGCCGAAACGACGCGGAAATCGGCATAACCCTGGGTCAGGTAGAATTGACGCAGCTTCTGCTGGTCATAGGCCAGTCGGTCCTGGTCGTAGCTCGTGTTGGAGCTTAAAATGCTGGTCAAACGCGACTGTTTGGTCGCCATTTCACCGCGCAATTTGCCGTCCGAAAACTGCTCGTTGCCGATGATGTTGATCTGGCGGACGCGCGATTTGGGGCCTTCGCGCACCTCGAACACCACGTCGACGCGGTTCTGGTCGAGACTGACCATCTTTGGTTCGACGCTCGCGGCGAAACGGCCCTGGCGGCGATACAGCTCGATGATCCGGGCGACGTCCGCCCGCACTGCGGTGCGGGTGAACATCTGGCGCGGAGCGAGCTTGATTTCCTTGACGATCTTGTCGTCCTTCAGGCGCTTGTTGCCCTCAAGGATGACGCGGTTGATCACCGGATTTTCGCGCACGCGCAGTACGATGTCGCCCGACTCAACGCCCTCGATCGTCACGTCGGCAAGCAATTCGCTTGCCAGCACGTCACGGATCGCCTGGTCGAGGCTTTCGGTGGTGTAGGTCTGGCCGACACGCAGGCGCGTGTAGGACAGCACCGTCTCCGGCTCGAGCCGCTGGGTGCCGTCGACCCGCAATGTGCGAATGGTCCGCGTCTCAAGCGCCTCGGGGGCCGGGGCGGGCTGTTGCGCGGCCGGAGCGGAGGCTGGCGCCTGCTGGGCCTGCGCGGCTGTGGCGAGCGCGAACAACGTCGTGCCGGCCATCAGGACCGCGGAGGCGCGCGCGCCGAATTTCGTAACCTTGAGTGCCGTCACCATCCCACCCCAGTCGGATTTAAGAGATTTTGGTCGGAAGCATGCGTCCGTATGCACGCCCTGCCCCAACCGGTTCAGCCGATCAACCCGGCCAGGCTTCTCCACACGCCAAATGCGCCCAGATCGTTGAATGTAACCAGCAGCATCAACGCCAGTATCGCAATCATCCCGCCGCGAAATGCCCATTCCATCACCTCAGGCTCGACGGGTTTCCGGCGCAGCGCTTCGACCGCATAGAACAGAAGATGGCCGCCATCCAGCACCGGGACTGGCAGCAGGTTAATGAACCCCAGATTTATCGAGATGAGCGCGGCCATGATGACGAACTGCTCAAACCCGAGCGAGAGCATCTCGCCGGAATATTTGGCGATTCGCAACGGCCCGCCCAGCTCGCTTACCGGAACGCGACCCAAGATAAGCTGACCCAGACCGTCGATCATCGTCCCGACCAGAGACACGGTGCGGTTGAATCCGACCACCGGTGCCTGCCACCAGGCGACAGGCGTACGGATCACCTCGCCACTCGGCGCGATGCCCAGGATTCCTCGGCTTGTCTCGTTCCCGAACCGGTCCTTCTCGACCCGGCGGCCGATCACTGCCTCGGTGCTCGCAGGCTGGCCGTCGCGCACATAGTCGATCCGCACCTTCAATCCCGCACGCAGCGAGGTGAAGTGCATCAGGTCCTCGAATGTTTCGACCTGCCGCCCGCCGATCGCAACGAATCGATCGCCGGGCCTTAGTCCTGCGTTCGCTGCGGGCGTGTTCGGCTGGATCGCCCCCGCCACGGCTGGCATTTTCGCCTCGCCATAGACGCCCGCAAACGCACCGAGAATCGCGATCGCGACGACAAAATTGGTGATCGGCCCCGCCGCGACGACAATCGCGCGCTGCCACAGCGGCTTGGCCTGAAAGGTTTGGGCACGCTCCGCCGCAGGCAGCGCGAGCCACTCTGGACTGGGCTGTCCCGCCGGGTTCATGTCGCCCGCAAACTTGACGTAACCGCCCAGCGGCAGCCACCCGAACTTCCACCGTGTCCCGCGCTTGTCGGTGAACCCGGCCACTTCGCGCCCGAAACCGACCGAAAATGCTTCTGCCTTGATCCCGAACCAGCGACCGGCAGCGTAATGACCCAGCTCATGCACGAACACGAGCGGCCCGATGATCAGGATGAAGGCGATCAGGTAGAGAAAGAAACCGGGGTTTTCGGTCAAACTACGCAGTCCTTCACACGCTCGCCCGCCAAAATCCGCGCCTCCGCGTCGATCGCCAGCACCTGATCGAGCGTTTCCGGCGCGGCCGGGTCATAGCGATCAAGGGTATCCGCGACGATTGCGGCAATTTCAAGAAATCCGATCCGTCGCGACAGGAACGCCGCAACCGCGACTTCGTTCGCCGCGTTCAAGATCGCTGGACGCGCCCCGCCCGCCGCCAGCGCCTCGCGCGCCAGCCTGAGGCATGGGAAGCGCTCATAGTCCGGCGCTTCGAAATCCAGTCGCCCGATGGTGGCAAGATCAAGGCGCTGGCACGGCGTTTCCATCCGTCGTGGCCAGGCGAGCGCGTGCGCGATCGGCACGCGCATATCGGGCGAGCCCAACTGCGCCAGCACCGATCCGTCGACATATTCGACCATCGAATGAATCACCGACTGGCGATGGACAATCACGTCGAGCTGCTCGGGCGTCACCGGGAACAGGTGGTACGCCTCGATCAACTCCAGCCCCTTGTTCATCATCGTCGCCGAATCGACGCTGATCTTCGCGCCCATCGACCAGTTGGGGTGCGCCACCGCCTGTTCGGGCGTGATCCCCTGCATCTCGGCAAGAGACCGTTCGCGGAATGGCCCGCCGCTCGCGGTCAGGATGATGCGTGAGACGCGATCCGCATTCTGCGTCTCAAGGCACTGAAATACTGCGTTATGCTCGGAATCAACCGGAAGCAGTGTCGCGCCGGTGGCCGCAGCGGCCTGCATTACGACTTCGCCAGCCGAAACCAACGACTCCTTGTTCGCCAGCGCGACCGCCTTGCCGCCCTCCAGCGCTGCCAATACCGGCTTCAGCCCGGCGGTCCCGACGATCGCCGCCATCGTCCAGTCCGCTTCCATCCGCGCGGCATCGCACACCGCGTCGGGACCGGAAGCAACGGCAATCCCGGTCCCGGCGAGTGCATCGCTCAACGCCTGGTGGCAGCTTGCGTCGGCTACCACTGCGGTTCGCGCGTGTACGCGCTTTGCCGCCGCGGCCAGCCGCTCGACGTCGCAATTGGCGGTGAGGGCGACGACTTCGAATGCCAGCGGCTCTCGCTCGATCAGGTCGAGCGTCGAAGTGCCCACTGACCCGGTCGCGCCCAAAATGGTAACGGTCTTCATCAAAGTCCCTGGATCAACACGAGCAGGGCGGCGATCGGTGCGACCGGGACCAGCCCGTCCAGCCGGTCGAGCACGCCGCCATGTCCCGGCAGGACAGTCCCCGAATCCTTGACCCCCCGCCCGACGCTTGAGATGGCTTTCGTACAAGTCGCCCGCCTGTGCGACCACCGCAAGCAGGGGCGTCGCGAGCGCAAGCGCCATCGGCAGTTCCCAGAGCGTCAGCAGCAACCCGAACCCCGTGGCGGCGGTGACGCCCCCGGCAAGTCCGGCCCAGGTCTTGTTGGGGCTGACCGCCGGCATCAGCTTCGGCCCGCCAATTGCGCGTCCGGCGAAATATGCGCCGATATCGCATGCCCAAACCAGCGCCATCGCCCAGAATGCCAGCATGAGCCCGTTGGACTGCTCGCGCAGAAAGATCAGCGCCAGCACCGGCACGCCGACATAAATCGCGCCTGCCCCCTGCGCTCCGCTGCGCGTCACGCTGGCAAGGAAGAAGGCCGCACCCAATGTCAGCCCCAGCGCGAGAAAGCCGGGCCCTGCGGCGAGCGGCGAAAGGATTGCGAGGGGGACCATCAACGCATATTGCGCGAGTCGCTTCTGTTCTGCGCTCGCACCGTGCAGCCCACCCCATTCATGGATCATCACGAGCGCGCCCAGCGTTACCAGCAGCCAGAAGGCGAATCCGCCGAACCACAACGCCGCAGCGGCGATGACGATCAACGCGATCCCAACTACCGCACGGGTGCCAAGATCAGCGTTCTTCCGGGGCGGAACGTCGATCACAGCCCTCCGAACCGGCGCTGACGCCGCCCGAATTGCGCGATCGCATCGGCCAGCGCGTCGCCGTCGAAATCGGGCCACAAGGTCTCGACGAACAGCAATTCGGCATAGGCCGCCTGCCACAGCAGGAAGTTGGACAGCCGTTGCTCGCCCGACGTGCGGATCAACAGGTCGAGCGGGGGAGGTCATGGGTGGTCAGCGCATCGCTGAACATCGCCTCATCGATTGCTTCCGGGGCGACTTCACCTGCCTTGGCCGACGCCGCCAGCCGCCGCGCCGCTGCGACGATCTCCGCCTGCGCGCCATAGTTGAGCGCGATAACCAGGGTCGCGCCGCTATTGACCGACGTGCGCGCGATCGCCTCGTCGATCATCGCGACGAGATCACCCGACAAGGCATGGTAATCGCCGATCACGCGCAGCCGCACATTCTCCGCGACCAGATCCTTGAGTTCGTTCTTCAGGAAATGGCGCAGCAACCCCATCAGGTCGCGCACTTCCTCTTCGGGCCGCCGCCAATTCTCCGACGAGAACGCATAGAGCGTGAGCACCTCGACCCCCTGCTCGCGCGCCGCCTTGGACACGCGACGCACCGCCTCCACGCCCTGCTTGTGCCCGGCGATGCGCGGCAGCCGCCGGGCCTTCGCCCAGCGACCATTGCCGTCCATGATGATGGCGACGTGGCGGGGAACGGCCCCGCCTTCCGGGCCAGCCGGAAGAGGCGCGGAGGCCGCAGTCACTTGCCGAGGATTTCCTTTTCCTTCGCCGCCGCAGCAGCGTCGATCTCCGCAATCGTGGCGTCGGTCAGCTTCTGGACCTCGCCCTCGTGGCGCTTGCGGTCATCCTCACCGAACTCGCCCTTCTTCTCGTCGGTCTTCAGGCTGTCCATCCCATCGCGGCGCACGTTGCGCACCGCGATGCGGGCGTTCTCCGCATATTTGCTGGCCAGCTTGGCAAGTTCCTTGCGGCGCTCCTCGGTCAGGTCCGGGATCGGCAAGCGCAGATTCTGCCCGTCGACGATCGGGTTGAGACCAAGCCCGGCGGACCGGATCGCCTTGTCGACCGGGCCGACATTCGACTTGTCCCACACCTGCACCGACAGCATGCGCGGCTCGGGCGCCGACACCGTCGCGACCTGATTGAGCGGCATATGCGATCCATAGACCTCGACCGTCACAGGCTCGAGCAGCGTGGTACTCGCGCGACCGGTCCGCAGTCCGCCCAGATCATGCTTGAGCGATTCGACGGCGCCGTTCATCCGGCGCTCCAGATCGGCCTTGTCATATGCGGCCATAGGTCAGATTCCTCTTATTCTGTCTTAACTTAAGCGGATACGGGCTGGTTGCGGACGATGGTCGAGGTGCCCTCGCCACGCAAGACCGCTTCCAACGTGCCTTCGTCGCGAATGTTGAACACGACAATCGGGATATCGTTGTCGCGGCACAGGGCCACCGCCGTCGCGTCCATGACCTTCAAATTGTCGACCAACACGCGATCGAACGTCAGTTCCTCATAGCGGGTCGCATCGGCGACCTTCTTGGGATCGGCATTGTACACGCCATCGACGCTGGTGCCCTTGAACAGCGCGTCGCAATTCATCTCGGCGGCGCGCAGCGCGGCGGTGGTGTCGGTAGTGAAGAACGGTAGGCCAGTGCCCGCGGCAAAGATGACCACGCGACCCTTCTCCATATGCCGCATCGCCTTGCGCCGGATATAGGGTTCGCTGACCGACGCCATCGGGATCGCCGACTGGACGCGGGTATCGACGCCCAGCCGCTCGAGCGTGTTCTGCATCGCCAGCGCGTTCATCACGGTGGCGAGCATGCCCATATAATCGGCGCTCGCCCGCTCGAACCCCCTGCGCCGCGCCAGCCAGCCCGCGAAAGATATTGCCGCCGCCAACGACCATGCAGATCTCATACCCCGCCTCGGTCGCCGCCTTCACCTCACGCGCGACGCGCTCGCAGGTGGCGGGATCGATGCCGAACTGCCCCTGCCCCATCAGCACTTCGCCGGAGAGTTTGAGGAGGATGCGTTTGAAGCGTGGCGCGGTCATCTGGCCCTAATGTCTGTCGGGGGTTGGGAGCGGCGCGGACCTTAGGCGCGGGCGCGGGGGAAGCCAAGCGGGGAAACCGCCACCGATGCGACGCGAACGACCAGTCAGCGCTTCGGGACGATCACCAGCTTGTACGGGATGTAGAGCAGCACATCGGACGGCCCCGCCCGTGTCCACAGGACCGGCATATTCAGCCCCTCGATCGTCACCGCATATCCCGCGCCCATCCGCTCCGACAAACTGCGGGCGTCGGCCATCACGCTTTCGGCAATCTGAAGCCGGTACTGGTCCGGCCCGACGATCGACAGCGACGAATCGCCGCTGATGTCCATCTGTGCGCGGCCGACCTCGGGAACGGCATCGACATAGGCTTCGATCCGCTTTTCCGCGCTCGCTCCGCTCTCCTTGCCGCCGAGCGGTGCCTTGACCAGAAATTCGACCTTCTGGCTGTCAGGGCGATTGTCGTTGGACAGCGTGACCTCGTCGAGATTGGCAACGGTCAGCGGCGTCAAGATATAGTCGCCGAACGCCAGCTGGACGCCATGCTTTCCCGCCATCTCGACCGCGCGGGCCAGCATCTGGCGGATTTCGGTCCCGCGCAGCTTGGGATCGCGCGTGTCACCGCGAATTGCGACTTCCTGAACCAGAAAGTCGGCGGTCCGGCGCAGGCCTACCGCGGGCATGTCGCGCTCATAGCTATCCTGCTCGACCCGGCTGCCAGTGACCACGACCTCTTGCGACGCAAGGTCCTGCGCCACCACGGGAAGCGCCACGCCCAGCGCAGCAATCGCCAGAACTGCCTTGATCATCGCCCCCTCCCCGATCCGTGTTGTTTAAGAGCTTCTGCGCCGAACTTCCCGGAGTCAATCACGTGAGATTGGGCGGCGCGGCCCCAGCAAAAAGGGCGCGGCCAGCGATGGCCGCGCCCTCCTTTTTCCCTCAGGGTCGTGCGATCAGCCAGCCGCAGCCGCCGTCGCCGCGACTTCCGCCGCGAAGTCGCTCTCTTCCTTCTCGATTCCTTCGCCGAGCTGGAAGCGGACGTAGTCGACCAACTTGATCGACGCGCCGGCGTCCTTGCCCGCCTGGGCGATCACGTCGCCGACCGGGGTCTTGCCGTCCATGACGAACGCCTGGGTGAGCAGCGCGTTCTCCTTCTTGAACTTCTCGACCGGGCCGTTGAGGATCTTGGCAGCGACCTCTTCGGACTTGCCGACGATCTTGTCGGCGTTCTTCTCGCGCAGGATCGCGGCTTCACGCTCGACGACCTCCGGGTCGAGGTCTTCGATCGACAGCGCCAGCGGGAAGGCAGCGGCGATGTGCATCGCGATCTGCTTGCCCAGCGGCTCCAGAACGTCGACGCCCGCGTCCGATTCGAGCGCGACGAGCACGCCGATCTTGCCCAGACCCGGGGCGGCAGCGTTGTGGACGTACGGGATCACCGCGCCGTTGGTCACTTCGACCTTCTTCGCGCGACGCAGCACCTGATTCTCGCCGATCGTCGCGATGTTGGCGACCAGCACTTCGTCGATGGTGCCGCCGGTGATCGCCTGAGCCTTCAGCGCCTCGAAGTCATCGATGCCCTGCTCCAGCGCAACGCCGGTCACTTCGCGGACAAAGCCCTGGAAGATTTCGTTCTTCGCGACGAAGTCGGTCTGCGAGTTGACCTCGACGGCCACGCCCTTGGTGCCCGCGACGGCGACGCCGACCAGACCCTCGGCCGCAGTGCGGCTGGACTTCTTGGCAGCGGCGGCCAGGCCCTTCGAACGCAGCCAGTCGGTGGCCGCTTCGATGTCGCCGTTATTCTCGGTCAGCGCCTTCTTGCAGTCCATCATGCCGGCGCCGCTCTTCTCGCGCAGTTCCTTGACGGCTGCTGCAGTGATCTCGGCCATGTCTAATTCCTCGTGTCTAAGCGGTTTGCTTCAAATATGGTGCGGGCGGGACAAAGCTTAAACGCCCTGCCCCGCCCCCATTACGGTTCGATGACCACAGCGCTTACGCGTCGATCTGGCGCTCGCCCTCGGCTGCGGTTTCCGGGTCGGTCGATGCGGCCGGAGCTTCCGGCTCGGCTTCGACGGCCGGGGCCGGCTCGACGATGGCGGCTTCGACCGGCGGAACTTCGGCCGCGCCGAAATCGCCGCTGCTCATCTGCGCCTGGTTGTTGCCGCGGGTCGCCGCGATGGCGACGGCTTCGCAGTACAGGCGGATCGCGCGGCTGGCGTCGTCATTCGCCGGAACCGGGAATGCGATGCCGTCGGGCGAGACGTTCGAATCGAGGATCGCGACGACCGGGATGCCGAGCGTATTGGCTTCCTTGATCGCCAGCTCTTCCTTGTTCGCGTCGATCACGAACATGATGTCGGGAACGCCGCCCATGTCGCGGATGCCGCCGAGCGACAGCTCGAGCTTGTCCTTCTCGCGCGTCAGGTTCAGCACTTCCTTTTTGGTCAGGCCGTGCGTGTCACCCGACAGCTGCTCTTCGAGCGTCTTGAGGCGCTTGATCGAGTTGCTGATGGTCTTCCAGTTGGTGAGCATGCCGCCCAGCCAGCGATGGTTGACGAAATGCTGGTTCGACTTGCGCGCTGCTTCGGCAATCGCGTCCTGCGCCTGGCGCTTGGTGCCGACGAACAGCACCTTGCCGCCCGAAGCGACGGTCGAGCTGATGAAGTCCAGCGCGCGCGCGAACAGCGGGACGGTCTGCGACAGGTCGATGATGTGCACGCCGTTGCGGTCGCCGAAGATATACGGCTTCATCTTCGGGTTCCAGCGATGCGTCTGGTGACCGAAGTGTGCGCCCGATTCGAGCAACTGCTGCATGGAGACGACTGGAGCCGCCATAGGGATAAGTCCTTCCGGTTGAGCCTCTGGGAAGCGAGTGACCGTGAGCCAAAAGGCCCGCAGCACCGGGTTATGTTGCTTCCCATGCGGGGGTGAGGCGGCGCGCTTAGTCGAGATTGCGGCGGAGCGCAAGAGAACAAAAATGGATCGCGTCGCTTGACATGCGGAACGTTAACGGAACATAAAGGGTTCAACAGGCGGACAAGGAACCTTTGCCCGTCGCCAGGCGTCGAGAATCATAACGATTCCAGTCGCTTATCAGGATTCGGGAGGCCGATATGGTTGCTGTTCTTGCCGCGCTGCTGTTCACCACCGCGTTTGCCGTGTCGATCTGGGCGATGTTCGTCACGATTGCGCCTCGCCTCGATTACATGCGCGCACTGATGCTGGGTAAGACGGTGCCCGCCCCCGCCCCGGTTAATGCCGCGCGTGTTCGCGTTATGCCGCGGGCGGCACCGCGCCGGGTGCCGACACCGCTGCGAGCGGCTGCATAGTCCGGCGATAGGCGCGAATGCTGAAGGGCAACGTCGCGAGATAGGCGATGCACACCAGTGTCAGCGTCTGCCAGGGCACCGTGACCAGCGCGGCGAGCAGGATTGCAACCATCACCAGCGCCTCGAACCGGACGTTCCGGCGCAGGCGCAGCGATTTCCACGAGTAGGTGGCCAGGCTCGACACCATCAGCAATCCGACAAATGCGACCCAGGGGGTGACGATCCAGGGCGAACGCGCCAGCTCCTCGCCGCTCCACAGCCAGATATAGAGTGGAAGCATGGCGAGCCCGGCACCCGCCGGTGCCGGTATGCCGGTAAAGAAGCCGGCCAGCTTGCGCGGCTGGGCATCGCTGTCGATCTGCGCATTGAACCGGGCAAGCCGCAATGCGCAGAATACGGCATAGAGCAATGCGACGATCCAGCCGACCTTGGGCGCGTACATCAACGCCCAAAGATACAGGATCAACGCCGGCGCGACGCCAAACGAGATCGCATCGGACAGGCTGTCCAGTTCTGCCCCGAACCTGCTCTCGCCGCGCACCATGCGCGCCACCTGTCCATCGATCCCGTCAAGCAATGCGGCGATCAGGATCATCAGGACCGCCCGTTCCCAATTCTCGCTGATCGCGTAGCGAACCCCGGTCAGCCCGGAGCAAAGCGCCAGCGCGGTAATGGCGTTGGGCGCGATCGCGCGAAGCGGGATGCCACGCCGCAGAGGTCGGGGACGAAGGCTCATCGAGGACGCCTCACTGGGCGACGCCCTCTGCCGCGCGTCCGCCCTTGAGCCCGACGAGCGTCTCGCCGGCAAGGCAACGCTGGCCAAGCGCGACCTGGGGCGCATAATCGTCGGGCAGGAACACGTCGACCCGGCTGCCAAAGCGGATCAGGCCGAAACGTTGCCCCGACGCGACGATGTCGCCTGGCTTGACGAAAGTCACGATGCGGCGCGCGACGAGGCCCGCGATCTGCGTAAATCCGACACGGGTTCCGTCATGCGTCTCCATCACGAAATGCTGGCGCTCATTTTCCTCGCTTGCCTTGTCAAGATCGGCGTTGAGGAACTTGCCCGCGATATAGACGACCTGGCGGATCGTCCCGGCCATCGGGGTGCGGTTGATATGGACGTCGAATACGGACATGAAGATCGAAACGCGCACACGGGTCGTTTCGTTCAACCCTTCCGGCCCGGCGATTTCCCGCGGCACCGGCACCCGCTCGATCATCGTCACCAAACCATCGGCGGGCGAGATGATCATCCCCTCCCCCTGCGGGGTCACGCGGATTGGGTCGCGGAAGAAGGCGGCAACCCAGATAGTCAGGCCAATCAGCGCAAATCCAAGCTCGTCCCAGATCGCGAAGAGGAACAGCGTGGTGATCGCCGCAGAGATCAGCACATATTTGCGACCCTCCGGATGGACCGAGGGGAAGCGCCACTTGACGGTGTTGGTGACGGCGGGCGGGGTTTCGAGTGAGGACATGGGCGGGGTCTAGCTGTGTCATCCGCGCAACACAATCCTGTGTGGCGGCGTGGCGATACCGTTATCCGCCAATGCTTGATCGCACGCGCGCTTGCTCCTAGACGCACCGCCAAACCCCTTCCTCCCAGATGAACAGGAAAGCGAGCATGGCGAAGATCAAGGTGAAGAACCCAGTCGTCGAGATCGACGGCGACGAAATGACCCGGATTATCTGGGAATGGATCCGTGAACGCCTGATCAAGCCGTACCTCGACATCGACCTGAAATATTACGATCTCGGCGTCGAGAAGCGCGACGAGACCAACGACCAGATCACGATCGACGCCGCTAACGCGATCAAGCAATACGGCGTCGGTGTGAAGTGCGCGACGATCACCCCCGACGAGCAGCGCGTCGAGGAATTCAACCTCAAGGAAATGTGGAAGTCGCCCAACGGCACGATCCGCAACATCCTGGGCGGCGTGGTTTTCCGCGAGCCGATCGTGATCAGCAACGTGCCGCGCCTGATCCCCGGCTGGACCAAGCCGATCGTCGTCGGTCGTCACGCATTCGGCGACCAGTATCGCGCGACCGACTTCAAGGTCCCCGGCGCCGGAAAGCTGCGCCTCGTCTTCGAGGGTGCCGACGGCCAGGTCATCGACCGGGAGGTGTTCAATTTCCCCGGTTCGGGTGTCGCGATGGCGATGTACAATCTCGACGATTCGATCCGCGATTTCGCGCGCGCATCGTTCAACTACGGCCTCAACCTCGGGTGGCCGGTCTATCTGTCGACGAAGAACACCATCCTCAAGGCCTATGACGGGCGCTTCAAGGACCTGTTCCAGGAAGTGTTCGAGACCGAAGGCTTTGCCGAGAAGTTCAAGGACGCCGGCATCGTCTATGAGCATCGCCTGATCGACGACATGGTCGCGTCGGCGCTCAAGTGGAGCGGCGAGTTCGTGTGGGCGTGCAAGAATTACGACGGCGACGTCCAGTCGGATCAGGTCGCACAGGGCTTCGGCTCGCTCGGCCTGATGACCTCGGTCCTGCTCTCGCCCGACGGCAAGACGGTCGAGGCGGAAGCGGCGCACGGCACCGTCACCCGCCACTATCGCCAGCATCAGCAGGGCAAGGCGACCTCGACAAACCCGATCGCGTCGATCTTCGCATGGACCGGCGGCCTCAAGTTCCGCGGCAAGTTCGACGACACGCCCGAAGTGACCAAGTTCGCCGAAACGCTGGAGCGCGTCTGCATCCAGACCGTCGAGAGCGGCAAGATGACCAAGGACCTCGCGCTGCTGATCGGCCCGGACCAGCCGTGGATGACCACCGAGCAGTTCTTCGAGGCGATCCGCCAGAACCTCGAAACCGAGATGGCGACCTGGGCGTAAGCCTTACTGCCGTCGGCAAGGAAATGGGCCGCGTTCCTCCAGGGACGCGGCCCTTTCATTGTGCTCAGTTCGAGCGCGGCGACCGGATATGCTCGCGCCGCAGGCCCAACCCGATAACCCGCGCTGGAATGCGCTGCAGCAGCGACACACGGTCAAGCAGGCGCAGCGCGGCGGGTGGTCGCAGCGTTCCGCGCAGCGCCGCGCCGATCACGCGCTCATGCGCCAGTCGCTGCATCGCCTGAATCACCCGGACCGGGAACATCCGCCGCTGCCGGACCTGCGGCAGCAGCGGATCGGGGTCCGCTGCACGCACCATCGGCGCGGCGAGAATATTGGCGGCGGCAACCGCGTCCTGAATGGCGAGGTTGATCCCGACGCCCGCCACCGGTGACATTGCATGCGCAGCGTCACCGATTGCGAGAAGACCGGGGCGCGACCAGCGCTCAAGCCGGTCCAGCGACACGCTGAGCAGCTTGATGTCGTCCCATCCGGCTAACGCATCGATCCCCTCTGCCATCACCGGCGCCGTCGCGGCGACGTCAGCACGGAAGTCGGCGATCCCGCGCGCCCGCACGGCTTCCGCGCCACCCTTGGCGATCGCCCGCGCGCCCTGAAAATAGTCGCCACGATCGATCGCGACGATCATCTCGCCCCGGTCGATATAGCCTTGGGTCCGGTTGTCGGGGGTCCGCGCCTTCGGCACGCGGAACCAGAAAACGTCGATCGGCGCCCCCAGATCGCGTAGCGGCAGCCCCGCCGCAGCGCGCAGCACTGATCCGCGCCCGTCCGCCGCGATCACCAGCCGCGCCTCGACCGTCTCGCCACCCGCCAGCCGCACGCCTTCGACCCGGTCATCGCGCTCGACCAGCCCATCGACCCGCGCGTTCATCCGCAGTTCGAACGTCGGAAAGCTGCGCGCCGCATCGGCGACAAAGTCCAGAAACTCCCATTGCGGCATCATCGCGATGAACCGGCCACGACCCGGCAAATGGCGGAAATCGGCGATGCGATACTCTTGCCCACCGACCACCGCGCCGATCCGCTCGACCCGGTCATGCGGTCGCGCCAGCATCGCGTCGAGCAGCCCCAGTTCATCGAACAGGTTCAGCGTTGACGGGTGAACCGTATCCCCGCGAAAATCGCGCAGGAAGTCGCCATGCTTTTCCAGCACGACCGTCTTCAATCCGGCGCGCGCGAACAATAGCCCAGCCATCATCCCCGCCGGGCCGCCGCCCGCCACACATATATCGTACCGCATTGCACAAGCCCGGTGACAAAGCGTTTCGCCGCCCGCTAGGGTAGGTCATGGCCCTAGACCTGTCCAACAGCGGTTTCAGCGACGCGCTCGTCATCCTCGGCGCCGCGGGGATCGTCATCCCGGCCTTCACCCGTTTCCGGATCAGCCCGGTGATCGGCTTCATCCTGGTCGGCGCCTTGGTCGGGCCGGCGGGACTGGGACAGTTGGTCAGCCAGTTTCCCTGGCTCTTCTATTTCACCATCACCGACCCGCATTCGATCGAGCCCTTCGCGGAGTTCGGCATCATCCTGCTGCTGTTCTCGATCGGGCTGGAGCTGTCGTTCAAGCGATTGTGGACGTTGCGCGGGCTGGTGTTCGGCGTGGGCGTGGCGGAGTTGCTCGGTGCGGCATTGCTGATCGGCGTCGGGCTGTATGCGATGGGTCAGGCGTGGTCCGGCGCGCTGGGTCTTGGCCTTGCGCTCGCTTTGTCCTCGACCGCGCTGGTCTTGCCGATTGCGGGGACCACCAGTCCGGTGGGCAAATCCGCCTTCGCGATGCTGTTGTTCGAGGATCTGGCGCTGGTCCCCATCGTCTTTCTGCTCGGCGCGCTGGCTCCGGCGGCGGGCGACGCGGCGTTCGGCGACTTCATGATGACCCTGTTGCGTGGCGGGATCGTGGTCGCGGTGCTGTTCATCGGCGGCCGCTTTTTCTTGCCCCGTCTGTTCGCTCAGGCCGCACGGACCAAGTCGCCCGAATTGTTCCTTGCGGCCAGTCTGCTGGTCGTGATCGCCGCCAGCCTCGCCACGACCGTGGTCGGCCTGTCGCCGATCGTCGGGGCGCTGCTCGCGGGCGTGCTGATCGCCGAAACCGACTATCACAGCGAGGTTGAGGTGATCACCGCGCCGTTCAAGGGGCTGGCGCTCGGCGTGTTCCTGATCACCGTCGGCATGCGGCTCGACCTGCGCATGATCATGCAGGACTGGGCACTGCTGCTCGCCGCGATCATCGGCGTGATGGCGATCAAGGTTGGCGTCACCATTGCACTGCTCAAACTGTCGGGCGCGCGCACCGGGACCGCAGCCGAAGCGGGCGTGCTGATGGCGAGCCCGTCAGAAACCACGCTGATCGTGCTCGGCGTTGCCGCAGCGGCGGGATTGATCCAGCCCTCGACCGCCGCCTTCTGGACCACCGTCACCGCGATCGGCCTGACGATCACGCCGCTGCTCGCTACCGCGGGCCGCTATGCCGCGCGCAAGATCGAGGAGCGCGATCCGACGCTGGACGAGGCGTCGAACCCCGACATTGTTCCGGGCGGCACGGTGGTGATCGGCTTTGGCCGCGTCGGGCGCACCGTCGCCGACATGCTGCGCGCGCATGACAAACCCTATGTCGCGGTCGACGCCGATATCGATGGCGTCGCGGCGGCCCGGCGTGAGGGCTATTCGGTGATGTTCGGCGACGTATCCCGCAGCGAGCTGGTGGATCGGCTGAGCCTCGGCCATGCCAAGGCGCTGATCCTGACCATGGACGACCCCGTGCTGACGGTGCGCCTCACCCGCCGTGTGCGCAGTTGGGTCCCCGACATCCCGATCATCGCCCGCGCGCGCGACGCGGCCCACGCCGCCGAGCTCTACAAGGCCGGCGCAACCGACGCAGTGCCGGAAACGCTCGAAAGCTCGCTGCAATTGGCGGAGGCGGCACTCGTCGACCTAGGCGTCGCAGTCGGCCCGGTGATCGCGTCGATCCACGAAAAGCGCGACGAGATGCGCAAGTCGATCAAGGAAGCCGCAGGACTGGAACGCGAACCGCGCATCCGGCGCGTGCGACAGAAGGAGGCGGAGGCCTAGCCCCCCTACCCCATCCGGCTCCGCACCACGCGCTTCAGCACATCAAGCGGCATCGCGCCCTTGCGCAGCACGTCGTGGAAGTGGCGCGGGTCCCATTTGTCCCCGGCCTTCGCCTTGGCCTCATCGCGCAGCTCGACCCACACGGTGTGGCCGATCTTGTAGCTGCACGCTTGCCCCGGCCAGACGGTGTAGCGATCGATCTCGCCCTGGCTGCGGCCGCGCGCGATGCCGGTGGTCGCGATGAAATAGTCGGTCGCTTTCTCGCGGCTCCAGCGCTTGGCATGCATGCCGCTGTCGACCACCAGCCGCGTCGCGCGGAACAGCAGCGACTGGAGATAGCCGACCTGCCCCAGCGGATCGCCTTCATACATCCCCATCTCGTCCGCCAGCTGCTCGGTGTAGAGCGCCCAGCCCTCGCTATAGCCGCTGAACCCGCCACGACGGCGGATCAGCGGAATATCCTGCGATTCGAGCGACAGCATCACCTGAAGATGATGTCCCGGCACCGCTTCGTGATAGCTCAGCGTCGCCAGCCCGAATTTGGGCCGGTCGAACGTGTCGCGCAGGTTGATGTAATAGATGCCGGGGCGCGAGCCATCGAGCGTCGCGGCCTGATAATAGCCGCCCGGTGCCCCCGCCTGGATCGCCGGCGGCACGCGGCGCACCTCGACCGGGGCCTTGGGCAGGGTCGCGAACTGTTCGGGAAGGCGCTTCTCCATCGCCTTCACCTGCGCGCGGAGCGCCTCAAGCAGCGCCTCGCGGCCCGGATCGGTGTTGGGGAACAGCTGATCAGGCCGCTCGTTGAGCGCGACCAGCCGCGCGCCTACGGCGCCATTCGTGATGCCCTGCGCCTTCAGGATCGTGTCGATCCGCGCGCTGATCTCCGCAACCTGCTCCAGCCCGATGCGGTGGATCTCGTCGCCCGTAAGCCGCGTGGTCGTCGCCGCCTCTGCCGCTGCGGTGTAATAGGCCGCGCCATCGGGCAGCCGCCACACGCCCGCGTCGTGCGTGGCCTTGCCGCGCAGTTCGGTGATCAATGCACGCTGGCGATCGAGCGCGGGGAAAACCTTTTCTACGACGACCTTCTCGGCCTGCGCCACCCGCTCGGGCGGAAGCTTGGCGGTCTCCAGCTTCGCCTTGAATCCGGTGACCATCCCGGTCTCGCTCGCCGCCTTGTCGCGCAGCGATGCGAACTGCTTGAGCGTCGTGTCGAGCACATAGTCGGGCGCGAACACCCCACGCGCGGCGTCGGCTCGCTGCCGCTCACTTTCCTGATCGAGTACCGTCGCAAACGCCTCCAGCCGCGCGAGATAGGCGTCGGCGTCGACCGCATCCTTCACCCGGTGCTGGTTGTCGAGGAAATCGGGGACATCCTGGTACGCACCGGTCAGCTGGCTCAGCCGATAGGGCGCATATCGCCCGCCCGCCGATCCATAGGTGAACTTCTCCCGCCCCGCGACGCTGCGCTCAAGCTGGTAGGTGACCACGTCATAGTCCAGCCGCGCATTCTCACCCAACGTCGCCGGATCGATCGCCTTGATCGCCGCCAGCTCGCGCTTCGCCCGCGCCAGATCGCGCGCCTCATCGGCCGCACTCCGCCCGGACAGCTGCGACTTGAGCGCGGCATTCTTTCCGGTATCCAGCCCCAGCGCGGTCGCCCCCTCGGGGCTCTCGGTCAGCCGGTCGTTGAAGATCCGGTCGAGCAGCGTGCGCAGCGCCGCATCTCCTGCCCCCGCCTTGGCCTCACCCGCCGCGCGCGCAGTGGCCGGAATGCTGGTGGCCAGCGCTGCCGCGCCGATGGACTGGACGAACGAACGGCGGCGCAGGGTCATGGAGTCTCCGGATTACTTGTCGAGAGGTGGGACACGCGCAACGCACGCGGCCAGCGCCGATGCGGTCGCACCATCCTGCGCGCGCAGCTTCGGCTCCAGCTGAGCCGACTGTGCGGCCACTTCGGCGTCGACCACCTTGCCGGACTTGCCCGCAGCGCGACCGGCATCGGCGGTGGCCATGCCCCAATAGATCAGGTGATCGAACAGCACCGATTCCTGCGGCGTGCCCTTGCCGATCTTGGCGGCGGCATGGGTCAGCGCGGCGCAGTTCAGCGCCTCGGGATAGGGTGGCAATTTACCCTGCGCCGTGGCGGCGGGGGCGATGATGAGGGCCGCTGCGATTGCGGCGGCCTTCAGGACATGATCACGCAGCTTCTTTCTCCTCGGCAAGCGCCGTCTTGACTGCATCGATCGCGGCTTGGGCGTTGCCGCCCTCGGGTCCGCCACCCTGCGCCATGTCCGGTCGCCCACCGCCGCCCTGCCCTCCCAGCGCGGCAACACCACGCTTGACCAGCTCGACGGCACTGAAGGTGCCGGTCAGGTCGTCGGTGACACCCACCGCGATCGCTGCACGCCCTTCATTTACCGCGACAAAAGCTACCACAGCTGAACCGATCCGCCCCTTGGCCTCGTCCACGGCACCGCGCAGCGCCTTGGGATCGAGCCCGTCGAGGATCTGGCCGACGAAGTTCACGCCGCCGATCTGCTCCGGCCCGGCCGGAGCAGCAGCCCCGCCGCCGCCCAGCGCCAGTGCCTTCTTGGCTTCGGCCAGCTCGCGCTCCAGCTTGCGGCGTTCCTCGACCAAAGCGGCAACGCGCGCGCTCACCTCGTCGGGTGAGGTCTTGAGCGTCGCCGCCACCTCACGCAATTTGGCATCGCGATCGTTCAGCCAAGAGCGCGCCGCTTCGCCGGTCAGCGCCTCGATCCGGCGCACGCCGCCCGCGACCGCGCTTTCGCTGACGATCTTGAACACGCCGATGTCGCCGGTCGCGCGGACATGGGTGCCGCCGCACAGCTCGACCGAATAATGTTTATCGGTCAGCCGTCCCATCGACAGCACGCGAACCTCATCGCCGTACTTTTCCCCAAACAACGCCAACGCGCCCGCCGCGACTGCGTCGTCGGGGGTCATCAGCCGCGTACCCACCGTCTCATTGGCGCGGATTTCGGCGTTCACCTCGGCCTCGACATCCGCGATCTCTTGAGCGCTGAGCGCAGTCGGGTGAGAGAAGTCGAAGCGGAAGCGGTCGGGCGCGACCAACGACCCCTTCTGCGTCACATGCCCGCCCAGCCGGTTGCGCAGCGCCGCATGGACCAGGTGCGTCGCCGAATGGTTAGCGCGGATCGCATCGCGGCGCGACACGTCGATCGCCAGCTTCACCGTGTCGCCGACCTTGATCTCGCCGCGCGCCAACGTCGCCTGATGCGCGTGCAGCCGGCCAAGCGGCTTCGACGTATCGCTGACGATCGCCTCGGCATTGTCGTTGCCGATCGTGCCGGCGTCGCCCATCTGGCCGCCGCTCTCGCCATAGAAAGGCGTCTGGTTGGTCAGGATCGTGACTTCATCGCCGGCACCGGCGCGGTCGACGCGCACGCCGTCCTTGACCAGCGCCACGACCTGCCCCTCGCCCTCGGTCGCCGAATAGCCGGTGAATTCGGTGCTCCCCAGCTCCTCGGCGATGTCGAACCACACATCGTCGCTGGCCTTGGCGCCCGAGCCCTTCCACGCGGCGCGCGCGGCATCCTTCTGCCGCTTCATCGCCGTGTCGAACCCGTCGCGGTCGACCTTCATCCCCTGCGGACGCAGCGCGTCCTCGGTCAGGTCATAGGGGAAGCCATAGGTGTCGTAGAGCTTGAACGCGGTCTCGCCGGGCAGCGTATCGCCCTCGCCCATCGATCCCGTCGCTTCGTCGAGCAGCTTGAGCCCGTTCGCCAGCGTCTGGCGGAACCGGGTTTCCTCCTGCAACAACGTCGCCTCGATCAGCGGCTGGGCGCGAACCAGTTCGGGATAGGCACCGCCCATCTCCGCCACCAGGCTCGGCACCATCCGGTGCATCAACGGCTCCTTCGCGCCCAGGATATGCGCATGACGCATCGCGCGGCGCATGATCCGGCGCAGCACATAGCCGCGCCCCTCATTGGCCGGCAGCACACCGTCGGCGACCAGGAAGCCAGAGGTACGGATATGGTCGGCGATCACGCGATGGCTCGCCTGATTGTCGCCGGTCGTCGCCGAATGCGTCAGCGCCCCGCTCTCTGCGATGAGCGCCTTGAACGTGTCGGTGTCGTAATTGTCATGCACGCCCTGCAGCACCGCTGCGACGCGTTCCAGCCCCATGCCGGTGTCGATGCTCGGCTTGGGCAGTTCGCCGATGATCGTGTCGGCTTCCTGCACATATTGCATGAAGACGAGGTTCCAGATCTCGACGAAACGGTCGCCATCTTCCTCCGGACTGCCCGGAGGGCCGCCCCAGATATGGTCGCCATGGTCGTAGAAGATTTCCGAACACGGTCCGCACGGCCCGTCCGAGCCCATCGCCCAGAAATTGTCCTTGGTCGCAATCCGGATAATGCGCTCTTCGGGCAGGCCCGCGATCTTCTTCCACAGATCGAACGCCTGATCGTCGGTGTGATAGACGGTCGCGGTCAGCTTGTGCGCGGGCAGCCCCCATTCCTTGGTCAGCAGCGTCCACGCATGGGTGATCGCCTGCTCCTTGAAATAGTCGCCGAACGAGAAATTCCCGAGCATTTCAAAGAAGGTATGGTGCCGCGCGGTGTACCCGACATTGTCGAGGTCGTTGTGCTTGCCACCCGCGCGGACGCACTTCTGGCTCGACGCCGCGGTGGTGTAGGGCCGCGTCTCCAGGCCGGTGAACACATTCTTGAACGGCACCATCCCCGCATTGACGAACATCAGCGTCGGATCGTTGTGCGGCACCAGCGGCGCGGACGGGACACGGGCATGGCCATGGCCCTCGAAATAGTCGAGGAAGCTGCGGCGAATATCGTTGGTCGAGGTCATTTGCGCGACTTAAGCGCGCCGAGGCGTTCGCTCAAGCGAAACGGTTCGATCAGGGTGATTGGAAGTTATCCAGCACTCCACGCAGTTCGGCGCACGACACCGCACCTAGGTCATCGGCCAATGTCTGGACGCGCCGCCGAAACCACGTCCGGGACTCGCAGACCAATTGTCCACGGTCATTTATCAGCGTGTGTTTCCAGCCTCTTCGCCGAAAGGCGATCCCGAAATTGCCAAAGTGGCGATCGTCAAAGCGGCGTTCTGCGACCCGCAGACCCCGGCCTTCGAGATCAGATAGGAGGCACTTGTAGGCTTCCTCATAAGTCACCCGATCGGGTCCTCGATCGACCCCGGCGGCACACTGAACCATTTCGGCCCCGCCGCGGTCATATGGAAGCAATCCTCCAGCCGCACGCCGAACTTGCCCGGCAGATACAGCCCCGGCTCGTTCGAAAAGCACATGCCCGGAGCCAGCTTCGTCATCTCGCCACGCACCAGATTGATCGGCTCATGCCCGTCCATGCCGATGCCATGGCCGGTACGGTGCGACAGGCCGGGGAGCTTGTAGTCTGGACCATAGCCCAAGGCCGCATACCATCCACGCACCGCATCATCGACGCGGCCCGCCGGAACGCCGAGCTGCGCGGCGGCGAAGGCGCGTTGTTGCCCGGCGCGGACATGTTCCCACACCTTGCGCTGCTCCGCACTCGCCGCGCCATGGACGAAGGTGCGGCTGATATCGCTTTCATAGCCATGAACCCGCGCGCCGCAGTCCATCAGTACGACTTCGCCCTTCACCACCCGCTGCGGCTTGCCGGTGCCGTGCGGATAGGCCGATGCCTCGCCCAGCAGGATCAGGTTGAACGCCACCTGCCCGCCCAGCTTCACCGTCGCCGCGGTCATCAGCGCGGCGATGTCGGCCGGGGTCATCCCCGCCTCGATCCGGGGGTAGGTCCAGCGATAGGCGGCCAGCGTCACGTCCGCCGCCTTCTGCATCAGCGCGATCTCGGCCGGCGTCTTGAACATCCGGCACCCGCGCACGACCGGGTTGGCCGACACGATCTTCACGCCCGCGAGCGCGCGCCACATGCCGTCGACCGCAAAGAAGCGCGCCGTTTCCTCGATCCCCAGCGGGCGACCGAGCAGCTTCTTCTCGCGCAGGAAGCCGGCGACCACCGCGAACGGATCCTCATGCTCCTGCCACACCCGGATTTCCGCAGGAATGCCGAGCGACTCGCGGACCGATGGCTCTTCGAAAAACGGCGTGACGATGATCGGATCGCCCTCGACCGGGATCACCGCCGCCGTGAGCCGCTCGCTCCGCCCCCAGCGCACCCCGGTGAAATAGAGCAGGCTCGCCCCCGGCTCGATCAGCACCGCGCCGATGCCGTTCGCCTTCATCAGCGCCTGCGCGCGACCAAGCCGGGCGGCGCGCTCTTCGCGGCCGATCGGCACCGCATCGCCGGTGATCGGCTGAAGCGCCGACAGGTCGGGCTGCGCTGCCCGCGCCACGGCGGAAAACCCGATCGGCGCCAGCGCCCCAGCTGCGATCAACCCGCGCCGGGTCAACCTCATGCCACAGGCTCCGGCGTCTCCTTCTCACCCGCCGACACGATCGTCGCGAGCACCAGGTCGCCGATCACGTTGAGCACGGTGCGGCACATATCGAGAAACCGGTCGACGCCCAGCACCAGTCCGATCCCCGCCGGTGGCACGCCAACCATGCCAAGGATAAGCGCAATCACCGGCAAGGATCCCGCCGGGACCCCGGCCGTGCCGATGCCGCCAAGGATGCACACCAGCATCACCGTGATCTGCTGCCCCAATGTCAGGTCGACGCCAAAGAACTGCGCGAGGAAGATCACCGTCACCCCCTCGAACATTGCCGTGCCGTTCTGGTTGGCCGTCGCGCCGATCGTCAGCACGAAGCGTGAGATCTTGGGCGGGAGCTTGAGCTTGGTCTCGGCCACGCGCAGTGCCGTGGGCAGCGTCGCGTTGGACGACGCGGTGGAGAAGGCCATCACGCTGGCCTCCTGCGTTTCGCGGAAGAAGGCGATTGGGCTCTTGCGCGCGAGCAGCAGCAGCAGGATCGGGAAGATCACGAACATCTGTGTACCAAGCGCCGCCAGCACTACGCCGACAAAGGCGAGCAACCGCACCAGCAATTCCCAGCCGAACAGCGCGGCCAGGTTGAACAAGAAACAGAACACGGCGATCGGCGCGAGCCGGATGACGAGACCGATCAGGCGCATCGACACCTCGAAAATCCCCTCGATGCCGCGCTTGAGCGTCTGCACCTGCGGCCGGTCGGCGGTGAGGAGGATGCCGATGCCGAAGAACAGGGCGAAGAACATGATGGCGAGGATGTCGTTCGCATTCATTGCCGCGACGACATTGATCGGAACGATGTTCAGGATCGCATCGACCCCGGTCGGGGTGCTGGCGGTGCGATCGAGGATCGCGCCGGCGCTGTCGCCCGATGCGGCGAGCAATGCTTGAGCCTCGACCCGGTCCACCCCGGCGCCGGGCTGGAGCAGATTTACCAGTAACAGGCTGACGATCACCGCGATGGTCGAAACGCAGACGGTGAGGACCAGCGTGCGCAGACCGACGCGCTTGAGCGCCGCGATCTCGCCCATCTCGGCTATGCCGACGACAAGCGCGGAGAACAGCAGCGGAATCACCAGCATGAACAACAGACGCAAAAAGACCTGGCCGATCGGGCCGGTGACATACGTCGTCACGGTTTTGACCCACGCCGCATCGGTCGCCGCAAAATGGACGAACAGGCCGAGTGTCAGCCCGAGCACGAAGCCGCCCAGCATCTGCCATTGCAGCGTCGATTCGCGCCGCACCTCCGTAATCGCCTCTGCGCCCGACATGCTTACCCCTTATTTTGTTGCGCGCTCAGGCATAGGCATAGGGACCGCCTTTGGCGAGCGCCGTCTGATAGGCGGGGCGTGCATGGATCTTGTCGATCCACGCGATCGTCGCCGGGCGAGTGGCATCGAGCCCCCCTCGCGCCCGCGCTGCTTCGAGCGGGAAGCTCATCATCACATCCGCCGCGGACATCGCATCGCCCGCGAACCAGGGACGGCTCGCCAGTTCGGATTCGACGAAGTCGAGATGGACGTCGATCATCGGCTGGATACGCTTTTGCGCCGCCTTGCCGAAAATTGGCACGCGCATCAGCACCAGCTTGACCAGCAGCGGCGGCATCAGCGAACCCTCGGCATAATGCATGAAGTGCCGGTAACGAAGCGCCGAGTCGCGATGCGCAGGCGGGCCGAGCTGACCGTCGGCCTTCTCGACCAGATACTCGATGATCGCGCCGGTCTCCGCCACGATGCGCGGGGCGTCGTCGGGATCACCGTCGACAATTACCGGCGACTTGCCCAGTGGATGCACCGCACGAAGCTCCGGCGGGGCCAGCATGGTCTTCGGGTTCCGCCGGTAGCGGCGGATTTCATAGGGAAGTCCAAGCTCCTCAAGCAGCCAGAGCACCCGCTGCGAGCGCGAATTTTCGAGATGGTGGACGGTAATCATCGACGGGTGCCCCCTTGGTTTACGCGAATCTGTCTCGGCTGAGACAGAATGACCAGCGGCAATCGGGCCTGCGGCCGACCGTCAGCCGAGCGGCTTGCCGAACACGACGAGCTGCTCGACCTCGGCAAAACCCGCAGCCTTGTGCCATGCCCGGCTGGCATCATTGTCCGGAGAGGTATCCGATCCCAGCCAGTCAGCCCCTTGCTCCCGCGCCCAGTCCTCGACCGCCGCGAGCAGCGCGCTCGCGACCCCGCGTCCTCGCGCATCCGGGCTGACCCAGAGATCCTCGACATAGGCCGCATGGAATCGCGGTGCACCTTCGGCATAATTGCGCAAACGTGCATCGATCATTCCCAACGCCTGACCCGCATCGTCGAACGCGAGGAACGCGACATAAGGCTCGGGTAACGCGAGCAGTTCGCCGATCTCGGCGAGAAAAGCCTCGGGCGATTGCCCCGGATGCAGCGCTGCAAGCATCTCCGCCCAGACCGGGTAATCACGTTCGACCGCGCGACGCACCTGTACCTGAAAGCTGAGCTCGGCCATGCGGCCAGTGTGCCACGCACATCAGCACGCCTGCAACCGCAAGGTGAGAATGCGCGGCTTTGCGAACGCAGCCGGCCGAACGAGCCAAGCCACATGTGGCGCGACTGCGGCACGAGCTGGAGCACGCGGCGCATAATCCGGGATGAAGCACTGGGCCCGACACAGGAAAGGCCCGGCGCACGCCACGCCGGGCCTTCCAATGGGAGACTGGTCCCTTGACCGCCACCGACCTGTCGATCCGGTACGGCCCGCAACAGGCATTGCTGCCCGAAACTGGTTAACGACTGTTTAGCCGCGCTTACTGTGGAATCAGAGGTCGTCCTCGGCATCCGGGCCGGCCATCATCTCTTCGGCTACCTGCTCGGTACGGGTCCGGATCGCCCGCTCGAGCCTGTCGCAAACGTCCGGATTTTCCTTGAGGAAGGTCTTGGCATTCTCACGCCCCTGGCCGATCCGGATGCTGTCATAGCTGAACCACGCGCCGGCCTTTTCGACCAGCCCCGCCTTGACGCCGAGGTCGAGAATCTCGCCGATCTTCGAAATCCCCTCGCCATACATGATGTCGAACTCGACCTGCTTGAACGGCGGGGCGACCTTGTTCTTCACCACCTTCACCCGGGTGGAGTTGCCGATCACATCGTCGCGATCCTTGATCGCGCCGGTGCGACGGATGTCGAGGCGAACCGAAGCGTAGAATTTGAGCGCATTGCCGCCGGTCGTGGTCTCCGGATTGCCGTACATCACGCCGATCTTCATCCGCAGCTGGTTGATGAAAATTACCATGCAGCGCGAGCGACTGATCGAACCGGTCAGCTTGCGCAGCGACTGCGACATCAGGCGCGCCTGAAGGCCGACGTGGCTGTCGCCCATTTCGCCTTCGATTTCCGCACGGGGAACAAGCGCCGCAACCGAATCGACCACGAGTACGTCGATCGCGTTCGAACGCACCAGGGTGTCGACGATCTCGAGCGCCTGCTCGCCGGTGTCGGGCTGCGATACGATCAGTTCGTCGATATTGACACCCAGCTTCTTGGCATAGACCGGGTCGAGCGCGTGCTCCGCGTCGACGAACGCGGCGACGCCGCCATTCTTCTGCGCCTCGGCGATCACATGCAGGGCAAGCGTCGTCTTGCCGGAGCTTTCCGGACCATAGACCTCGATCACGCGACCACGCGGCAGGCCGCCGACGCCCAAAGCGATGTCGAGCCCGAGCGAGCCGGTCGAAATCGCTTCGACCTGCATCGTCTCCTTGGAGCCGAGCCGCATCGCGCTGCCCTTGCCGAACGCGCGGTCGATCTGTGCCAGCGCCGCGTCGAGCGCCTTCTGCTTGTCGGGAGAAATGCCCATCTTTCCGTCGATCACCTTGAGGGAAGCTGCCATGAGAAGTCTCCGTCGCTAAAGGCTTTGCGGCCTGCGTTCAACCATTGCCTGAAGCGCGTCGTACAACATATGTTCCGATGGAACAAGTGCGGAACGATCTTTTTTTGTTCTCATTTTCGTCGCAGCATCCAAACACCTTGCCCTACCCTTCCAATCGCGCGATCCTCCACCGATGATCGCTCCTGACTTCATCGCCGGCCTGCCCAAGGCCGAACTGCATCTGCATATCGAGGGAAGCCTTGAACCCGAGCTGATGTTCGCGCTGGCGAAGCGCAATCGCGTCGCCATCCCGTTCGACAGTGTGGAGGCGGTGCGTGCCGCGTACAGCTTTTCCAACCTCCAGGACTTCCTCGACATCTATTATGCCGGCGCGGACGTGCTGCGTGTCGAGCAGGATTTCTACGACCTCGCGGACGCCTATTTCGGACGCGCGGCGGCGGATGGCGTGGTCCATGCCGAAATTTTCTTCGATCCCCAGACACATACCGATCGCGGCATTCCGTTTCAGGTGGTCGCCGACGGGCTACTGAGCGCCATGCGCGATGCTGAGGGACGGCACGGCCTCACCTCAAAGCTGATCCTCTGCTTCCTGCGCCATCTCGACGAGGAGGCGGCAGTCGCGACACTCAGGACAGCCGAGCCGTGGCTCGACCGGATTGAGGGGGTCGGGCTCGATTCGTCCGAACTCGGCCACCCGCCCGAAAAATTCGCGCGCGTATTCGCGGCGGCAGGTGCCATGGGGCTGAAGCGGGTCGCACATGCCGGGGAGGAAGGACCGCCCGACTATGTCTGGCAGGCGCTCGACCTGCTCAACGTCGACCGGCTCGACCATGGCAATCGCAGCCTGGAGGACCCGGCGCTGGTGCGCCGCCTTGCCGACACAGGGATGACACTCACTGTCTGCCCGCTGTCAAACCTCAAGCTTTGCGTGGTCGACGATATGACGAACCACCCGCTCGACCGGATGCTGGAGGAAGGGCTGCGCGCGACGGTCAATTCGGACGATCCGGCCTATTTCGGGGGCTATGTCGCCGACAATTACCGCGCGGTCGCCGCCGCACGCGGGCTGAAGCGCGACCAGATCGTCCAGCTGGCACGCAACAGCTTCACCGGATCGTTCCTCGACGAGGCGGAGAAGGCGGCGCACGTCGCCCGGCTCGACGCCTATGTGGCGGCGAACTGATGCCAGTCTTCACCCCGATCCCGCATGAACAGTTTGTCGCCGATGTGCTGGCACTGGCCGATGCGGTACGCGCCGATCCGGACTGGCAGCCCGATTATCTGATCGGCATTGGGCGCGGCGGGCTGATTCCGGCGGTCTATCTCAGCCACGCGATCATCGGCCCGATGCTGTCGGTCGATTACAGCGCGCGAAACGAGGATCTCGCCGCCCCCGCCCTTGCCCGGCTCGCGGAACGGACGCGCGACGGCGCCCGGCTGTTGTTCATCGACGACATCAACGACAGCGGTGCGACGATCGGGCGGCTGCGCGAAGGGCTGGCAACGGCGGGGGCGAATGCGACGAACGTGCGTTTCGCGACACTGCTCGACAATGTCACGTCTCATCAGCGCGTTGAATACGCGGCGCGGACCATCGACAGGTCGGTGACGAAGGACTGGTTCATCTTCCCCTGGGAAGCCGTCGCCCCGGACTCCGCAATCGAAGCCGACGCCGCCGAACTACCCGACCGCATCGCCTGAAGGATCAGAGCGCGGCGAGCGCCTGTTCGACCGCGTCCATGGTGAACGGCTTGGCGAGTACCGGACGGTCGCGATATGCCTCGGCCACCATGTCGCCGCTGCCGCCGGTGGCGAGGATGAAGGGCACGCCCTGCGCTGCGAGCGCATCGGCGATCGGCCAGCTCTGCTCACCCCCCGCCAGATTGACGTCGAGGATCGCGGCATCGACGCCGCCTGCCGCGACGATCTCCAGCGCAGCCGCCACGCTCTCCGCAGTGCCGGCATGTTCCTTGCCCAGCATGTCGAGGAAATCCTCGATCATCATGGCGATCAGGGGTTCGTCCTCGACGATCAGGATGCGTTGCGGTGCGCTCATTTCGCCAGCATGTGCCGCACTATCGCTCGCCGGTCGAGTGCTATTTTGCGGTCATTACCGAACGTGCCAGTTCCGCAAGTTGCTGGACTGAAAAGGGTTTTGGCAGAAATGCGACCTTGTCGATGTCGATCGACTTGCGCAACTGCTCCTCGGCATAGCCCGACATGAAGATGATCTTGAGGTCGGGGTATTTCTTGCGCGCGTGACGGACCATCGTCGGTCCATCCATCGTCGGCATCACCACGTCGCTGATGAGAAGGTCGGGCTTGCCGCTCTTTTCGAGCAGTTCCAGCGCCGCTTCGCCATTCTCGGCGGTCAGCACGGTATAGCCCTGCCGCGCCAGCGCGCGCTCTGCGACCGCGCGCACCATTGCCTCGTCCTCGACCAGCAGGATCGTGCCGCTCCCCCACAAGTCGCCCTGCACCGGCTTGGGCGCATTGAGCTGCGCGGCCGGTTCGGGCGCGTTGTGGACGGGCAGGTAGATGGTGAAGACCGCCCCCTTGTCCGGCGCGCTCTCCGCGAAGATGAACCCGCCCGACTGCTTGATGATGCCATAGACGGTCGACAGGCCCAGGCCAGTCCCCTTCCCCACTTCCTTGGTGGTGAAGAACGGCTCCCAGATATGCGCGAGCACATCGGCCGGGATGCCCGATCCGGTGTCGGAAATGCGCAGCGCGGTATAGTCGCCCACGGGCAGGACGTCGTCGTCCATCGCCCGCACCTCACGCGCCGCGACGCTCAGCGTCTCGATCGTCAGCGTGCCGCCGCCATTGGGATTTTTGGCCAGCATCGCGTCGCGCGCATTGACGGCGAGGTTGACGACAACCTGCTCCAGCTGCCCCGGATCGGCGCGCACCGGGCCCAGGTTTCGCCCGTGATTGACCACCAGCTCGACCGTCTCACCCAGCAGCCGCTTGAGCAGGTTCGACACTTCGGAGATGATGTCGGGCAGCTGCAGCACCTGTGGCCGGAGCGTTTGTTGCCGCGAAAAGGCGAGCAGCTGGCGGGTCAGCGCCGCCGCGCGATTGGAATTGAGCAGGATCTGCTGGATATCGTCATAATCGCTGTCGCCCGGCGCATGGCGCATCAGCATTAGGTCGCAATGACCGATGATCGCGGTCAGAATGTTGTTGAAGTCGTGCGCAACGCCGCCGGCGAGCTGGCCGACCGCCTGCATCTTGGTCGCCTGTGCCACCTGCCGCTTGAGCTGCCCCTCCTCGCCCGCATCGCGCAGGCTGAGCAGCACCGCCGCATCGCCCAGCCCGCGGGCCGACGCGATCGACAGCGACACCGCCTCCTCAGCCGCCGGGGCGAAACGGACGGTCAGATCCATCGAATGCGCCGCGCCCGCGGCAAAGCGCCGCACGGCATCGGCCAGAATGCTCTTGTCCTCGCGCACCACCAGATCGCCGGGATAGAGCGGCGGTGCGTCGGTGTTCACATGCGCCGCCCGCACGAACGCATCGTTCATATAGGCAAAGCGACCGTCCGCGCCGACCAGCGCAATTCCCGTCGGCAGCAGCGCGATCAGCGACCGGACATGCGCGGTCGATTCCTCGCCCATTTCCTGCGCCGGGGCATATTCCTCGTCGAGCAGCGCGACCAGCATCGGCGTCGCATCACCATCGAGGAAGGGAATTTCCAAGACCCGGATCGGCGTCCCTGACAGCCCCTCGCGCTCGAACCGCACCGTGCCGCGATTGTCGGTGATCAGGAACCGGGTGATGTCCCGTCCCTCGATCATCGCCATCTCGTCGCCCGCCGCGCGGAGGCGGAGGACACGGTTCGCTGCGCGCACGCGGCCATCGGCGCCGATCAACGCCATCATGATCCCGGCTTGACCCAGCCGGTCGCCCGATTTTCCCGCAACCAGCGCCTGCGCCTGCTTGGTCAGATCGACCGCATCGGCGCCCGCGAAGCGCCAGATCAGCATCGAATCACCTACGCGGGTGACATGCGCGGTCAGCTTCGTCCCTGCTGCGTCGAACGATCCACTCGACGCCTCGCCGTCGCGCCATGCCGCACGGCCCGCACTGCCCAGTTGCGATGCGGCCCAGTCACCTATCACCACCGCCGGAGGGGCGGGATAGCCGGGAAACAGCGTCCCGAATCGTTCATTCGCGCAAACCAGCCGCCCGGCGCGATCGGTCACCGCAATCGCATCGCTGCAGATCGACGCGAGCATATTGGCGAGCGACCAGTCGACTGCTGCGCTCTCAACCGCGTCATCGGCGGCGGTCGCAGGGCGACGCAGCAGCGTGACAGCCAGCGCGATCAGCACGGCGGCGGCGAAGAAGCCTGCCGCCACCGGAAGCGAGTCGATCGCCCACAGCACCACGCCACCCGCCACCGCTCCGGCCGCAATCGCGGTGATCAACGGGCCGGTCAGTCCGGGGGAGTCGTCAGTCGGGGCGGAAGTGGCGGCCATGGCCCCCTTTCCCGCCCCACTGGCACAGCGTCAAGCGCTCACCAGACGCGGACGCGCTTTGCCGGGTCCAGATACAGCTTCTCACCCGGCTTTGCGCCAAAGGCGCCGTACCAGGGGTCGAGGTTGCGGACGACCCAGGCGCGCTGGATCGACGGGCTGTGCGGGTCGGTCAGCAACCGCTGACGCAAATTCGCCTCGCGATAATTGCGCCGCCACACCTGCGCCCAGCCGAGGTAGAAGCGCTGGTCGCCGGTGAAGCCGTCGATCACCGGCGCGTCCTTGCCGCCGAGCGAATGCTTGTAAGCATCATAGGCGATGGTGAGGCCGGCGAGATCGCCGATATTCTCGCCCAGGGTGAACTCACCCTTCACATGCTCGCCCGGCAACGGCTCATAGGCGTCATATTGCGCGATCAGCGCCTTGCCGGCCGCCTCGAATGCCTTGACGTCCTGCGGCGTCCACCAGTCGGACAATTCGCCCTTCTCGTTATACTTCGCGCCCTGATCGTCGAAATGGTGGCTGATCTCGTGACCGATGACGGCACCGATACCGCCATAGTTGATCGCCGGATCCGCCTTGGGATCGAAGAAGGGAGGCTGCAGTATCGCGGCGGGGAAGACGACTTCCATCATGCCGAAATTGGCATAGGCGTTCACTGTCTGGGGAAGCATTCCCCATTCCCATTTGCGCACCGGCCCGCCCAATTTGTCGAGCATGTACGCATAGTCGAAGCGGTTGGAGCGCACGGCGTTGCCGAACAAATCGTCCGACTTGACCTCCAGCCCCGCATAGCTGCGCCACTTGTCGGGATAGCCGACCTTGACGGTGAAATTCTTGAGCTTCGCCTTGGCGCGCAGCTTGGTTTGCGGCTGCATCCAGTCGAGCGAGTCTATGCGGCGCCCCATCGCGTCGAGGACATTGGCGACGAGCTTGTTCATCTCCGCCTTGTATTCGGCGGGGAAGTAGCGTGCGGCATATTCCTTGCCCAGCTCCTCGCCCAGCGCGCCTTCGGCAAAGCTCACGCCGCGCTTCCAGCGCTCCTCGCGCTGCGGCGTGCCCTGCAACGTCGTCCCGTAGAACGCGAACTGCGTGTTCGACACCGCATCGGGCAGATAGTCGGACAGCGATCCCAGGCTGCGCACCAGCATCTGGTCCTTCACCACCGCCAGCGGCGCGTCATTGAGGATGCCCGAAATGCTCTTGAACGCGCTCGGCTGAGCAATCAGGACTTCGGTGATCTTGGGGCTTAGCCCGCGCAAGATCGCGGGCAGGTCGACCATCTCCGAACTGAACTGTGCGGTCTCCGCCAGCGTGTACTTGTTATAGGTCTTGGCGGCGTCGCCCGATTCCTCGCGAGTCCACTGCGCCTTGGCGATCTTCGTTTCCATCTCAAGGATCGCCTTGGCGCGCGCCTCGGCATCGCCCTCACCCGCCAGCGTCAGCATCTTGGCGAGATAGCCGAGATAGGCGGTACGGTTCGCCACCATCTTCGGGGTGTCGAGCAGATACATGTCGCGATCGGGCAGGCCGGTGCCGCCCTGATACATGCTGAAGATATACTGGGTCGGGATCTTGTCGTCCTGCCCGACATAGCCGCCGAACGGCCCTGGCACGCCCATCTTCGCGCCCTCGACCACCAGCGCGGCATAGCCCGCCTTGCTGTCGAGCGCCTTGATCTTGCCCAGCCACGGCTGGATCGGCGCAAGACCCCGCGCCTCGACGGTCGCGGTGTCGAGATAGCTCGAATAGGCACGACCGACCATGCTGGCGGGATCGTCCTTCACCTCGTCGAGGATACCGCGCACCCGCTGCTTCGACAGGTCGTCGAGCGCGGTGAACATGCCATAGTTGGACTTGTCGGCGGGGATCGGCGTGTTCTTTGCCCAAACACCGTTCGAGAAGGCGTAGAAGTCTTCGCCCGGTGCAACGCTGCGATCCATCCCGGCCACGTCGAACCCGAAGCTCCCGAGTTGCGGCTTGGCCGCCGGTGCTGCCGTAGGCGCGTCAGCGCTGGTGGACGGGCTGCAGCCGCTCGCCAGCGCGGTTCCGGCAAGCAGGACGGGGATCAGGAGGAGACGCATCGGCTACCCTTCGGACATTGGAAAACGCCCGTGTCTTACGCCGATGATACGCCCGATCAAGTCTCCGACGAAACTTTATTACGGAGGGCCACACGCTTGCGCCACTTGCGGGCAACCCAGGCGCGCCAGGCGAAGATCGACAGGCCATAGCCTGCGGCTGCAGACGCGACCGAAATCACCAATAGGCCGATCACCAACGCCGGTGCTGCCTGCGAGAACAGCCAGTTCAGCCATTCGCCGACCCCGGCATGATGCTCGATCAGCGCCATGAAGCCCGACACGTCGGCGCTCCGCCCCAGCATCGCATTGCCGGTATAGACCGATCCGTAGAGAATGAACGGCGTCGTCGCGGGATTGCTGAGGAAGGTCATCGCCGCAGCAATCGGCACGTTGGCACGGAACGGCAGCGCAAGCATCGCCGCGCCCGCGATCTGCAGGCCCGGGATCAACAGGAAGATACCGACCAGCAATCCCAGCGCCACGCCACGCGGCACCGACCGGCGGGTGAACCGCCACAACTCAGGGGCGAGGACGCGGTGCGCCACCGGACGCAGCCAGCGGATCTGCTCGATCGACTCGCGGGTTGGCATGTTGCGGTGCCACCATGCGCTGAGGCGATTCGGTTTCATGTCACCCGCGATCGCGGAGGATCCGCCCCTGTTCACGCTTCCAGTCCCGTTCCTTGATCGACTCGCGCTTGTCGTGAGTCTTCTTGCCCTTCGCCAGCGCCAGCTCGACCTTCGCCCGGCCGCGACCGTTGAAGTAGATCGACATCGGGATCAGCGTCATGCCCTCCCGCGCGACCGCGCCATGCAGCTTTTCTACCTGCCGTTGATGAAGGAGCAATTTACGGGGACGCTTGGGCTCGTGATTGAAGCGATTTCCGTGCGAAAATTCGGGGATATTTGCGTTAACCAGCCACGCCTGACCGTCGCGCACCTCGGCATAGCTCTCCGCGATCGACCCCTCGCCGAATCGCAGCGACTTCACCTCGGTCCCCTGCAGCGCGATGCCCGCCTCGAAAAATTCCTCGAGGAAATATTCGTAGCGCGCCTTGCGGTTCTCCGCGACGACCTTTTTCTTGTCGAATTCTAGGGGACGAGGGCGTGCCATGGGACGCGCGATGTAGGGGTGCTGAAGGAGAAAGGGAAGCGATGGCTTCAGTTTCTGTCAGTGCTCCTGCGAACGCCGGAGCCTAGAGTTACTAAGGACGACCCCGGCGACGCCTGGGCTTCTGCTTTCGCAGCAGGACAATCGCGTCAGATCAACCCCGCCGCCGCCATCGCCGCATCGACCGCCGCCTTGCTCGCATCGCTCGGTGCGACCATCGGCAGGCGCAGTTCGGCGGAAATCTCGGGCTTCAGCTTGTTGACGGCGTACTTCACCGGCCCTGGCGAGGCATCGGTGAACAGCGCGAGGTGCAGCGCGAACAGCCGGTCGTGCAGCGCCAGCGCGATGGCGGTGTTCCCCTCGGCCCACGCCGCCTGGAACTGCGCGCACAGCTTCGGCGCGACATTGGCGGCGACCGAGATGCACCCCACCCCGCCCATCGCGTTGAACGCCAGCGCGGTCTCGTCATTGCCCGACAGCTGGGCAAGCCCATTGCGCAGCGCGGCACGGTGCTTCGACACGCGGGCAAGGTCGCCGGTCGCGTCCTTGATCGCGACGAACTTGTCCGGGAACGCCTGAACGATCCGGATCACCGTTTCGGGCTGGATATCCGTCACGGTGCGCCCGGGGACATTGTAGAGGATGATCGGCAGGTCGCATTCGGCGGCGACCGCCGCGAAATGCTGGAAGATGCCTTCCTGGCTCGGGCGGTTGTAATAGGGCGGGACCATCAGCACCGCGTCGGCGCCGGCTTCCTTCGCCGCCTGGACGTTGCCAATCGCCACGCGGGTGTCGTTCGACCCTGCCCCCGCGATTACGGGGACGCGCCCGCGCACCTGATCCGCGCACACGCGCACGACCTCGAAATGCTCGTCCTTCGACAAGGTGGCTGCCTCGCCAGTGGTGCCGACGGGGACCAGAGCCGACGATCCTTCGGCGATCTGCCACTCGACGAAATCCCGGAATACAGCCTCGTCGAAGCTGCCGTTACGGAATGGCGTGATGAGTGCGGGGATCGAGCCGGAGAACATATGCGTCAAAATGCCCCAATCGTCGGAAATTCGGGGTGGCCAATAGGGGGCGATTGCGTATCATGTCCAGCATGCTTGCTTCTGTATTCAAGAGCGGGCTCTTGCTCGCCGGCGTATCGGGTGTCGCGGTCTCGTCCCAGGTCGTGCAGGACGGAGCCGAATGGTATAGAGCGCAGTTCGCTGCGGTCGCGGCGCAGGTCTTGCCTGCCGCCCCGCCTCCTTCTGCGTCCAGCATTCAATATACGATCGACCAGTGGAAGCGGCTGCAACAGTCGGATCGCTGGCCGTTCAGCGACTATGCCAATTTCATGCTCGCGCACCCCGGCTGGCCCGGCGAGACCAGCCGCCGCGCGGCTGCCGAGGCTTCGCTGGGCGCGGGTACCGACGCGCCCTCGCTCGCGGTACGCTTCTTCGAGCGCTTCCCCCCGGTAACCGCGGCAGGGCGCATCCGCTTTGCCGAAGCGTTGGCAATCTCGGGCCGCCGGGCCGAAGCGGTCGAGCAGGCGCGCCGCGCCTGGCGCAGCGGCGTACTCCGCCCGACCGACGAGACCGCAGTCCTTGGCGCATTTGCATCTGCCCTGTCCCCGGACGATCATGATGCGCGGATGGACGCGCTATTGTGGCAGGACGCCCGCACGGCCGCCGCCCGCCATATCGGTTATACCTCTCCGCAACGCCGCGCGCTGTTTGAGGCGCGGCTGGCGCTCAAATCCAGCTCCCCCGACGCACAGTCGCGCGCTGCTGCAGTCGAGGCGCCGGGTGCGCGCGATCCCGGCTTCATCGCCGACCGTGCGAGCTGGTATCGCAACAATGGCGCGAGCGGCTCGGCCCGCTCGCTGCTCGCTCGACCCCGCAGCCTCGACAGCCGCCCCGGCAATGTCGAGAAATGGTATGAGGTGCTGCTGACCAACGCGCGCGCGGCGGAATCCGACCGTCAATTTGCGCTGGCCTATGCCATTGCGAGCCAGGTGGATGATGCCTTCGCGCCGGGCACCGACGTGTCGGACATGGGTCTGGGCATCCGCGACGATTACACCAGCCTCGTCTGGCTGGCCGGCACGGTCGCAATGCACAAGCTGGGCAGGCCGGCAGAGGCGGTCGGCATGTTCGACCGCTATTCGCGCGGATCGCGCACGCCCACCACCCAGTCCAAGGGCATTTACTGGGCCGGTCGCGCCGCCGAAGCCGCCGGGCAGGCTGCAGTAGCGCGCGCCTATTACGAACGCGCCGCCGCCTTTTCGGACCTGTTCTACGGCCAGCTCGCCGCCGAACGGATCGGTCGCGAGTTGAAGGCACCCCCGCCGGTCGATTTCCGCCAGGTCAGCCCCGCCGCGCGCACAGCCTTCTACAATCGCGAAGTGGTCCGCGCCGCGCAGATGCTCGGAACATTGGGCCGCGCAGAGGATCAGGGCTATTTCCTGCGCCAGATCGCCGCAGATGCGACCAGCGCGGAGGATCATGTCCTCGCCACCGAGCTGTCGCGCACCATCGGTCGCCCCGATCTGGGTGTCATGGTTGGACGCAGTGCACTGCTCAACGGCCTGACCGACTATACCGTCGCCGGTTACCCCTCTGTTCCGGTCCCGCCGGGTCAGGAGGCCAATTTCACGATCATCCACGCCATCGCGCGGCAGGAAAGCCAGTTCGACAAGGCGGCGGTCAGCCATGCCGGCGCGCGCGGGATCATGCAGTTGATGCCCGGCACCGCGCGCGAGGTCGCCGGACAACTCGGTCTCAGCTACGACCGCGCTGCTCTGACGGTCGATACCGATTACAATATCCGGCTCGGCTCCAGCTATATCCAGCGGATGCTCAATTATTATGGCGGCAGCTACCCGCTCGCCGTCGCGGCGTACAACGCCGGGCCAGGCAATGTGAACAAGTGGATCCGCGCCAATGGCGATCCACGCCTGCCCGGCGTCGATATGCTGGTGTGGGTCGAGAATATTCCGATCTTCGAGACCAAGAATTACGTGCACCGCGTGCTCGAAAACGCCGTGGTGTACGATATGCTGCACCCCCAGCGCTCCCGCTCGCGCGGGCCGCACCGGATCAGCTGGTATCTGGGCAAGAACCGCCCGGGGTGATCGCGATCCACCCTTATGAGGAGGCGCAGTTCACGGATGTGGACGCGCTGTGGCGCACCGTCTTTCCCGACGATCCGCCGCACAGCCACGCCCCCGTCGCGATCCCGCAAAAGCTGGCAATTCAGCCCGACCTGCTGCTCGTCGCGCAGGAGGACGGGCATGTCCTCGGCACGATCCTGGCGGGCTATGACGGACATCGCGGCTGGCTCTACAAGCTCGCGGTGCATCCCCGCGCGCGCGGCTGCGGCATCGCGCGCGCGCTGATCCGCGCCGCCGAAACCGCGCTGGCCGATCTAGGCTGCACCAAGGTGAATCTGCAGGTGCGCGACACCAACCACGACGCCGCCGCCTTCTGGGCGCATATGGGCTATGCGGTCGAGCCACGAATCAGCATGGGCCGCCAGCTTTGAACGACCGTCCGAACTACATCACCCCGGCGGGCTATTCCGCGCTCAAGGCCGAATATGACATGCTGTTCGGCACCGAACGTCCGGCATTGGTCGAGACGATTGCCTGGGCTGCGGGCAATGGCGACCGGTCCGAGAATGGCGACTATATCTATGGCCGCAAGCGGCTGCGCGAGATCGACCGGCGGCTCGGCTGGCTGGCGAAGCGGATGAAGGCGGCCAAGGTCGTCGATCCGGCGCGGCAGGAAGATCAATCGAAAGTCTGGTTCGGCGCGACCGTCACCATTGCGGACGAGGACGACAACCACCGCACCCTGACCCTGACCGGCGACGACGAGGCGGACGCGGGCAAAGGTCGCATCGGCTGGAACTCCCCCCTCGCCCGCGCACTACGCGGCGCTGCCGTGGGCGACCTGCGCCGCGTCATGCTCCCGGCGGGGGAAAAGGAATATGAGGTCGTAGAAATCGACTACCCGACCTCGGCCTAGAGCCTGGCTTTGGTCAGTCGTTCGACGGGCACCGACTGAAGCACCCGCCACCGTGCCTCGACCAGACTGAAGACGGCAAATCCGAACAGGCCGAGCGCGACAATCATATCGACCGGGCTGTCAATCCATGCGAGCGCTGCATCCATGCCGCCGACCTCGCTGGACGAGGCATCAAATCCGGCCGCCACCAGAAAATAGCCGACAATGAGGAACACCACACCCCGCGCCGCATAACCCGCGCGTCCGCTCCATGCCACCCATGTCCGCTTCGCCATCTCGGGCTCAAGGTGACGCAGGAACGAACCCTTCGCAGCTCTGACCAGTTGAACGATGCCGACCAGTAATACGACCGCTCCGACCAGCAGGATCGCGATGCCGCCCCCGGGAAAGGTCAGCGCGGTGCGCGCACTCTCCTGCACGCCATTGCCGCCGGAAGACACGCCCTGCATCAATTGGACCGCCTGCCAGGTCAGGAACAGATGCACGAGACCGCTGAGCCCTGCACCCACGCGCTCCACCACGCCCTTTTTGTCTGCATCGTGATCTTCAATATTGAGTGCGGCATCGGCAAGTCGCCAGATGCCGTAGGCCAGCAATCCTGCGGCCATCACGCCGAGGAGAAATTTCCCCGAGCCGTCGCTCAGATACTCAAGCGCCCCGCCTGGGTCCTCGGCACGGCCGGTGCGGATTACCAGATACGCGATAACGGCGTACAACACGCCGCGCGTCGCAAATCCGATCCGCGTCAGTGTTGTCAGGCGTGCGCTGGCAGTCATCGAACCTCTCCCGATCGCGTGCAAACGGACCGGGTGGGCTGGCGTTCCTAGCCGAACGCGATTGTTTGAAATTGGGCGATCAGGCGCCGGTGCTCAACACGCCACCACGTTCACGGCCAGCCCGCCCTGCGCGGTCTCCTTGTACTTCGACCGCATATCCTCCCCCCGTCTGGCGCATCGTCTCGATCACCGCGTCGAGGCTTACGATGTGGCTGCCATCGCCGTGCATCGCCAGATAGGCGGCGTTGATCGCCTTGATCGCACCCATCGTGTTGCGCTCGATGCACGGGATCTGGACCAGCCCCCCGATCGGGTCGCAGGTCAGGCCCAGATTGTGCTCCATCCCGATCTCGGCGGCATTCTCGATCTGCGCATTGGTTGCGCCTAGTGCCGCCGCCAGCCCAGCGGCCGCCATCGAGCACGCCACCCCGACCTCGCCCTGACACCCCATCTCGGCGGCAGAGATCGACGCCCGCTTCTTGTACAGGAACCCGATCGCTGCCGCCGTCAGCAGGAAGGTCCGCGATCCCGCCGGGGTCGGGCTGGCGCAGAAGGTTTCGTAGTAACGCAGCACCGCCGGGATCACCCCCGCCGCGCCGTTGGTCGGTGCCGTGACGACGCGACCACCCGCCGCATTCTCCTCGTTCACGGCCAGCGCCCACAGACTGACCCAGTCGAACACCAGCGACGGATCGGAGCGAGGCCCGCGCGCGATCAGCCGCTGGTGCAAGTCGCGCGCGCGCCGCTTGACCTTCAGACCGCCGGGAAGCTCCCCCTCGCCGCGCATCCCGCGCTCGATACATGCCGACATCGCCGCGCGCAGCGAGGTCGACGAACGCATCGGTCTCGGCATCGTCGCGCCACGCGGATTCATTGGCCCGGACGATATCGGCGATGCTCTTGCCCTCCGCGTCGCCAACCGCGAGCAGTTCCGCGCCGGACGAAAAGGCAAAGGGCAGCCGCACATTGCTCTGCGGCAGCTCACAGCCGCCCTCGACCACCGCGCCGCCGCCGATCGAGTACCAGAAGGTCTCATAGGGTTCGCCCTGCGCATAGTGCGCGACGAAGCGCATTCCGTTCGGATGCGCAGGCAGAAACCGGTCGCCACGAAAGACAAGGTGCGTCCCCTCGACAAACGGTACCGGAACATGCCCGGCCAGTTTCAACTGTGCCTCGACACGGATTGTCTCGACGATGGTCGGCACGGCATCGGGATCGACGCTTTCGGGCAGAAACCCGGCCAGCCCCAGCATCACCGCCACATCGGTCGCATGGCCCTTGCCGGTCAGCGCCAGCGACCCGAACAGCTCGCACGACACCGATACCGGCGTCCCGCGATCCAGCGCTGCCTCGGCAAAGGCGAACCCCGCGCGCATCGGTCCCACGGTGTGCGAGCTCGACGGCCCGATGCCGATGGTGAACAGGTCGGCGATGCCGATCGTCGCCTGCGCACGGTCAAGCGTGGGCGCGCTATTGGGGTCCAGCATCACTCTCTCGATCATATCGTATCGTTTACGGCGACCTACGCCCGAACCGCCTTTCCGTCCACCGCTTCAGTCGATCACCCCTGCCTCGCGCGCCGCCGTCTCCACTGCGGGGTCAAGCGCGGGCGGCTCCATCGGCACGCACGCTTCCAGCGCGTCGGCAATCGCGGTCAGCGCTGCGATCCGCCCCGCCTTTTTGTCGTTCCCGTCGACCACGATCCACGGCGCCTGCTTCGTGTTGGTCCGCGCGAACATGTCGTGCATCGCATCGAGATAGTCGGCCCGCCGCGCGCGGTTCCGATAATCGTCGAGCCCGGTCTTCCACCGCTTCCACGGGCTCTCGATCCGCTCCCGCAGGCGCTTGTCCTGCGTCTTCTGGGTCACGTGGATGAAGATCTTGATCAGCGTCGCGCCGGTCTCGGCCTGCTGCGCCTCGAAATCATTGATCTCGTCATAGCCGCGCGTCCATTCGGCCTTGCTCGCATAGCCTTCGACCCGCTCGACGAGCACGCGACCGTACCAGCTGCGGTCGAACACGGCGATATTGTGCTGCGCCGGCAGCCGCCGCCAGAAGCGCCACAGGAAATGGTGCGCCAGTTCCTCGGGCGTCGGCGCGGATATCGGCCAAACCTCGAAATAACGCGGGTCCCATTCGGCGGTCAGCCGCTTGATGATCCCGCCCTTCCCCGCCGCGTCCCACCCTTCGAAGACGATGATCGCACGGCGCTTGTGGATGATATGCGCGGTCTGGATGTGGCTGAGGCGCTCCTGGAGAGCCTTCAGGCGGTCATGATAGTCATCGACCTCGTCGCCCTCCTCGAAATCCGAGAGGTCAATCTTCAATTTCCCCTCCCGCTTGCGGGAGGGGTCAGGGGAGGGCCTGTGCGTTGAGGGCTGGGCATGTCCTCGAACATGCCCTCCCCCAGCCCCTCCCGCAAGCGGGAGGGGAGCTTGGCGGGGATTTAGCTCAGCCCTTATTGTCCAGCGCCTGCGGAGCCAGCCGGATATGCAGTTCCTTGAGCTGCTTCTCGCTGACCGGCGACGGGGCCTGCATCATCAGATCCTCCGCCTTCTGGTTCATCGGGAAGACGATGACCTCACGGATGTTCGGCTGATCCGCCAACAGCATCACGATGCGGTCGACGCCCGGAGCCGATCCACCATGCGGCGGTGCGCCATACTTGAACGCATTGATCATGCCTGCAAAATTGCTGTCCACGTCCTGCTGGCTGTACCCGGCGATCTCGAACGCCTTGTACATGATCTCCGGGCGATGGTTCCGGATCGCGCCCGACGACAGTTCGATGCCGTTGCACACGATGTCATACTGCCACGCGAGAATGTCGAGCGGGTCCCTGGTCTCCAGCGCCTCCAGTTCGCCCTGCGGCATGCTGAAGGGGTTGTGGCTGAAGTCGATCTTCTTCGCGTCCTCGTCATATTCGAACATCGGAAAGTCGACGATCCAACAGAATTCGAACCGGCTCTTGTCGATCAGCTCGAGGCTCTCGCCAACGCGGGTGCGCGCGAGGCCCGCCAGCTTGGCGGCCTGAGCCTCCTTGCCCGCGGCGAAGAAGATGCCATCATTCGGGCCGAGGCCAAGTGCGTCGGCAATCGCCTTCATGCCCTCCTGCCCGTGGTTGTTGGCGATCGGGCCGCCGAACACGCCATCCTTCTGCGTCGCATAGCCCAGGCCCGGGAAGCCCTCGGCCTGCGCCCATGCGTTCATGTCGTCGAAGAATTTGCGGCTCTTCTCTGCCGTGTTTGGCGCGGGGATCGCGCGGACCACGTCGCCCGCCGCGACCATCGACGCAAAGCGCCCGAAACCAGAGCCTTCAAAGTGGCTGCTGACATCGGAAATGAGGATCGGGTTGCGCAGATCGGGCTTGTCGTTGCCATATTTCAGCATCGATTCGCGGTACGGGATGCGCTTGAACGGCAGCGGGCTGACGGTGCGCCCCTTGCCCTGCCAGTTCGCGAATTCCTCGAACACGCCGTGCAGCACCGGCTCGATCGCCGCGAACACATCGTCCTGCGTGACATAGCTCATCTCGAAATCGAGCTGATAGAATTCACCCGGGCTGCGGTCGGCGCGCGCATCCTCGTCGCGGAAGCACGGCGCGATCTGGAAATAGCGGTCGAAACCCGCGACCATCAGCAGCTGCTTGAACATCTGCGGTGCCTGCGGGAGCGCATAGAATTTGCCCGGATGCACGCGGCTCGGCACCAGATAGTCGCGCGCGCCCTCCGGCGACGACGCGGTCAGGATCGGCGTCTGGAACTCGGTAAAGCCCTGCTCGATCATCCGGCGGCGCAGGCTCGCGATCACATGGCTGCGCAGCATGATGTTGGCGTGCAGCCCCTCGCGACGCAGGTCGAGGAAACGGTTCCGCAGGCGGATTTCCTCGGGATAGTCGCTGTCGCCGAACACCGGCATCGGCAGCTCCTGCGCCGACGACTGGACGGTCACGCCCTTGGCGAACACTTCGATCGCGCCGGTGGCGAGGTTGGCGTTCACCGTCGCCTCGCTGCGCGCCTTCACCACGCCATCGATCGTCACGACCGATTCGACGCGCAGCCCCTCCAGCACCGGCAGCGCCGGCGAGTCGCTGTCGCACACGATCTGCGTCACGCCATAATGGTCGCGCAGATCGACGAACAACACGCCGCCATGGTCGCGCTTGCGATGGATCCAGCCCGACAGGCGGACGTTTTCGCCGACCTGATCGGCGGTCAGCTGGCCGCAAGTGTGGGTGCGATAGGCGTGCATGAGCGGTTTCCAACGGTTTCTGGTGAAAATAACAGGCCGCGCGCATCCTTCTCACACGCCCCTTTGTCAACCCGCGCGGGCTTGGCTATGGGCCTGCGATGCATATTCACGGCCTGATTCAAGACTCGGCGACGCTCGCCAACCTCTGCACCCGCCTCGCGCAGCAGCCGTTCATCACGGTGGATACCGAGTTCATGCGGGAAAACACCTTCTACCCCGAGCTGTGCCTGATTCAGATCGCCGACACCAATGAGGCTGCGGCGATCGACCCGATGGCGCCGGGACTCGACCTCACCCCCTGCTCGACCTGCTCGTCAACAATGAGGATGTGCTCAAGGTCTTCCACGCCGGCGGCCAGGATCTCGAGATCGTCTACAACCTCACTGGCAAGACCCCGCACCCGCTGTTCGACACCCAGATCGCGGCGATGGCATTGGGTCAGGGCGAGCAGATCGGCTATTCCAACCTCGTCGAAACCTATCTCGGCATCACCGTCGACAAGGGCGCGCGCTTCACCGACTGGTCGCGCCGCCCGCTCGACAAGCGCCAGATCGATTACGCGATTTGCGACGTCACCTATCTCTCCGAAATCTTCCCCAAGATGCTCGCGAAGCTCAAGAAAACCGGTCGCGGCGATTGGCTGGACGAGGAGATGGAGCGGATCGGCGATCCCGAAAACTATCGCAGCGACCCCGACAAGGCGTGGCAGCGCATCCGCATCTCCAGCCGCAAACCCGAAGTGCTCGGTCGCCTCAAGGCGCTGGCGGCATGGCGCGAGCGCGAGGCGCAGGGCAAGGACCTGCCACGCGGCCGCATCGTCAAGGACGAGACGATCGCCGACCTCGCCGGCAATCCGCCGCGCAAGCAGAGCGACCTGACCAAGGTGCGCGGCCTGTCCGCCACTTGGGGCGGCAACGATATCGGCGGTCGCCTGATGGCCGCGCTCGAAAATGCCGAGCCGATGCCCGCCAACGAAATGCCCGCGCGTGACGACCGCAAGCTTCCGCTGGGCAAGGAAGGCGCTTTGGTCGCCGACCTGCTCAAGCTGCTGCTCAAGATCCGCGCACGCGACATCAATGTCGCCGCCCGCCTGCTCGCCCGCTCCGACGATCTCGAGGCGCTCGCGGCCGGCCAGCGCGAAGGGCTGTCGATCCTGAATGGCTGGCGCTTCGAACAATTCGGCCGCGACGCGCTCGCGCTCGTCGAGGGTCAGCTTGGGTTCACCGTGCGTAACGGAAAGCTCAAGATGACGCGTACCGAGGAGCCGAATCCATGAAAGCTGCTGCCCTGATCGCCCTGTCGCTGAGCCTCGCCGCGTGCAGCTACGAGCGCCCGGCACCCGGTACCGGTATCCGCGAATGCAATGCCGACCGCGTCCAGCCCTTGGTTGGTCGCGAAGCCAAGCCGCAGGTGATCGAGCGCGCCAAGCAACGCTCGGGCGCGGGCATCGTCCGCGTGATCAAGCCGGGCATGGCGGTGACGATGGACTATCGCTCCGACCGGCTGAACGTCGAGTTGGACGATGTGAACACGATCAAGGCGCTGCGCTGCGGGTAGCACATGCGCTCCTGCGAAGGCAGGAGCCCAGAGTAGCTGAGCGATTCCCGTGCGGCTCTAGGCTCCTGCCTCCGCAGGAGCACAGGACCTATCCCAACGCCACACTCGCCGTCAGCCCCAGCGCCCCGGCGAGCGCGCGGTGACGCTTCTCGACCGCCTCGCCATACAGCGCCGCATCATCCTCACCCAAATGAAGCTGCAGCAGTTCGCCATCGACCGCGACCCGCGACCTCCGCAGCGGCCCGGCGACACCGCCCGACAGCCGCTGACCCAGCCGCATCGCCAGCCCCCACAGTCGCGCGCGTTCCAGCGCGTCGGGCGCGGCAAGTTGTCCCACCGGTGCAGGTGACTCCAGACCACCTCCCAGCGAGGTAAACAACGCCTGCGCGAGCAAGGCCCGCCCCCGCGCGTCGATCCCGACCCAATTGCCGTGCAGCGCGATCTCGGTCCCGCGCTCCGCCCGGAACTCCGGGTTCGCGCGCCAGCCCACGTCCGCCAGCAGGCACGCGGCATGGCGCAGCCGCACCAGCGACTCGTCATCGTCACCGAACAACGGCGCGATCCACGCATCGAGCAGGTCACCATGCTCGGGAAACCGCCCCGATCGCCGCGCCTCGTCGCGCGTAGCGACGATCAGCGGATCGGCCTGGCGCTCCGCGATCGACAACTCGCCATACAGCAGCCCCTCGCGCAGCCCGAACGCGGACGCCACCGTCTCACTGCTGCCGAGATGCTTCATCAGCGATCCCAGCAACGCGGCGGCATGTTCCAGCGTCGCGACGCGCCCCGACGACAGGTTCGGCACCGATCGGATGCGGCTTTTGCCCATTTGCTGGATCGTTCGCTGCAACCGGGTCACCGTCGCGGCGGGCATCGCATATTCGTGGATCACCGGCAGCGGATAGCCGGTCAGATGCATGTCCAGCCGCGCCAGCGCGCGCCACGACCCGCCGACGAGGTAAAAGGGCAATCCCTCCCCGCGCTTGCTCCACCCCGCCTCGTCGAGCAGCTTGGCGACGGTCTTGTCGAGCGTCCCCTTGCCCTGCGACCGGATTGCCTCCAGCCGCAACACGCCGAGCGGGAAAGACACGCGATCGGTCACTGTCCCCGCGACGACCCGAACCAGCTCCAGCGATCCACCGCCCAGATCGCCGACGATCCCGTCCGCCTCCGGAATCCCGGAAAGCACGCCATAGCCCGCCGCCAGCGCCTCGGCCTCGCCCGACAGCAACTCGACCTTCAGGCCCAATGCCCTGGCAATCTCCAGCAACCGCTCGCCATTGCTCGCATCGCGCACCGCCGCCGTCGCCACGGTACGCAGCAAATCCACCTCCATCTCGCGCGCCAGGCTTGAGAAGCGCGCCAGCGCTGTCGTCGCCAGTACCAAGGCATCGTCGTCGATCGCCCCGGTCTGTGCCAGCGAGCGACCCAGTCCTGCCATCACCTTCTCGTTGAACAGGGTCGCGGGCAGTCGCGCCGACCCATCATAGACGACCAGGCGGATCGAGTTCGACCCGATGTCGATGATCGCGGTGCGCTGGGCCTCTGCTACGGTCACGGCGCGCGGCTTGCGCTGCAAGAGCGACGTGACGCTCACCCGCCACGCTCCGCCCGCCAGCGACGCAGCGACAGCTTGGGCACCGCCCCGCCGCTCGCCTCCAGCGCTGCACCGCGACCCGACAGCGACGGGTTCGTCATAAAGTAGCGATGCAGGTTGAACGGCTTGGCGCCGGGATCGTCGCGGACATAGCGGCCATCGGGCTGCAACTCCCAACTTTGTTCGGTGTCGATCAGGTTCGCCACCATTACCTGGTCCAGCACCTGATCGTGCACCGTCGGATTGATGATCGGCAACATGAACTCCACCCGCCGGTCGAAGTTGCGCGGCATCCAGTCGGCCGAGGAGATATAGACCAAGGCCCCGTCATTGGGCAGCGGCTTGCCATTACCGAACGCCCAAATCCGGCTGTGCTCCAGGAAGCGCCCGACCACCGACTTGACCCGGATATGCTCCGACATGCCAGCAATGCCGGGGCGAAGGCAGCAGATGCCACGGATCACCAGGTCGATTTCGACCCCGGCATTGCTCGCCTCGTACAGTTTCTCGATCATCACCGGATCGACCAGGCTGTTCATCTTCGCCCAGATCGCCGCCGGCTTGCCCGCCAGCGCGTTGGCAATCTCCCGATCGGTCAGTTCGATCAGCTTTTCGCGCAGATGGCGCGGCGAGACGGACAGCAGCTCCAGCCCCTGCGGCTCGACATAGCCGGTGACGTAGTTGAAGATCTTCGCCGCATCGCGCCCGACCCGGGGATCGGCGGTGAAAAAGCTCAAATCGGTGTAAATGCGCGCGGTGATCGGGTGGTAATTGCCGGTCCCGAAATGGCAATAGGTGCGGAAACCGTCGCCCTCGCGCCGCACCACCATCGACACCTTGGCGTGGGTCTTCCAGTTGGTGAAGCCATAGATGACCTGAACGCCCGCGCGTTCGAGTGCGCTCGCCCAAAGCAGATTCTGTTCCTCGTCGAACCGCGCCTTGATCTCGACTACTGCGGTGACCGACTTGCCCGCCTCGGCTGCGGCGATCAGCGCCTGGATCACCGCCGATTGCTTGCCCGCGCGGTACAGAGTCTGCTTGATCGCCACCACATCCGGGTCGCTCGCCGCCTGGCGCAGAAACGCCAGCACCACGTCGAACGATTCATAGGGGTGGTGGATCACGATGTCCTTGGCCCGGATCGCCGCGAAGCAATCGCCGTCATACTCGCGGATTCGTTCGGGGAAGCGCGCGACGAAGGGCGGAAATTTAAGGTCGGGGCGATCCTCTTCGACGATCAGCGCCAAATCGCCATTGCCCAGAAACCCGCCGGTCTCGGTCAGCAACGCCTCGCTGCCGCTCAGCTCATCCTTCAACACCGCCTCGAGACCAGAATCGATCCCTTCCTCCATCTCGAGCCGGATCACACGCCCGCGCCGTCGCCGCTTGATCGCGGTGCGGAAGTAGAGGACCAGATCCTCGGCTTCTTCCTCCAGCTCGATGTCGCTGTCGCGCAGCACCCGGAACGTCGCCGATTTGCGAATCTCGAAGCCCGGAAACAGCACCGGCGCGAACCGCTTCACCAGCGTTTCTACCGCGATGTAGCGCGCCGTGTCCCCCGGCACGCGCACGAAGCGCGGCGTCGCGGCGGGCAGCAGCACCAGCTCGCGCACCGCCTCGCCATCGCTGGTGCGGACGAGGTCGAAGATCACGCTCAGCCCCTTGTTGGGGATGAACGGGAACGGGTGAGAGGGATCAAGTGCCTGCGGGGTCAGAATCGGGAAGATTTGAAGGCGGAAATGCTCCTCCAGCCAAGCTGCGGTCTCGCCGGTCAGCCCCTCGCCGTCGAGCACCTCGATCCCGCGCTCGGCCAGTTCGCCACGTATATCCTGCCACACCGCCTGTTGGCTATCGACCAGATCCGCCGCATCGGAAACGATCGCCGCCAGCTGCTGCGCCGGGGTCAGGCCGTCGGTGGAATGCGCCTCGACCTCCTGCATCTGCTGGCCCTTGAGCCCCGCGACACGGACCATGAAAAACTCGTCGAGGTTGGAGCCGGAGATCGACAGGAAGCGCAGCCGTTCGAGCAGCGGATGGGCCGGGTTCCGCGCCTCCTCCATCACCCGGCGGTTGAACGCCAGCCAGGACAGCTCGCGGTTGAAATAGCGCGCATCGGCAAATGCCGCCGCAGATGGAACCTCGCCACCCTCGGCACGGGTCGAGTCGGCTTTGGCATGCGCGCGGGTCATCGGGCCTCGTTTCAGGGTTGGGCGTCAGGCTCGCGAAGCAGCCCCGCCGCGGTCAATGTGGCGCGCGCCGTCGGAATCGACAAGCGCCGGTTGCTGCGGCGACTCGCATCTTCCTCCAGCGCTTCGGCGGTGCGCAGAATCGCAAGGTGCGTCCGCTCGATCCGCCGCAGGATCCACGCCACTACATCAGGCGGCGCGACAAGTTCGTGACGGTCGATCAATTGCGCCAACAGGTCATGCCCAAGCGCATCGTCGGGCGGGCCGATCTGCGCGATCACGCTCGCTCCCAATCGCGACCGTAGATCCGGGAGCCGCACCGTCCAGCCCGGCGGCGCGCGCTCGGCGACCAGGAACAGCGGCTTGTGTTCGGCCTGCGCCGTGTTCCAGGCATGGAACAGCGCCACTTCGTCCGCGCGATCGGCGTCGTCGATCATCATCCCGCCGCTGCGCTTCACCATCGTGCGCGCCAGCAGGCTGCGTCCCGATTTGCGCGGACCGGTGATAATTCCGGTCATGACCGGCCAAGTTGCCCAGCGCTCCAGCATCTGCACCGCCCGGGCGTTCGATTCGCCGATCAGGAACCTGTCTTCGCGTGCGCCGGCCGGCCGGGCGAGCGGCAGGGAGAGCTGACTCATTCGCTGATACTGTTCCCCGCTTCGGCAATCGGCACCGAAGGTTGAGCGGGCGTGGGCGATCCGCCGCCGCGACGGATGCGCAGCACCCCTGCCCCCTCCTGAACCTGCCACCCGCGCGCCTCCAGCGCCGCGCGCAGCGATGCCTGGCTGCCGTCATAGGTCACACGCATCAGCGACACTCCGCCCAGCGCGGTGCTGGTGGTGATCGCGGAACTGACCCCGGGCACGCCGCGCAACGCGGCCTCGCCCCCGGTCAGCGCGCCGACCGTCGGCGTGTCGAACTGGATGGTAAAGCTCGCCCCGGTCGCGACCGCAGGGCTCTCGCCGGTGTCGATCAGCTCTTCCTCGCCGGTCTCCTCGACCGGTACCTCGGGGCGCGGCGGTTCGGTGACGAGCAGTCGATCGGGCTTCAGTATCCCGGCGCGCAGCGCGTCCTGATACGCCTTGTCGATCCGCGCGATGCCCGCGTCGATCAGTGCAGGGATCGCGTTGCCGTCATTCACCCGCAGCACGAATTGCGCCAGCTGGACATTGTCCGGCCCATGCCCGGCGGTGAAGATACCGGTGACCGGTCCTCCAGGATAGCTCCGCCGCAGCTCGACCGTCGGTACAAGGATATCCGTCGCGCCATATTGGTCCAGGATCGCGCGCCACCAGCCACGCCCTCGCCGCGCCACCTGTCCCGCATTCATCAGCAGCCGGTCGGGGCCGGTCCCATTGGGACGAACATAGTCGATCGAGCTGTTCCCCGTGCGAAACCGCGCCCAGCCCTCGGCAAAGGCGCTGGTCCCCTCGAACACGCGATGCGCGCCGCCCGACACCTGCACTGGCACCAGCAGCATCGGGGGCGAGCGCATCAACGTGCCGCCGACGCCCAGGATCGACGCGGCGCGATTGCGGTCGAACAGCACGCCCAACCGCGCGACATAGCGGTTCGGACCGATCTGCTCATTTTCGACGACGATACCCGTCACCAGTCCGTCGAGCGCCGAATCGGACAGGGTCGAAGGCGAACCAGTCAGTTGCTTCGCCAGCATCGACCAGCCGCGCCGCTGTGCCAGTCGCCACCCGCCGAGCCGCGCCGCCTCCGCGCTCTTGCCCCGCACATCGACGTCGACGCCGCTGACCTCGAAACTGCCCGAACTGCTACCAGCCTCCTGCCCCGCATCGGCCTTGGCCGCTCCCTTTCCGGACTGTGCCACGGCGAATCCGGCCGATGCGAGCAGGGCTGCGATGCCGATCGCGGCGATGGCGGGGGAAGGACGAAGTGACATTCCGCGCCCTTTTGGCGAAGAGGACGTGGAAATCCAAGCGCGATGTGGCTACGCGCCTCCCATGACCGACCCCGAGTCCTATACCTACGCCCAGGCGGGCGTCTCGATCGACGCCGGCAATGCGCTGGTCCGTGCCATCGCCCCGCTCGCCCGTTCCACCCGTCGCCCAGGTGCCGACGCCGATCTCGGCGGGTTCGGCGGCCTGTTCGACCTCAAGGCGGCCGGCTTTACCGATCCGCTGCTGGTCGCGGCGAATGACGGGGTCGGCACCAAGCTCAAGCTCGCGATCGACCACGACTCGCACGATGGCGTCGGCATCGACCTCGTCGCGATGTGCGCCAACGACCTTGTAGTGCAGGGCGCCGAACCGCTCTTCTTCCTCGACTATTTCGCGACGGGAAAGCTGGTCAACGGCGTCGCCGAGCGCGTCATCGCGGGGATCGCCGAGGGGTGCAAACAGGCCGGCTGCGCGCTGATCGGCGGCGAGACCGCCGAAATGCCGGGCATGTACGCCGATGGCGACTATGACCTTGCCGGCTTCTGCGTCGGCGCGGTCGAGCGCGACCAGCTGCTCGACGGCAAGAAGATCGCACCGGGCAACGTGATCCTCGGCCTTGCCTCCAACGGCGTGCACTCCAACGGCTATTCGCTCGTCCGCCGCCTCGCTGCGGACAAGGGCTGGAAGCTCGACCGCCCCGCACTGTTCGATCAGGAGGTGATCCTGCTCGACGCGCTGATGGCCCCGACCCGCATCTATGTGCGGAGTCTGCTTCCGCAACTTCGCAAGGGCACGATCCACGGCCTCGCGCACATCACCGGCGGCGGCTTGCTCGAGAATATCCCGCGCGTCCTGCCCGAGGGCTGCCACGCCCGGGTCGATGCCGATAGCTGGGCCCAACCGCGCCTGATGGCGTTCCTGCAAGCGCAGGGGAATATCGAGCCACAGGAAATGGCGCGCACCTTCAACTGCGGCATCGGCATGATCGCGGTGGTCGCAGCGGATCAGGCCGACGCCGTCGCGGCGGAACTCGAAGCGGCGGGCGAGACCGTCCACCGCATCGGCACCATCGTCGAAGGCCAGCGCGGCTGCACCGTTTCGGGCAGCGCCGAAACCTGGAGCGCCCGTGCGGACTGGGAAGCGACGCACAATGCATGATCTCCCCTCCCGCAAGCGGGAGAGGCATGGGTGAAACGCAAGCTCGGCATCCTGATCTCTGGTCGCGGATCGAACATGCAGGCGCTGGCCGAAGCCGCCCGACTGCCCGACGCGCCCTACATCGTCGCACTGGTCGCGTCCGACAAGCCCGACGCCGCCGGTCTGGCATGGGCAGCCGAACAGGGCATCGCGACCTTCGCCCAATCCCCCAAGGGCATTGCCAAGGCGGACTATGAGAGCGCGATCGACTCCGCGCTGCGCAGCGCTGGCGTCGAAGCCATCGCCCTTGCCGGATACATGCGCCTCCTCTCCGACGATTTCGTCGCGCGCTGGCGCGGGCGGATCGTCAACATCCACCCTTCCTTGCTCCCCCTCTACAAGGGCCTCGACACCCATCAGCGCGCCGTCGACGCGGGCGACAGCCATGGCGGTTGCTCGGTCCACCTCGTCACGGAGGAACTCGACGGCGGCGAGGTGCTAGGCCAGTCCAAAGTCCCGATCCGCCCCGGTGACACCGCCGAAACACTCGCCGAACGGGTATTGGCGGAGGAACACAAGCTCTATCCCCGCATTGTCGCGGAATGGCTCAGCAGATGACCCCTCAGGCGAGCGCCGCGCTGGATAAGCTTCGCGCCATCGCGCTCGCCCTTCCCGAAGCCGATGAGAAGCTGTCCCACGGCATGCCAGCGTTTTTCATCACCAAAGGCAAGATGTTCGCCTATTTCTGGCACGCCCATCATGGCGACAATGTCACCGCGGCGATCGTCAAGACCAGCGGGACCGAGGAACAGGCGATGCTGATCGAGATGGAGCCGGGCCTCTATTACCGCCCGCCCTATTTCGGCCCATCGGGCTGGATCGGCATCCATCTCGACCGTCCGGACACCGACTGGGACCGCGTCGGCGACCGGGTCGCGATCAGCTGGGAATTGATCGCCCCGCGCCGCCTGCTCGAAGCAGGCGGGCGGTGACCCGAAACGCTACAAAAACCCCTGAAAATTCCGGGATATTTTGCGGAAACCACGCGTTCTGCGCGATTAGCGCGAATAATTGGGAAAGTCGGGGCGATGCACGGGCATGGACGCGAACCACATCGAAAATCGGGCGTTGCCAGCGCCGAAGCGGGCCTCGTCCTCCTCGACGGCCCGGACGGAGTCGCCATTGCGATGACTCCGGATGCGGCAGAGGCCACCGCGCGCAGCCTTCAGGAAGCCGCCGCCGAGGCACGCACCCAGCCGCCAATGGCGATGCCGCCGCTCACCCGCTGATCGCGCGCTTGCCTCTGATCGTTACGCGTCCCAAACAGGACCGATGCTGAAGGTTGCCAGCTACAATATGCGCAAGGCGATCGGCACCGATCGTCGCCGCCGGCCCGAGCGCACGCTTGAAGTGCTGCGCGAGATCGATGCCGACGTCGTCGCGCTGCAGGAATGCGATCGTCGATTTGGCCAGCGGCAGGGGGTCATCACCCCCCACATGCTCGATGAGCACAGCCCCTGGAAGGCGGTATCGTTCGGGGTCCGCTCGGGATCAATGGGCTGGCACGGCAATGCGATCCTGGTGCGCAAGGACGCGCAGATCCTCGATTGTGAGATCATTCACCTGCCCGCACTGGAGCCGCGCGGCGCAGTGATGGCGGACTTGCGGATCCGGGGCGAAGTGCTGCGAATCGTCGGAATGCACCTCGACCTGTCGGGACTGTGGCGGCGGCGGCAGGCGCACGCAATCCTCACCCATCTCTCGTCGAGCGAACGGGCGATGCCGACGGTGATGATGGGCGACCTCAATGACTGGAGCGCGCAATCCGGCTGCCTGCGCGATTTCGGTAAGGATTTCGCTTTCGCGCCAACCGGCCGGTCCTTCCACGCGCGCCGGCCGATCGCCCGGCTCGACCGGATCATGGTGTCGCGCGACCTCCGCATCGCCGATTGTGGCGTCAACGACAGCGCCGCCGCGCGCACCGCATCGGATCACCTGCCCGTATGGGCCGAAGTGCGGAGCGGTAGGGTCTAGTGCAGGACAAGGAACTCCGCCTCGCGCTGGTCTGCTACGGCGGGATCAGCCTTGCCATCTACATGCACGGCATCACCAAGGAAATCTGGCACCTTGCCCGCGCCAGCCGCGCGCATCGCGATTTTGAACCCGCAAGCGGGGCCAGCGAAAAGGTCTATCATGCGCTACTTGAATCGATAGCCGACGACACCGCGACCAATTTGCGGGTGATGGTCGATATCGTGGCCGGGGCCAGCGCAGGGGGGATTAACGGCGTGTTCCTGGCGCAGGCGGTGACCAGCGGCCAATCGCTCGACCCGCTGACCGACCTGTGGCTCGAAATCGCGGATGTTGAGGCACTGCTCAATCCCGACCACGGCCCGTCGCACCGTTTTGCAAAAATCTGGGCGATGCCGATCGCCTGGATGCTCGCCGGGCGCGATTCGGCGGTCGACAGCACGGTGGAGCCAGCCGCGCGGGCAGAGGTGCGCAGCAAGCTTGAGCGTTTCGTGCGCTCGCGCTGGTTTGAGCCGCCCTTCGGGGGCAAGCAGTTGATGAACATGCTGCTCGACGCGCTGGAGACCATGCGCGACTCGCCGGCCGGTCAACGCCTTCTGCCAGAGGGACAGCCCCTAGACCTGTTCGTCACCGTTACCGATTTTCGCGGCCATCCCGAGCGGCTTCGCCTCAATTCCCCGCCCGAAGTGGTCGAAACCGAGCACCGCCTAGTCTTCTCGTTCAGCGACCATGGCCATGACGGCGGTACGTTGGGGCACCATGCGGAACTGGCCTTTGCGGCGCGCGCCACGTCCAGCTTTCCCGGTGCATTTCCGCCCGCGACAGTCGCAGAGGTCGATGCCGTGCTCGCGGAACGCGGCACCCAATGGCCGGGACGCAGTTCCTTTCTCGAACACGCTCTGCCCCGCCAGTTCGCCGCGGGTGTGGCGGATACCGCCCCACTGATCGACGGGTCGGTGCTCGCCAACGCCCCGTTCCGCCCCGCAATAGACGCACTGCGCGAACGGCCCGCCCGCCGCCAGATCGACCGGCGCTTCGTGTTCATCGACCCGACGCCCGGGCTCAGCATCGGTATGTCGCGAGAGACGACGCAGGAAAGCCCCGGCTTTTTCCGAACGATCATCGGGGCGTTGTCCGAATTGCCGCGCCAGCAGCCGATCCGCGACAATCTCGAATCGCTCAGCCAGCGCTCGGCACAGATCGAGCGGATGCTGACCATCATCGAACGCATCCGCGCGGAGGTCGAGGCTCAGGTCGGATCGCTGTTCGGCTACACCTTGTTTCTCGACTATCCGACGCCCAAGCGCCTCGCCGGCTGGCGCAAGCGCGCACAACAGGCGGCGGCATCGCGTGCCGGTTACGGGCACGCCGCCTACGGGTTGCTCAAGGTCGAGGGTGTCGCAGACCGGATCGCCACGCATCTCAACCAGATCGCCGACCTGCACGGTTCGGATCGCTGGCACCGAATGCGGACCGCGATCGGCGCGGAAATCGACCGGCGCGGCGCGGACGATTTCGGGGTCGAGTATCCCGCCTCCGCCAGCCCTGCGACGCTCGACCTGCTCCGCGCCCACGATCTCGGCTTTCGCATCCGTCGCCTGCGCCTGCTGGCCCGTCGCGCCACTGAGCTGGACCAGGACAACAGCCGCGCCGAACTGATGCCGATCCGCACCGCGATCTACGAATCGCTGGCCGGCTATCTCGAATGTCAGCGCGCCGACCCGTTCCTCGGTATGCGCGGATCGATCCGCGCGACCGACTGCAACGCTGGCGCGCTGATGGACGAACTCGCCGCACGAATGGACCTGCGCACGCTCGACGACGATACCGATGCGCGGTTGTCCGAAGGACTCAGCCAATTACCGCGTGACCTGCGCCGCCCGATGCTGCTCGCCTATCTTGGCTTCCCCTTCTTCGACATCGCCACTCTCCCGCTGCTGCGCGGCGAGGGACTTAACGAATTCGACCCGGTCCGCGTCGACCGCATCTCGCCCGACGACGCCACAGCGATCCGCAGCGGCGGCGCGCAAGCGACGCTCAAGGGCATCCAGTTCAACAATTTCGGTGCCTTTTTCAGCCGGGCCTATCGTGAGAATGACTATCTCTGGGGCCGCCTCCACGGAGCCGACCGGTTGGTGGATATTATCCTCTCCACCCTGTCCCCCGGTGCGCGCCTCGCACCCGGCCGCGTGACCACGATCAAGCGCGAACTGTTCCACGCGATCCTCGACGAGGAGGAGCCGCGGCTCAAGGCCGTGCCCGGCCTGTTCGCCCAGCTGCGCGCCGAAATCGGCTGAGTCTGGCCAAGCGCTCCCCCCGCGTCCTAAGACGGGGGTCCAAGGTAACAGGGTGATCGCGGCGGATGCAGTTTCTGAAGGCTTTGTTCTGGTTCCTGCTTCTCGGTCTCGCGGCCGCGTTCGCAGTCACCAACTGGCATCCGGTCGAGATTCACCTGTGGAGCGGCCTGATCGCTGACGTAAATCTGCCGTTCCTGCTGTTCGTCGTCTATCTCGGCGGGCTGCTGCCCATGCTGGCGATCTACCACACCGTCCGCTGGCGGATGCGCAGCCGGATCGCGATGCTGGAGCGCACCGTCGACGATCTCCGCCCGGCTCCCGCCGTGCCGCCCGCGCCCGTCGTGGCGGGCGATCCCGGGGACCTCGAAGCAGCCGCTGAAACGCCTTCCGCTCCGCCTTTGGTCATGCCATGAGCCCGATCTACGTCGCCCTCGACACCCCCGACATCGCCCGCGCAAAGGCGATCGCCACCCGCGTCCGCCACCATGTCGGCGGGATCAAGCTCGGCCTCGAATTCTTCATGGCGAATGGCCGCCACGGCGTGCACGAAATGGCGGACATCGGCCTGCCGATCTTCCTCGACCTCAAATTCCACGACATCCCCAATACCGTGGGCAAGGCGGTTCAGGCGCTCCGCCCGCTCGAACCCGCGATCATCACGGTCCACGCAGCGGGTGGCCGCGCCATGCTGGAGGATGCGAAGGCCGCGGCACCGACGGGGACCAAGGTCGTCGCGGTGACGATGCTCACCAGCCTCGACGCCAATGACCTCACCTCGATCGGCCTGTCGCCCGACCCGCACGAACAGGTCGTTCGCCTCGCCGAACTCGCCAAGTCGGCCGGCGTCGACGGTATCGTCTGCTCGGGCGAAGAAGTGAAGGCCGCGCATGCCGCCTGGAAGGACGGCTTTTTCGTCGTCCCCGGCGTCCGCCCGTCGAACGGCCAGATCGGCGACCAGAAGCGCGTGGTCACACCACGCGCCGCGCTCGACGCCGGCGCCTCGATCCTCGTCATCGGGCGCCCGATTACGCAAGCCGAAGACCCTGACCTCGCCGCACGCGAGATCGAGGCGACGCTCTGACCGCATTCGTCGCCCCGGGCTCGACCCGGGGCCCAGCTTCTTCTCCCTCGTCGCGAGGACAACGGGACCGCAGATCGAGCCCGGAGTGATGGAGTAGAAATGACCATCATCCGCCCCGCCACCGCCGCCGACCTCCCCCGCCTCCACCCCGTGGTCGAGCGCGCCTATCGCGGCGATTCCGCGCGCCAGGGCTGGACGCATGAGGCGGACATGCTCAGCGACGCGCGTACCGATCTCGACACGCTCGCGACGCTGATCGAAGGCAACAGCCGGTTGCTGATCGCGCTCGACGGCGACACCATCCTCGGCTGCGTCAACGTCGCCAGCCGGGGCAACGGCCTCGCCTATCTCGGCCTGCTCTGCGTCGACCCCGAAATCCAGGCACGCGGGATCGGCAAGCAGCTGATCGCAGCCGCCGAAGCCACTGCCCGCGACAGCTTCGCCGCCGACCGGATCGAGATGACGGTGATCGACCGTCGCGTCGAACTGATCGCCTGGTACGAACGCCACGGCTACACCCGCTCGGGCGAGACCCGCCCCTTCCCGGTCCTGGTCGATCCCCCGCTGACTATGACCGTGCTGGTCAAACCGTTGTTCGACCAACGACAATTGCCCTGATCGCCCTAGCCGGTTAACCATGTGACCATATTACACCGACCAGGGAGTTGTTGCCGATGCGTGTCCTGTTGCTTGCCGCCACGATTCTAGCCACCACCCCCGCGCTCGCCCAGTCGGAGCGCGCCGCGATCGGCACCGGGGTCAGCGCCAGCGACCGGCAGAACAGCGCCGAACGGCCGATCCGCTTCGCCGCCACCGCCCCCGCCGACGGGGTCCTCGTCATCCCGATGGCGGGACCGGGCGACCTCAGCCACGTCCCCACCGCGCTCCGCGCTGCCGTCACCAGCGCGGTCGATACTGCCGCGTTCAAGGCTGCCGCCGACAAGACGCTCTCGCTCTACGGCGTCGGCGGCTACCACCGTATCGTCCTGATCGGCGTACCCGCTGGCCAGCTCGATGCCGCCGCGCTCGCCGATTTCGGGGGTCGTGCCGCGCAGGAGACCCGCGACAATCGCCAGCCAGTCGCAATCCTCGCCGGCACCCTGTCGAGCGCCGCCACCGACCCTGCTGCGCATGTCGCGCTCGGAGCCAGCCTTGGTCAGTATCGCTTCGACAAGCTCAAGAGCAGCGTCGATGCCCCCGCCGTTCAGCCGCTGACCATCGTGGCGACGAGCGGAGAGGCGACATATGCGCGCGAGCTCGCCGGTGTCGCCGATGGTGCGCGTATGGCCCGCGACCTCATCACCCTCCCCTCCAACGCCAAGACGCCCGACAGCTTCGTCGCCGCCGTTCGTGCGCAATTCGCCGGTGTGCCCAATGTGCGCATCACCGTCCTAGACGAAGCCGAGATGCGCCGCCGCAACATGGGATCGATCCTCTCGGTCTCCGCCGGATCGCGCCATCCAGCACGGATGCTGATCGTCGAATATACTGGCGCCGGTAATGCCGCTCCGCTCGCGCTGGTGGGCAAGGGCATCACCTTCGACACTGGCGGGATCAGCCTCAAGCCCGGCTCGGGCATGGGGGCGATGAAGGGCGACATGGCCGGCGCCGCCGCCGTCATGGGCAGTGTCCTGGCAGCGGCCAAGCGCAGCGCGAAGGCGAACGTAGTCGGCATCGCTGCGCTGGCCGAAAACATGCCCGGCGGCAACGCCTCGCGCCCCGGCGACGTGGTGCGCACGATGAACGGCCAGACGATTGAGATCATCAGCACCGACGCCGAGGGCCGCATGGTCCTCGTCGACGCCAACCAATACGCAATCGAACGGTTCAAGCCCGCTGCCCTGGTCAATCTCGCCACGCTGACCGGCGCAGTCAGCACCGCGCTGGGCGACGATTATGCCGGCCTGTTCGCCCGCGACGAAGCGCTGGCCGCCCGTGTCCAGACTACCGCGACCGCATCGGGCGAGGCGGTCTGGCGGCTTCCGCTCCACCCCAGCTACGCGAAGGACATGGAGTCACAGGTCGCCGACATCGCCAACGGCACTACGAAGTCCGGCCCCGGCGCGGGGCGCGGCGCGCATTTCATCGGCTTCCTCACGCCCCAGCCGACGCCTTGGGCGCATATCGACATGGCCGGGGTCGATGGCGCCGAGGAATCACTCCCAACGATACCCAAGGGCGCGCGCGGCTATGGCGTCCGCCTGTTCGACGCACTGGTCCGAGAATTCGAGCGGTAGACCGGCAAGCGGCTTAACGATCCTCCCCCGCGCGGGGGAGGATTGCGGACAGCTCAGGGCATCACGCCCCAACTTCCGCTTGCCAAAGCGCCCCGCGCAGCCGATTGCCAGCCGCGATGCCCGTCTCAGCCAAGATTTGCGGCCTGTCCACCGCCGCGACGCTCGACGCCGCAGTCGCGGGCGGGGCAAGCCATATCGGCTTCGTCTTCTTCCCCCCTCCCCACGCCACGTCACCTTCGACCAGTCCGCCGCGCTCGCCGCACGCGTGCCCGATGGCGCCGGCCGGGTCGGGGTATTCGTCGATCCCGAGGACGCATTGCTCGATCAGGCGATTCGCGCCGCCCGGCTCGACGCGATCCAGCTCCACCGTGCCAGCCCCGAGCGTGCCGCCGCGATCGGCGCGCGCACCCGCCTGCCCGTCTGGGCCGCCGTCGCGGTCAAGACCCGCGCCGATCTCGACGCCGCGCACAGCTTTCGCGGCGCGGCCCAGCGCATCCTCTACGACGCCAAGGTGCCCGAGGACGCAAAGCTCCCCGGGGGCATGGGTCTCCGCTTCGACTGGACCTTGCTTCAGGGCTTCGACCACCCGCTGCCCTGGGCATTGTCCGGCGGCCTCGACGCCGCCAACGTCGCCGAAGCCGTTACGATCAGCGGCGCACGGCTGGTCGACGTCTCCTCCGGCATCGAAAGCGCGCCGGGAGTGAAGGACGCGGCCAGGATCGCCGCCTTCCTGAAGACCGTCGCATCGCTCTAGGCCGTCCGCCGCGCTTGCGACCCGGGCCGGGGTTCGGCATGTCCGATTCAGCCCCATGAGTCTGACCCCCGCCTTTCTCGACGAGCTGCGCGCCCGCACCACCCTGTCCGCCCTGATCGGGCGCAGCGTGAAGATCACGCGCGCGGGACGCGAGTACAAGGCGTGCTGCCCCTTTCATAACGAGAAGACCCCGTCGTTCACGATCAACGACGAAAAGGGCTTCTACCACTGCTTCGGCTGCGGCGCGCATGGCGATGCGATCCGCTGGATGACCGAGCATGACGGCCTGCCCTTCATCGATGCGGTCAAGGAGCTGGCGCAGGCCGCCGGCCTCGACATGCCGGAGGCGGACCCGCGCGCGGCGCAGCGGGCGGAGCGCGCCAAGGGGCTGCACGAGGTTATGGCCGACGCCTCCAAATTCTACACCGAACAGCTCCACGGCATCGCCGGGGCGGAGGCGCGCGCGCTACTCGAGCGCCGCCGCGTCACCGCCGAGACCGCGCGGACGTTCGGCATGGGCTATGCGCCGGATTCGCGCACGAAGCTGCGCGAGGCGCTCAAATCCTATGGCGACGCCATGCTGGTCGAAGCCGGGCTGCTGATCCAGGTCGAAGGCAAGGAGCCCTATGACCGCTTCCGCGGCCGTCTCATGATCCCGATCAAGGATGCGCGCGGTCGCGTCATCGGCTTTGGCGGGCGGATCATCGGCGAGGGCGAGCCCAAATATCTCAACTCCCCCGAAACCCCGCTCTTCGACAAGGGCCGCTCGCTCTACAATCTCGACCGCGCCTCCGCCGCCTCGCGCAAGGCCAACCGGGTGATCGCAGTCGAAGGCTATATGGACGTGATCGCGCTGGCCCAAGCCGGGTTCGGCGAGGCGGTCGCCCCGCTCGGCACCGCGATGACCGAGCATCAGCTCGAACGGCTGTGGCGGATGGCCGACATCCCCTATCTCTCCTTCGACGGGGACAATGCTGGGCAAAAGGCGGCGATCCGCGCCGCGCATCGCGCCCTCCCCCTGCTCCAACCGGGCCGCAGCCTCGCCTTCGTCACCCTGCCCCCGGGTCAGGACCCCGACGATCTCGTCCGCGCATCGGGACCCCAGGCGTTCGAGGCGCTGCTCGCCTCGGCCCAGCCGCTGGCCGATCGCCTCTGGCAACACGAACTCGCCGCCGAGCCGGTCGATACGCCCGAAGCCCGCGCCGGGCTCAAGCGTCGCCTGTCCGATCTCGCCGCCACGATTCAGGACGGCAATGTCCGCCACGAATATATCAACGAGTTCCGCCGCCGCGTCGACGAGCACTTCGCCCCGGCCCCACGCGCCTTCACGCCGCGAACCCAAAGCCGCGGCCCGTTCAAGCCCGGTCAGCGCTGGCAACCACCCGAACCGCCCCCCGGCCCCGCGCTTCAGGCGGTCGGCGCAGGCGGGATCGACCGGGTACTGGCAAAAGCCGTGCTCGCGGGGCTGATCCGCCACCCGGCGGAGATTGCCCGCCATGTCGAAACGCTGACCAGCCTCGCCCATGCCGACGGCGCCCTTGGCCGACTGTTCGAGGCGGTGGTCGATGTCGCGCTGGAGGACCGGGCGCTTGATACCGCACGCCTTCGTACCATATTGGCGGCGTCCGGTTTCGATTCACAGGCAGCGGAGTTGCTGCGCGCCGACCAGCTTCCCTTCACCTTCACCCAGAAGGAATGGGACGCGGGACGGGCCGCGCTCGACCTCGGCGAAGCGATTGCGGTACTGGCGGCACGGCCTCAGGTCGAGGCGGCGCTGGCGGAGGCAACTGCGGCGGTTCAGGCGCGTTTCAGCGACGAGGCTTTCGAGCGTCAGGTGGCCCTGGTTCGACGCAAGGCAGAGCTGGAAATGCGGCTCGCCAATCTGATGCTTGCGGACGAGACGTAATTAGGTGATTAGGGCGGCGTATAATTGCCGCCATATGATTTCAAAGGCAGTCGATGGCTAAGGCAAATATGGCAGACGGTGCGGAACCCACGGAATCTGGTGACGCCCCGCTGATCGATCTCAACGAAGGCTCGATCAAGAAGCTGGTCGCCCGCGCGAAAAAGCGCGGTTACATCACCGTGGACCAGCTCAACGAGATGCTGCCCCAGGACCAGTTCACCTCCGAACAGATTGAAGACGTCATGTCCGCGCTCAGCGACATGGGCGTCAACGTCGTCGAAAATGAGGATGTCGGCGAGGACGACCAGCCCGAGGACGACACGCCCGACGAGGTCGATGCCGAGGGCAAGGACGACGAACCCGCCTTTGAAATGGCGAAGAAGAAGGAGGTCGTCGATCGCACCGATGACCCCGTCCGCATGTATCTTCGCGAGATGGGCGCGGTCGAGCTGCTCAGCCGCGAGGGCGAGATCGCGATCGCCAAGCGGATCGAGGCCGGTCGCGACACGATGATCCTCGGCCTGTGCGAATCGCCGATCACCTTCAACGCAATCATCGGCTGGTCCGACGCGCTCAACGAAGGCACGATGCAGCTGCGCGAGATCCTCGATCTCGACGCGATGCTGTCCAAGGGTCCGTCGGCCGAGCAGGTCGAGGGCGCCGAGGACGACGATTCGGGCGAGATCAGTGAAAAGACCGCCGGCGCCAGCTTCAAGGAAGAGGAAGAGCCCGAAGAGGCCCCCGCCGACGAGGATGACGAACTGACCGAGCGGCGCGCACCGCGCATCTCGGATGAGGAAGAAGAGGACAACACCCTCAGCCTCGCCCAGATGGAAGAGACGCTGAAGCCGCAGGCGCTTGAGCGCTTTGCCAACATCACTGCGATCTACAAGAAGTTCAGCAAGATCCAGCAGAACCGGCTCGACGCGATGGCGGCGGGCGGCGAGCTTTCGTCGGGCGACGAGAAGAAATACCACAAGCTGCGCGAGGAACTGACCGCCGAGGTAGAGAGCGTCCAGTTCCACAACGCCAAGATCGAATATCTGGTCGATCAGCTCTACAGCTACAACCGGCGCCTGACCGCGCTGGGCGGCCAGATGCTGCGCCTCGCCGAGCGGCACAAGGTCAGCCGCAAGGACTTTCTCGATCGTTATGTCGATCATGAGATGGACGAAAATTGGCTGGAATCGGTCGCCGGCCTCGACAAGAAGTGGAAGGCGTTCGTCGAGAACGAAGCCGCCGCCGTCGATCGCATCCGGGTCGAAGTGTCGGAGATCAGCCAGCAGACCGGCATGGCGCTCGGCGAATTCCGCCGTATCGTCAACATGGTGCAAAAGGGCGAGCGCGAGGCGCGTATCGCCAAGAAGGAGATGGTCGAGGCCAATCTCCGCCTCGTGATCTCGATCGCCAAGAAATACACCAATCGCGGCCTGCAGTTCCTGGACCTCATTCAGGAGGGCAATATCGGCCTGATGAAGGCGGTCGATAAGTTCGAGTATCGCCGCGGCTACAAGTTCTCGACCTATGCGACCTGGTGGATTCGTCAGGCGATCACCCGTTCGATCGCCGATCAGGCGCGCACGATCCGCATCCCGGTCCACATGATCGAAACGATCAACAAGCTCGTCCGCACCAGCCGCCAGTTCCTGCACGAACAGGGCCGCGAACCGACCCCGGAAGAGATGGCCGAACGCCTCTCCATGCCGCTGGAGAAGGTGCGCAAGGTGATGAAGATCGCCAAGGAGCCGATCTCCCTCGAAACGCCGATCGGCGACGAGGAAGACAGCCACCTCGGCGACTTCATCGAGGACAAGAACGCGATCATCCCTGTGGACGCCGCGATCCAGGCAAACCTCAAGGAAACGGTCACCCGCGTGCTCGCCAGCCTGACCCCGCGTGAGGAGCGCGTGCTGCGCATGCGTTTCGGCATCGGCATGAACACCGATCACACGCTCGAAGAGGTCGGCCAGCAGTTCAGCGTGACCCGCGAGCGCATCCGCCAGATCGAGGCCAAGGCGCTGCGCAAGCTCAAGCATCCGAGCCGCAGCCGCAAGATGCGCTCGTTCCTCGACCAGTAAGGGGTACAAGCCGGATTATCGAAAGGGCCGCCCGAAAGAGCGGCCCCTTTTTTTGGTCAGCTCGCCGGGCGCACCTCAATGCCGAACAGAGCAGCCTGACCCGTGAAGTTGAGGTCGAGCACGCCATCGCGCAGATCGACGTCGAACGCGCGCTTTGTAAGGCCGGCCGGCAATTCGCTCACGTCGCGAAGCACCGCCCTTCCCTCCACATCGACGCCATAGCGCCGCGATGCCTTGTCGTCGGGATTGCCCAGCAGCAGCGTCACGCGCCACCGACCGTTTGGAACGGGGATGGAATAGCGGAATGCGCCGTCACGATATCCGTCGAGCGACGGTGTATCGACCCGCGCGGCAAGCGTCTTGCGCAGCGCATTGCCGGGGCGCTTCGCCGCGCCGCCGATGAACCAATTGTCCGATCCCACCCGCTGCCCAGTCACGTCGACATAGCCCGTCAGACTTCCGACGTTCATCGCCAGGCCCGCCGCGGCATCAGGCGCGCGCCATTCGACGCTGTCGCGTAGGGCACCCGCGCGCGCTTCGATCCGGTTCGCCCCCGCATCCAGCGTCACTGCGGCGAAGACACAGATGCCACCCTTGCATGGCCGTTCGCCCAGATCGCGGCCATTCACGATCAGCCGCGCTGTGGCCGCATTGCTGTACAGCCGCACATCGGTGACCGGATAGGCCCGCTCCACATAGCGCCGCTGCGCTATGTGCAGCACCGGCACGTCGGACCAGTTCGCCTTGTAATAGAAGAACGCATCCTTGCGGATTGCGCGGTCGAACGTCACCAGCCCCTTGTCGTTGATGTCGCTCGCGTCCCCCTCCTGCCGGATCGGCGACGAGAAATCGAACATGTTCCAGATCCAGTTCGCCCAGACATAGCGGCGCGCCCTCAATTGCGGCCAGCTCTGCTCGTGAAACCAGGCCTGATAGTCCTCGGGATGCGGCCGTCCGCCCGAACTGATCGGGCCGCCTTCCGGATTGTCGCTATGCTGGCTGGTCGCCCCGCCCGCGCCATATTCGCTGACCGAGATCGGAACCTTGGGGTGTCGCTTGTGCATCGCGTCGAGGTGCGGCCCCAGATCGGCGGGCTTGCCATAGTACCAACCGAAGTACCGATTATAACCGACCAGATCGGCGTGACCGGTCGAAATCGGCAGGTACGGTGCCTTGTCCCCCGGCGTCGCTTCACAGCAATCGGCGAGCACGGTAGGGCGATCGGGGTCCTCCGCCTTGCTCAGTGCATGCAGTTCGTCGAGCAGCGGGCGCGGATCGGCCTTTGGCCCCAGCCGATTGAAGGCCAGGTCGATGTCCATCTCGTTGCCGATGCCCCAGGTGACCACCGCCGGACTGTTGTAATGCTGGCGGATCATCTCGATCAGCTGCTGGCGCGCGTTGGCGGTGAACTCCGGACTTGCCGGCATGTCGCCGAACGACACCTTGTTGACGAACGGGATCTCCGCCCACACGATCATCCCGCTTTCGTCCGAAAGACCGAACCATTCCTGCGCATGCTGATAATGGGCGAAGCGGACGGTGTTCGCGCCCAGCTCCTCGATCAGCTGCATGTCGCGTTCGTGATCGGCACGGCTGAGCGCCCAGCCCTGATCGAGCATGTCCTGATGCCGCGACACGCCCTGCAACGGCATGTGGCGGCCGTTGAGGAAGAAACCCTGCGCCGGATCGACGCGGAAACTGCGCACGCCAAACCGCTGGTCCACACGGTCCACCACCTGGCCGCCGCGCAGCAGTTCGACCCGCGCGGTATAAAGGTGCGGATCGCGCCGGCCGTCCCATAGCCGCGGTTGCGCGATGGCGAGCGACTGGCGATGAGTATTGCGTCCCTCGATCACCTTCTCGATCGGGCTTGCCGTCACCATGCGCCCGTCCCGGTCGGTCACGGTGGTGCGGATATCGGTGCCGCGCGGTACGTCGGTCTTGATCCTCAACTCAAGCTCGGCACGCTCGGCACTGACCGACGCCGTCCGAACGAACACGCCCGAGCTGCCATGATCCATCAGGTCGATATGCGCCGCGTCAACGCTGACCAGCGATACCGGCCGGTACAGTCCCCCATGAATGAAGAAATCCCCCAGCAGCGGCGCGACATGTTCGGTGACGCTGCCCGGCGCCGGCTTGCTGTTGTCGGCGCGCACCGCGATCACATTGATGCCGTCGCGCTTCAGATGATCGGTGATGTCGAACCGAAAGCGCGAGAATGCGCCGGCATGCCGCCCCACATGCACACCATTGACCCACACATCGACGACGTTGCCCGCCCCCTCGAACGCCAGCACGTGCCGGTCGCGTCGCGGAAGCCGCACACCATCGATCTTGAGACGATACCACCCCTCGCCCTGCCGATCGTCGGCAGGTCGACTGCGCGTCGTGCGATATTCGCCCAGCCGGTTCCAGCTATGCGGCAACGAGACGGGCTTCCACGCGCTGTCGTCGAACTCCGGGCTGCTCGCCTGCGCAACCGACGCCGGGCCATCGAGGAACCGCCATTCTTCAGTCAACGCTGTCACCACGCGCACCCGCTCCCCTGGCCTGGCGGTCGGTGCACAGGCGGAAAGCAGGATCGCAATCAGGGCGAAGCAGGCGGAGAGGATGCGCATCGCACGAAGCTAAACCGGTTACATTCCCGAAACCAGCCCTGCTGCGCGCCATCGAACGCGGCCCGCTTGCGCTTCCGCAATTCGCCGCTAGCCTCCCACCCACAACAGAATAAGGACCGGGCATGCGGCATATCGCGGTGATCGGATCGGGGCCGGCGGGCTATTACACCGCAGAGGCATGCCAGAAGCAGTTCGGGGAGGATGTCCGGGTCGACATCATCGACCGGCTGCCCGTCCCCTTCGGCCTCATCCGCAGCGGCGTCGCGCCGGACCATCAGTCGATCAAGGGCGTCTCGCGCCGCTATGAAGCAGTCGCGCTCACCGACAATGTCCGCTTCGTCGGCAATGTCACGGTCGGGAAGGACGTCACCATCCCCGAGATGATGGGCCTGTACGACGCCGTGGTCCTCGCGACCGGCGCGCCGTTCGACCGCCCGCTCGAAATCCCCGGCGCGGACCTGCCCGGCGTGACCGGATCGGCGGCGTTCGTCGGCTGGTATAACGGCCATCCCGACTTCGCTGAACTCAACCCGCCGCTGGGTGGCCCCGGTGCGGTGGTGATCGGCAACGGTAACGTCGCACTCGACGTCGCGCGCCTGCTCGCCAAGACGCGCGCGGAGTTTGCGGGATCGGACATCGTTTCTCCTGCGCTCGACGCGCTGACCAGTTCGGGGATCGAGACGATCACCCTGCTCGGTCGGCGCGGCCCGCACCAGATCGCGATGACGCCCAAGGAACTGGGTGAACTGGCCGAGCTGGCGCGCGCCGCGCCCGTGGTCGATGCCGCCGACTTTCCGCCGCTTCTCGACGACGCAATGCTCGAACCCGGCCACCGCAAGTCAGTGACGCATTTGCGCAACTTCGCCGCCGCCAGCGTCGACAAGCCGGTGCACATCATCTTCGACTTCTTCGCGCAGCCCATCCGAATCGAGGGCGATGGCCGCGCCGAGCGGGTGATCGTCGAGCGCACCCGCCTCGACGAACGTGGCGCGGCGGTCGGAACCGGCGAAACCTATGCGGTACCTGCCAGTCTCGTCGTCTCGTGTATCGGATACCGCACCCCCAAGATCGAAGGCGTGCCCTATGACGATCGCGCCGGTCGATTTGCCAATGACGAGGGGCGCATCCTGCCCGGCCTATACGCGGTCGGCTGGGCGCGGCGCGGGCCGACCGGCACGATCGGCACCAACCGCCCCGACGGCTTCGCGATCGCCGAGAAGATCGCCGAAGACGCGCCCGGCGGCAGTGGCAAGGCGGGGCGCCCTGGCCTCGACGCGCTGCTTGCATCGCGCAACGTCGATGTCGTCACCTTCCGCGACTGGCAAAAGATCGACGCTGCCGAGATCGCCGCGGCGCGCACCGATTCCCCGCGTGAGAAGTTCACCAGCGTCGCCGGGATGCTCGAGGCGCGCGGCGGGTAAAAAAGCGCGCAGGGGCGCTTGCAAGGCCAGATGGCGCCGGTTATAGGCGCGCCTCCAAGCGACGCGGTCTGCCCACCCGGGGCCTTTGACAAGGACTTCGCCGCTCAGTCGGGGAATAGCTCAGCCTGGTAGAGCACTGCCTTCGGGAGGCAGGGGCCGGAGGTTCGAATCCTCTTTCCCCGACCATTTCACCTATCGCAGCAGTAGGAATAGTTTCCTGGCGGAAAGAACCGCTATCGCGATCTCGTGCGCGCACCATGCAACATTGCCGCGCGCCAGAGCGTTTTGCGTTCGAATGGGAGACCTTCCGCAGATGACCGCGCTGACCCTAGCTGCCCCCACATCGCGATTTTCGGTGCTCACCATCGCCGACCGCCATGCCGGGGCACCCGTGTGGAGCGACCGGCTGGGCTGGCCGCTCCATGGGGACAACCACGTAGCGCTCGACGCGCGCGATGCGTCGCGCCGCAATGTCTGGGCCAGCCGCATCGACGATGCCGTACTGCACGCTGACCGCGCGGTGCTGATGGTTGCCGAAGGGGTCGGATGTGCGGCCGCCGCGTGGTGGGCGCGCCTCTCGCCGCGCCACTATGCCGATCGGGTAGCGGGGGCGCTGCTGTTCGATCCGGTCGCACCGACCGGGGAAACCGGCGCACTGTTCGCCTCTCCCGGCGTCGTGCTTCCCTTCCCTTCGATGGTGGTCACCGCGCGGAACCGTGTCGCCGCGCCCGGGGATATGCAGGATCTGATCGACGGCTGGGGCAGCCGCCTGATGATCGCCGACCGCCACCGTGCGCCAGGCGCTTGGCAGGCAGCACAACGGCTTTTGTCGCGCATGACCGCCGCCGTCGTCGCGCGCGATATCGACCGCGGTATGGCACTGCGCGGGGAGTAGTTAGAGCCCCTCGCCGCCCACCCAGTGCGCGTTGGACAGCCGCCGCGCGACATCCCAGGTCTGGCGGCGAATGTCCGGTACAGCGACGATCTCCCAGAACGCTCCGCGCGTCATCGGGCCGAGCGCGAAGATGCGGCGATTGGCGCATCCGTCCGCGCCGATCACCTCGCCAGCACCGTTGACGTCGATGCCAAGATGCGCGGCGTCCGGGCGGATCGCTCCGCACTCCCGCAGTGCGACGAGCAGGGGATCGATAGTACGCCCCAGATCGCCGAGCGGCCCGGTGCAATTGACTACGCGACGGACCTGCATCACCTCTGCATTCCCTTGACCGCGCGGTCGCCAGTTCACCGTCACCCCACCATCGACCGGGTCAAAGCCTAACGTCTTCCCGGCCACCACCCGCAGTTGCCCACGTGCCTCCATCGCTACTAGCCGGTCGGCAACCTGCGGCGCGAGCCTGTGGCGATGCACGTCCCACCACGGCCGCAGATGCCGCAGGAATCGCCCGCGCTCTGCTGCGCTGGCATTGGCCCACATCGGCTGAGTGAACGGGCGCAGTTCGTCCACCGCATTGCGCCATCCGATCTCCGCAGCCCGCGCCCGCACACGACGCACCAACGCCGAGGCGACCGTCGCGGGCCGCTCGTCGATCTTGTCCCATGCCGCGCCGCTCTCATGCCGCCGGGGCAGCAGGCCGCGCCGCGACAGCGCGACGATTCTGCCCGCCAAAGCCGCGGGCCTCCAGCATCAGCGCGACATCTACCATCGTCAGCCCGGTACCAATCACCAGCACCGTGTCGGAATCGCTCAGCCCGTCGGCGATATCTCCCGCCCAGGGATCGCCCTTGTAGAGATCTTCCGGCAACGCCGCGGGGTCGAGCCCTGGCGGGTCGTGTGGCGGCAGATTGCCAACCGCCAGCACCGCCGCGTCCGCCGCGATCACGCTTCCGTCCGCCATCGCCAGCGCAACGCCATCAGCCGGCTGATCCAAGGCAGTCACCTCGCCCCGCACAACGCTCAGCCTGTCCCCGCTGGTGGCAACCGCCGCGTCGAGCAGCTCGCGCAGGTATTCTCCATAGGTCACCCGCGCCGCAAACGCATTGCCCGCATCCGTAACCCCGCGCGCCGCCAGCCAGTCGGCAAAATGCCCCGGCTGGTCAGGAAACGCGCTCATATTCCCCGCGCGCACGTTGAGCACATGGCTGGGATGCGCCGCGCCATAGGCCAGCCCCAGCCCCGGCGTCGCCGCCCGCTCGATCAGCGTCGCGCGCGGCCCCTTGTGCCGCAACAGGTTGATCGCCTGCAGCGTCCCCGAAAAGCCTGCGCCGACGATCGCGACATGCTCGATCCGCACGCCGCTAGATCTCGTAATCCAGTTGCCATTCGGGCGCTTCGAACGCCGGTCGTTCCTTGGCGAAAGCCGGTTGCCGCGCCTTCATCGTCGCATAGAGCGACTTCACCGTGTCGCTCGCGGTGCGCACGAACAGCGCCGGGATCAGCGCGTGGATGATGCACGCGACGCCACCCACGACCATCCGCACGCCAAACCCCGCTGCGGTCGCGAAATGCTCGCCATAGCTTTCGCCGACGTCGCGTGGGTGGCTCAGGAACAGGCGGTTGAACATCTTCGTCTCCGTGCATGCCGCTACCCGCGCGGCGTGAAATCCTCGACCAGCTGATAATGCTCGCCCGGAAAGATCTGGCGCGCAAATGTGACAGGTGCCTTGCCGCGCCACGTCCAGCGCTCGACCTGAAGGCAGGGTGCGCCTTCCTTGAGCTTGAGCCGCCCTGCCGCCTCGGCACTCGCCCCGACCGCCGCGATCCGGTGCCGCGCATCGGTCCACGGGATGTTGGCGAGCAACCAACTGCCCGGCGCGGTCGCCGAAAAATCCGCCTCGGCCGCCCCCGGCGCGGCGGCAAGGTCCAGCCAGCGCTCCTCCCACCCGAACGGCGCGCGGCCCGCATGATGCACCCCGGTCAGCACGAGCCAGCCGCTGCCCGACCCGCGTACCGGGAAGCCCGCCGGCGCGCGGCGGTGCAAATTCACCGTCAGCAGCTCCCAGCGATACGCCTCACCCCGATCGGCGATCAGCGCGGCGATGTCGGGCACGCCTACCACCGGCGTGCGGATCGCGGGCGGCGCGACAAAGCTTCCCGCGCGCCGCTTGCGCTCGATCAGCCCCTCGCGCGCGAGGCGGCTCAGCGCCTTGTTTGCGGTGGCGCGGGCGCAGCGATACGCCTCCATCAGCTCATATTCGGTCGGCACCCGCGTTCCGGGAGTCCATTCGCCCGATCGGATGCGTGCCTCGATCTCGCTGCGGATGCGCGCCTCGACGCTCATGCGAGCAATTCCCGGAGCGCCACGCGGTAACGCGCCTCGATCGCATCGCGATGCCGGTGCCGTCCACCCTCGACCTGCTTGACGCCCCCGCGCCACACGCTGTCGATCGGGCGGCGACTGGCGAAGATCCAGCTGTCGATCAGCGCGTCGCCGCTGCGCCCTTCGAACGCCGGGTCATTGCGATCGAGCGATACGATGTCGGCCGGGCGTCCTGCGGCAAGGCCCGTCTCGACACCCAGCGACTGCCCACCCCCCGCCACGGCGACGTCGAACAACCGCGCCCCGGTCGATGGCTGCACATCGCTCGCCAGCTGATTGCGTCCGCGCAGGGTCAGCCGCTGGCCATATTCGAGCAACCGCAACTCCTCCGCCGCATCGATCCGGACGTTGGAATCACTCCCCACGCCGATCACCCCGCCGCTATCGAGAAATGCGCCCGCAGGAAACAGCCCGTCGCCCAGATTGGCCTCGGTAATCGGACACAGCCCCGCCACCGCCCGGCGCGCCGCGAGCTCGGCGACCTCGCCCGGATCGACATGCGTGGCATGCACCAGCGTCCAGCGCGCATCGACCGGTGCCGCGTCGAGCAACCAGCGTACCGGCCGCCGCCCGCTCCACGCAATGCAGTCGTCCACTTCCTTCACCTGCTCGGCGATATGGATATGCACCGGCCCGCCATCGGCAATCGGCAGCAGCGCACCCAGCTCGTCGGGCGTCACCGCGCGCAGGCTGTGCGGCGCGATTCCGATCACCCCGTCATGCGACAGCTTCGCTCCAGCGCGGTCGACCAGATCGGCAAAGCCGTCGACATCATTGATAAACCGCGCCTGCGCCGCGCCCGGTGGCTGTCCGCCAAACCCGCCATGCGCATAGAACACCGGTAGCAGAGTCAGGCCGATCCCGGCGATCTCCGCCGCCGCCGCGATCCGCCCGCTCATCTCGGCGACATCGGCATAGCGGGACCCATCCGGGGCGTGATGCAGGTAATGGAACTCGCCGACCCGGGTGAAGCCGCTCTCCAGCATCTCGGCATAGGCCAGCGCCGCAATCGCCTCGCACTGCTCCGGCCCGATCCGCGCCACGAAGCGGTACATCAACTCCCGCCACGACCAGAAGTCGTCGTTCGACGCCCCGCGGACCTCGGCCAGCCCCGCCATCGCGCGCTGGAATGCGTGGCTGTGCAGGTTCGGCAGCCCCGGCAACGCCGCGAAGTGCCGCTCGTCACCGCGCTCAGGATCGACCCCGACCTCAACCCGCTCAATCCGCCCGCCCGCCAGCGTCAACCGGACCCGATCGGTCCAGCCATGATCCAGCAACGCAGTTTCGAACCAAAGCGCCATGCGAATATGTCTAGACATAATGACCGCACTGTCCAACACTAAACGCATGGCGACTCCCGCAGACAAACTCTGGCGCAACGCCCGTCTCGCGACGATGACCGGCGGCGGGCTGGGCGTTGTCGAGCATGGTGCGGTCGCAGCAACCGGCGATACGATCAGCTATGTCGGCCCCGGTGCCGAAGCTCCCGACGCCGCCGAGATCATCGACTGCGACGGCCGCTGGATCACCCCCGGACTGATCGATTGCCACACCCATCTCGTCCATGCCGGCAACCGCGCCAAGGAGTTCGAGGCACGGCTGGAGGGCGCGACCTATGAAGAGATCGCCCGCGCCGGCGGCGGCATCCTCTCCACCGTCACCGCGACCCGCGCGGCGAGCGAGGACGAACTGATCGCCACCGCCCTACCCCGGCTAGACCAGCTGATCGCAGAGGGCGTCACCACGGTCGAGATCAAGTCCGGCTACGGCCTGACCCTGAACGACGAACTCAAAATGCTCCGCGCCGCCCGCCGCCTCGGTGACGTGCGCAACATCCGCGTCCGCACAACCCTGCTCGCCGCCCACGCCGTGCCGCCCGAATATCGCGGCGACGCCGATGGCTATGTCGATCTGGTGTGCCGCGAGATCATCCCCGCCACCGTCGGCCTTGCCGACGCGGTCGACGCCTTTTGCGAGGGCATCGGCTTCACCCCGGAACAGACCGGTCGCGTCTTCGCCGCCGCCGTGGTCCATGGCCTCCCGGTAAAGCTCCACGCCGAACAACTCTCCAACCTGAACGGCGCTGCGCTCGCCGCCCGCCATGGCGCGCTGTCGGCCGACCATCTCGAGCATCTCGACAACGCCGGTATCGCCGCGATGAAGCGTTCAGGGACCATCGCCACCTTGCTCCCCGGAGCCTTCTACTTCACCCGCGAGGAACGCCGCCCGCCGGTTCAGACACTTCGCGACGCCGGCGTGCCGATCGCTCTAGCCACCGACTGCAACCCCGGCACCTCCCCGATGGCGTCGATCCTGCTGGCTATGAACATGGGCGCGACCCTTTTCCGCCTCACGGTCGAGGAATGCCTGCGCGGCGTCACGATCAACGCGGCCCATGCGCTTGGACTGGAGCTTGGCGTCCTCGAGCCCGGCAGCCCGTGCGATCTCGCCATCTGGAACATCTCCGACCCCGCCGAGCTGGTCTATCGCATCGGCGCGAACCCCCTCCATTCCCGAGTATTTGCAGGCCAATGATTACGCCCGGCAACACCCCGCTCAGCACCTGGAACGCCATCTATCGCGGCGAACCCGCCCCGCTCGACCCGTCCTGCCACCCTAAGGTTGCGGCCAGCGCCGATGCGGTACAGGCCATCCTCGCCCGCCACGAGCCCGTCTATGGCATCAACACCGGCTTCGGTAAGCTCGCCAGCGTCCGCATCGGCGACGAAGACCTCGAAACGCTCCAGCGCAACATCGTGCTCAGCCACGCGGCGGGCGTCGGCGACCCCATGCCAGCGCCCGTCGTGCGCCTGATGATCGCGCTCAAGCTCGCCAGCCTCGCCCAGGGGCAAAGCGGCGTGAAGCCCGAGACGATCGCGATGCTTCAGGACATGCTCGACCGCGGCATCACCCCCATCATCCCCTCACAGGGATCGGTCGGCGCGAGCGGCGACCTCGCCCCGCTCGCCCATCTCGCCGCCGCGATGATCGGCGTGGGGGAGGTCGAGATGGGCCCGCGTCGCATCCCCGCCCGCACCATGCTCGGCGGCCTCACCCTCGGGCCGAAGGAAGGGCTGGCCCTGCTCAACGGCACGCAATTCAGCACCGCCTACGCCCTCGCCGCGCTGTTCGAGACCGAAAAGCTGTTCCGCGCCGCGCTCGTCACCGGCGCGCTATCGACCGAGGCGGCCAAGGGCTCCGACACCCCGTTCGATCCCCGCATCCATCAGGTGCGCGGCCATCGCGGCCAGATCGAGGTCGCACAGGCGCTCGCCGGGCTGATGGAAGGTTCCGCGATCCGCGCCTCACACCGCGAGGGCGATGAGCGCGTGCAGGACCCCTATTGCCTGCGATGTCAGCCCCAGGTGATGGGCGCATGTCTCGACCTGATCCGTCAGGCTGCCGCAACACTGGCGATCGAGGCGAATGGCGTTACTGACAACCCCCTTATCTTTTCCGACACCGGAGAAGCACTGTCGGGCGGCAATTTCCACGCCGAACCGGTCGCCTTCGCCGCCGACATGCTCGCTTTGGCGATCTGCGAGATCGGCAGCCTCGCCGAACGCCGCATCGCGATGCTGGTCGATCCGGCGCTGTCGGGCCTCCCCGCCTTCCTGACCCCCCGCCCCGGGCTCAATTCGGGCTTCATGATCCCGCAGGTCACCGCCGCCGCTTTGGTCAGCGAGAACAAGCAGCGCGCTCACCCGGCCAGCGTCGATTCGATCCCGACCAGCGCCAATCAGGAGGATCATGTCTCGATGGCCGGGCACGGTGCCCGCCGCCTGCTCGACATGACCGCCAACCTTTCGCACATCCTCGGAATCGAGTATCTTGCTGCGGCCCAAGGCTGCGACTTCCATTCGCCGCTCACCTCCAGCGAACCGCTCGAAGCCGCCCGCGCGCTGCTCCGCGATCAGGTGCCGCATCTGGAGGACGACCGCCACTTCGCCCCCGACATGGCGCTGGCGACGGCGCTGGTCACCAGCGGCGCGCTGGGCGCGGATCTGCCGGGAGTTACGGGATGATCGTCACCGTCCGGGGCGAAGGCCCGCTGATCGTCAGCATCCCGCATGCGGGCCTCGAAATCCCCGCCGACATCGCCCCGTCGCTCGTCTCGCTCAACCGCGCGCGCTACGACGCCGATCTGTATGTCGACCAGCTCTACGCCTTTGCGTTCAAGCTCGGCGCGACGATCGTGCGCACCACCACCTCGCGCACCGTGATCGACGTCAACCGCGATCCCAGCGGCGCGACACTCTATCCGGGCCAGTTCACCACCGGCCTCTGCCCGGTCGAGACGTTCGACGGTGACCCGCTCTACCACCCGGGCAAGGAACCCGACGACGCCGAAATCGCGCGCCGCCGCAGCGCCTATTTCGACCCCTATCACGCTTTACTGCGCGCCGAGATCGACCGCCTCCGCGCGCTTCACCCAACCATCGTTCTCTACGAAGCGCATTCGATCCGCAGCGTGGTGCCCAAACTGTTCGACGGACGCCTGCCCGAATTCAACATCGGCACCAACAGCGGCGCGGCCTGCGCCCCCGAACTCGCCGCCGCCATCGCCGCGATCTGTACCGATCAGCAACGCAGCCATGTCGTCGACGGCCGCTTCAAGGGCGGCTGGACCACCCGCCATTACGGCGAACCCGACAAGGGCGTCCACGCCATCCAGATGGAGTTGGCGATGCGCACCTATGTCGAGGAAGTGCCCGCCGCCAACTGGCCGCCACGCTGGGATGGCATCCACGCCGCGCAGGCACACGCCACGCTTCGCCCGATCCTCACCGCCGCCATCGACTTCGCGAAAGCCCAAGCATGACCACCCGCACCGACAATAGCCGCCGCATCAAGGCACCCACCGGCACCGATCGCACCGCAAAAAGCTGGCTCACCGAAGCCGCGCTGCGCATGTTGATGAACAATCTCGACCCGGATGTTGCCGAAGCGCCCGAGAGCCTCGTCGTCTATGGCGGGATCGGCCGGGCGGCGCGCAACTGGGAAGCCTATGACAAGATCGTCGAGACGCTCCGCCGCCTCGACGCCGATCAGACCCTGCTCGTCCAGTCGGGCAAGCCGGTTGGCGTGTTCCGCACGCATCCCGATGCCCCGCGCGTGCTGATCGCCAATTCCAACCTCGTGCCGCATTGGGCAACCTGGGAGCATTTCCACGAACTCGACCGCAAGGGGCTGGCGATGTACGGCCAGATGACTGCGGGGTCGTGGATCTATATCGGCACCCAGGGCATCGTTCAGGGCACCTACGAAACCTTCGTCGAGGCCGGGCGTCAGCATTATGGCGGCGATCTGTCGGGCCGCTGGATCCTCACCGCCGGCCTCGGCGGCATGGGCGGCGCACAGCCGCTCGCGGCGACGATGGCGGGCGCGTCATGCCTCGCGATCGAATGCCAGCCGAGCCGCATCGAGATGCGCCTGCGCACCCGCTACCTCGATCGCTCTGCAAACAGCATCGACGAAGCGCTTGAAATCATTCACACATCGGACACACCCATCTCGGTCGGCCTGCTCGGCAACGCCGCCGAAGTGCTCCCCGAACTGGTCAAGCGCGGGATTCGCCCCGACATGGTCACCGACCAGACCAGCGCACATGATCCGATCAACGGCTACCTTCCCGCCGGCTGGACGCTCGACCAGTGGTTTGCCAAGCGCGAAACCGCCCCGCACGAGGTCGAAGCCGCCGCCCGCGCCTCGATGGCCACCCATGTCCGCGCAATGCTCGCGTTCGAGGAAATGGGCGTGCCCACCTTCGACTATGGCAACAATATCCGTCAGGTCGCGAAGGACGCGGGCGTCGCCGACGCCTTCGCCTTCCCCGGCTTCGTCCCCGCCTATATCCGCCCGCTGTTCTGCCGCGGTATCGGCCCGTTCCGCTGGGCGGCGCTGTCCGGCAACCCGGAGGATATCTGGAAGACCGATCAGAAGGTGAAGGAACTACTCCCCGGCAACCACCACCTCCACAACTGGCTCGACATGGCGCGCGAGCGCATCGCGTTCCAGGGGCTGCCCGCGCGCATCTGCTGGGTGGGCTTAGGCGACCGCCATCGCCTTGCACTGGCATTCAACGAGATGGTCGCGAGCGGCGAACTCGAAGCCCCCATCGTCATCGGTCGCGACCATCTCGACAGCGGATCGGTCGCCAGCCCCAATCGCGAGACCGAAGCGATGATGGACGGGAGCGATGCGGTATCCGACTGGCCCCTGCTCAACGCCCTGCTCAACACCGCCAGCGGCGCAACCTGGGTCTCCCTCCACCATGGCGGCGGCGTCGGCATGGGCTATTCGCAGCATAGCGGCATGGTCATCGTCGCCGACGGCACCCCTGAAGCGGCGAAACGGCTCGAGCGCGTGCTATGGAACGACCCGGCAACCGGCGTGATGCGCCACGCCGACGCGGGCTATGAAATCGCCAAGACCTGCGCCGGGGAGATGGGACTAGACCTGCCGGGGATCCTATAAGCCCCTCCCCTTCAGGGGAGGGGTTGGGGTGGGGCCGCGAAGTCTCACCGAGACCGAGGTGCCGAGGGGGCGACCAAACCCCGCCCCCCGCCAGTTCGCCACATGCGCCCCGGCCAGCAACAAACTCCCCGCCACCGTCACACCCGTTTCGACCGCAACCCACTCCTCGAACGCCAGCCCCGCCGCCAACAGCGCCAGACCGGCGGCCCCGACGAACAACGGCGTCAGCCCGCGATGCCGCCGCCATCCGTCGACCAGCGCGACCGCGCTGACCGGCAATGCAAACGCCAGCACGCCAAGGTGAAACCCCTCGCCCAGATCGAGCCGCCCCGCCAGCGCGGGCAAGGCGGCGATCAGCAACGGCAGCCCCAGGCAATGGATCAGGCACAGCGCCGAAGCGCCAACCGCCAGTCCGTCAAACCATTTCGCCACCATTGCCCGCATCGCAAACTCCTTCGCTCGCGGGCAAATGATACTTTATCACATAAATTTCAACCGCCCGCGAGCGCTGGAGCCTCGGGCGGCACCGCCGCGTTGCGCCAGCGTGCCACCGGCACAGTCTCAACCTTGCCCTCAGGCGTCCGCCGCCGCTGGATCAGCGTTGCCCCCTGCTGAGTCGTATCGCCAATCTTCGCGCGCACCCGCGTCCAATAGGTGTTGGAGCTGAACGCCGTCCCCGGCGGCTGGCTGACCTTGAGATCGGACAGGTCGCGCAACGTGATCTGCCCGTTGCGCTTGCGGATCGCGACGATCCGCTCGGCCGCGACCGGATCGCCGATCAGGAACGCCAGCAGCTCCTGATCCGCGGCATTCAGGTTGATCGTGGTCTTGCCGGGCAGCGCCGTCACCATCCGCTCCAGCCGCGCAATCGCCGCCGGGTCCGCGCCGGGGATCAGCCGGATCGGCCGCACATCGCTGACCGGCCCTTGCGTTCGGATATAGGCGATCGCCTCAACCGTATGCTGCTCGTCCAGCCCGGCGATCCGCGCGAGCTTCTGGAACAGGATCACCGGGACCGCGTCACCGCTGCGCAGCATGTTGACGTTGAACCGCCCCTCGGCATCGCTGACCGCCAAATCGAACGTGCCCCCGTCGATCGTCGCGCCATTGGCCCCGATCGACGCCCACTCCTCGCCCGCATGGTCCACTTGCGGCGCGGCCAGCGCATCGCGCTGGAGCGCGGCAAGCGCCGACAGCTCGCCCCCGCGCACGATCGCCGCCGCCCGCGCCGCCTCGCGACTGCGCAGCGCCCGGTCGAGCGCCAGCTCCTCGCGTCCGATCATCAGCAGCACCAGCCCGCTGGCGATAGCGACGAACATCAGCACATTGACCAGGATCATGCCCTGCTCGTCGTCGCGCCGGGTCATTGCGGTTCATCCTGCGGCCGGACCGGCAGCGCCACCACGCGACGCAGCGTCCCCTGCGGCCCGCGCTCACCCGCCAGCTGCATCTCGACCTGCACCGCGCGCGGCCACTCGTCCTTGCGCTCCGCATTCGGCGGCCAGCGATCGACCCAGCGTTGTCCGTCGAGAAAGCGCCAGCGCACGCCGCTCACCCCCGTCAGCAACAGCTGCGGCTGCGGCGCGGCACGGACCAAGGCGCCCCCGGTCGCGGCATAGCGCAGCGGCACCGGCGGCCCGCCCATTCCCGCAGCGACACGCGTAAAGGCGACATTGCTCCCCCCACCGCTCACCGCGCCGCGCGTAATCTGATCGAGGTCGCTCTGCAGCACGAACATCGTCCGCTGGATCGCCGCCGTCCGGTCGAGCCGCCCTTCGGTCCGCTCCTGCGTCGTCATCACGCTGTTGAGCAACGTCAGCCCCGCCACCGCGATCAGCGCGAACAACCCCAGCGAGATGATGAGTTCGAGCAACGTAAACCCATCGTCGCCCCGGCGCAGGCCGGGGCCGCCCGATGGGTCGTCCTGCGATGCCTCTAGCGGCCCCGGCCTCCGCCGGGGCGACGGCATAGGCGCGTTCACGCCCCCAGGCTCACCGCCACCGGTGCATAGCCCTGTGCCCCGGCGACCAGGATCGCCAGCTCGCGCGCCACGCTGCCATCACTCCGGAACCGCGCATTGCCAGTCACGCAGGTGTAGTTCGTCTCCGCCAGCAGCGCCGCCTCGTCCAGCGACCCCTTGTCGCGTAACGTCTTGACCACCCCGCCCGCGTCAAAGGCGAGCGCCGCCAGCGCCCCCGGCGTATCGCCATGACGCGATCGGTATTCGCCCGCAAAGCGTCCGAACGCCGCCGGATCGGGGCTGGCGATCCACGCACCGTCCAGTGCCTCGAGCGCAGAAGGCCGGTGGTCGAGCGCCTGCACCGTGCCGAGCAGCTGCACGCCGGTCCCTTTCAGGTTGCGCGCCGCCGCCAGCACCGCTTCGCCGCTCCCCGGCAGCAACACCGCATCGGGCGCATCGCCTGCGGCCGGCAAAGGCTGTCCCTCGACCACAGTCAGCGACCGCACGTCCAGCCCGACCTCGCTCTGCATCTTCCCCGCCGCCAGCGCCGCCGCAACGCTCCACGGCGATCCGTCATCGACCACCACGACACTGCGCACCCCGCGCGATCGGGCATAGCGCAGCACCGCGCTGGTCACCTGGGCCGGGGTGATCCCGAACACGAAACTGCCTGGCCCGCGCGCGACCGCGTTATTGGTAAAGGCGATCACCGGCACCCGCCGCGCCACCTCCGTCGTCACCGCGTTGAGCTCCTCGGCAGTCACCGGCCCCAGGATCATTGCAGCCTTGGCTTTGAGCGCATTGCGCGCCGCCAGCGCCGCACCCTCGGGCGTCCCGCCGGTATCATAAGCGGTGATTTCCGGCCCAGAATCAGCGAGCAACACTGCCTGACGCATGCTATGGCCCAGCGCGGCACGCGGCCCCGACAGGGGCAGCAGCAACGCCACCGGCCGCTTGTCACGCTTGACCTTGTCGGCCGCGAAGACAGAGGGACCAGCGACCAATGCCGACGGCACTATCAGCCCCGATCCCAGAGCGGTCAGTAGCGCACGGCGTCGAATCGGCGGCATTGTCACGGGCATCCTGGTCGGCTCGGCGGCGTCTTACCGTCTTCGTGGTGCTGGGCATAGCGGCTTATGCCCTCGCCATGGTCGCGACCATGCCCGCCAGCGTGTTCGTCAAGAACCGCCCGTGGCGCACCGGCGTCGCCGGAACGGTGTGGAATGGCGAGGTCGGCGTTTCGGGCGGCAGCAAGTTCGAGTGGCACTGGGCGCCGCTGCGCTCGCTCACCAGCCTCGGGTTCGCGGCGGACTGGACCGCGACCGGCCCCGATACCGACATGGGCGGTCGCGCGCTGGCGGGCTTCTCCAGCACCGTGCTCGACAAGGTCAGCGGCAGCAGCCACGCCGCGCTGCTTCAGGCGCTTCAGCCCAATCTCCCCTTCACCTGCGACATGGTCATGCAGCTCGAGTTCGACCGGATCGCGGTCGGCGGCTCCAGCCAGGGCATCGACGGCCGCCTCACCACCGACGCCGGCACCTGCACGCCCAAGGGCGGTGGCGCAGCAGTTCCCGTCCCCCCGCTACTGCTGACTTCCGAAAAGATCGGCACCACCACCCAGATCCGCCTCACCCCCCGCACCCAGCGTCGCCAGATCCTGATGACCGCGACGCTCAGCGAGGACGGCCAGCTCACGATCCGCATGACGCCCGAAGGCGCGCGCATCCTGCCCTTCGCCGGGCTACCCGCCGGGGCGAGCATCGCCGGGGAGCTTTAAGCGCTCCCCCTCCCCAATCCGTCATGCTGAACTCGTTTCAGCATCCACCGTGCCACTAGCGACGGGTCACCCCGGAAGCGGTGAACCCTGAAACAAGTTCAGGGTGACGAGCACTGGGCGGGCAAGTCCGCCTTACAACGTCACCAGATCGTTCAGATTGATGATCGGCAGCAGGATCGCCAGCACCATCATCAGCACGATGCCGCCCATCAGCAGCAGCACCATCGGCTCGACCAGCGCCACCAGCGCGGTCGTCACCGCGTCGAGCTCGCGGTCGAGTTCATCCGCGGCACGCGACAGCGCAGGGCCGAGCTTGCCCGATGCCTCACCCGAGGCGACGATCGCGGTCAGCATCAGCGGGAACACCCCGGCTTCGGCCATCGCCGCGCGCAGGCTTATGCCTTCGCGCACCCGTGCCGCGACATGGAGTGCGCGATCGCGCACCCACAGGTTCGGCGTCACCGCTGCAGCGGCGTGCAGCGCCTCGACCAGCGGCACCGCGCTTTCGACCAGGGTCGCGAGGCTCCCGGCGAAGCGCGCGGCGTTATGCTGGCGGGAGAAGCGCCTGAACGGCCAGCGCTCGGTAAAGCCGCGATGCACCCTCAACTTGTTCGCCGGGATTGCCGCCCAGCGGTTGAACAGGACAATCCCGATCAATCCCGCGATCAGGATATACAGCCCCCAATCCTGCAAAAAGCCCGACACCGCGATCAGCACGCGGGTCAGCAGCGGCAGATCGGTCCCGCGCGACACGAACACATTGACGATATCCGGGATGACATAGACCAGCAGCAGCACGATCACGCCCAGCGACACCGTCGCCAGCAGTCCGGGATAGAGCAGTGCCAGCTGCAGTTTCTGCGCATTTGCCTGACGGTTCTCGACGAAATGCGCGAGGTGGCCGAGCACGTCAGTCAGTTTCCCCGACGCCTCCCCCGCCGCGACCGATGCGCGGTAGAATTCGGGAAAGGTCTTGGGATGCGTCGACAGCGCGCTCGCAAAGCTGCGCCCGTCGAGGATCGCGCCGCGCACCTCCATCAGGATTGCCGACACGCGCTGCGTTTCCGACTGGCTCGCCGCGAGCCGCAGCGCTTCCTCGACCGGAATGTCCGATCCGACCAGGGTGGCAATCTGCCGCGTTGCCGTCGCCAACTCGCGCGCATTCATGCCGGAGCGGCCGAGCCGGGGCAGCTGGATGCTCCCGACCGACCGCCGTTCGCCCGCCGCCTCGACCGCCAGCGGCAACAGCCCCTGATCGCGCAGCATCGCGCGCGCCGCAGCGGGGCTCGAGGCCTCGACGACACCCTTTTTCTGCGCGCCGGTCCGGTCGGCGGCGCGATAGGCGAAGGCGGCCACTAGCCCTCGTCCCTCACCACCCGCGCGACTTCCTCGACCGTCGTCACCCCGGACCTCACCTTGTCCACGCCATCGTCGAGCAGCGACGGGTTCTCGCGCCGCGCATGCGCCTCAATCTCCGCTTCCGACGCGCCGTCATGGATCATCGCCTGAAACACGTCGTCCACCGCGACCACCTCGTACAGGCCAGCGCGCCCGCGATAGCCGTCGCCATGGCATGCCTCGCACCCGACCGCACGCCACACCGGGTCGCCCGCCTTCAGCGCGCCGCCGAGCAGCGCCGCATCGGCATCGCTCGCGATATCCTGTGTCCGGCAAGTGGGGCACAGCCGCCGCACCAGCCGCTGCGCCGCCACACCGACCAGCATCGGTGCGAGCAGGTAGCGCTCGACCCCCATGTCGATCAGCCGCGTGACCGATCCGACCGCGCTGTTGGTGTGCAGCGTCGACAGCACGAAATGCCCGGTCATCGCCGATCGCACCGCAACCTCGGCGGTCTCCTGATCGCGGATTTCGCCGACCATGATAACGTCCGGGTCCTGCCGCAGGATCGCGCGTAGTCCCCGCGCGAACGTCATGCCCGTCCGCGCATTCACCTGAGTCTGCGCCACCCCGGCAAGTTCATACTCGATGGGATCTTCCACCGTCATGATGTTGCGTTTGCGGTCATTGAGCCGCTGGAGCGCGGCATAGAGGCTGGTCGTCTTGCCCGACCCGGTGGGACCGGTGACCAGCAGCATCCCGTGCGGCCGTTCGAGCAACCGCGCGAACACCGCCCGGTCGCGCGCGCTCATCCCCAGCGCCTCCATGTCGAGCTTGAGCGAGCCCTTCTCCAGCAAGCGCATCACCACCCGCTCGCCATGCTGGGTCGGAATGGTCGATACACGGGCGTCAACGTCATGCCCGCCGATGCGCAGCGTCACGCGCCCGTCCTGCGGCACGCGCTTCTCGGCAATGTCGAGCTTCGCCATCACCTTGATCCGGCTGACCAGCAGCGGTGCGAGCTCGCGGCGCGGCTCGAGCTTGTCGCGCAACACGCCGTCGATGCGAAAGCGCACGACGACACGCTTTTCCTGCGTCTCGACATGCACGTCCGAAGCCCCTTCCTTCACTGCCTCCAGCAACAGCGCGTTGATCAGGCGGATCACCGGTGAATCGTCGCGCGAGTCGAGCAGATCGTCGACCGCCGCCGCACTGTCGGCGAGCGCGGCAAGGTCCATGCCGCCAAGGTCCAGTTCTGCCGCAGCCCCGGCGCTGCCCGAATAGCTGGCGGCGAGCGCCTGGTCGAACTCGGCGTCGGCGACCGCGACGAAATGGATGCCGGGCGCGATCCGCTGTACCTCGAGCAATGCATCCAGCCCCGCATCGCTGCGGTGGAGGCATTCCAAGCCGCCCGTTCCCACGCGCAGCACCACGCCATGGTTGCGCGCATAGCTATAGGGAAGCGTCGGCACGCCCATCGTCACGGCGTTCACTGGCCGAACTCCACGCTCGCGACGACCCGGCCGGGCGCGCCACCCTTGGTCATCTCGACCCGCCGCGCGCGCAATATCGTGGTGCGCTCGACCGTCGCGATCCAGCCGACCACGGCTTCATAGCTGGCCTCGGCCACCTGCCCGGTCGCGCCCGCGCCGCCGGGGGTAAGCGTCACGGTAAGGCCCGCTGCGCTCGCTGCCACCTGTGCTGCCTCGATCGGCGGGCCGTCGCTGAGCCTGGGCTGGGTGCCCGGCGCAACCAACGTCCCCGCGGCACGCACCCGCGCCGCCAGCGTTTCATGGCTGCGGATATCGGCGATCGCCTCCGCCCGTGCCGCCTGCAGTGGCTGGACAATGCCGAAGACGAGGATCGCCGCCGCTAGGATCGCACCCAGCGTGCCGACCAGCACGCGTTCGCGCGGGCTAAGGCCACTCCACCACAGCTGGAGCCTCACCAGCGCCGCGTCGATGGTCGGCGAACGTTCGATCCTCATGCCGTCACCGTCACGCGAATTGCACCATCGGCCCCTGCCGAAATTTGCGCCGGAACCGACGCCGCGCGGAATGCCGCGCGGATGCGATCGGGCAGATCAGGCGCGCCGGGCTCGAGATCGAGCACCAGCGTGCCCCCCTCGAACCGCATCGCCCGCGCGGTCACCGCACTCGACAGCGGCGCGAGCGCCCGCGCGGCGGCAGTGACAAGCGGGATGAGACGACCCGGCGGTGGCCCCGATACCGGCAGCATTCCGACGACGCTCGCCTCAAGATCGCCCGACAGATTGGCCCCCGGCGCAGCCTGCGCAACCGCGGTGCGCACATCGTCGGCCCGCCGCTCCGCGATCACCCGCAGCATCACCACATCCGCCGCCGCGATCACGACATGCGCCGCAATCCCCGCCGCCGCGATCCACGCGAGGCGCTTTCTCCAGCTGCTCCCTGCCGTCGCGCGGCGCGCATAAGGACCTTGCCGCAAATCGATCGCGGGACTCGCCAGCCGCTCGGCCAGCCCCCCGCCGCCACCCGTCCAAGGACTCTGCGGCAGCTCGCCGACCGGAACCGGGCCGGTGGTCCAGATGCGCGGACGCCCCGCCCGCTCCCACGCCGAACCGATCAGCGCGCTCGGCATCGCGAATCCCGTGCCATCACCGCTGCGCACCAGTACGCGGCCATCGGTCGCCTCGGCGGACCATTCGCCCGGCTCCGGCAATGGCAAAGCCAATGCATCCGGTACCATCGCGGCATGCCCCAGTCCGCCCAGCTCGGCCGCCTCGACCCAGCTCGCCATCTGCGCATGGCGGACCACGGCGACCAGATAGGTTCGCGGTGCCACCTCGGCGCCCAGCGCGATATGGACCGATGCGATCGGGTCGGCGATGCGATCCTCGATGGCGAAGGGCAGCGCCTCGAGTCGCCTCGCCCGACTCGCCAGCGGCAGCCTCGACGCGCAGCAGCAGGACCGATTCTGCTCGGGACGAGGATGGTTGCAGGGCCTTCAGGCTCGGCTATGATCGCCCGACCGCCCGCCAGCGTCCACACGCCGGTGGCGCGGGATTCCGTGGCGCTCGAAATGGCTTGGCCGGTCATGCTGTGGGGTGCTCCGGCTGTAACATGGCTTTCACGATGGGAACGCATGGGGCCGCGATGCGCATAGTTTTGAAACAGTTCGATGACACCGTGGCAGTCGACGCCGCGAAGAGCAAGCGTCCGGCGGTGTCGCACGGCGAAGCGGGCCTTACCCTATTGGAGATGATCGTCGTCCTCGTCATCATCGCGATCGTCGCGGGGCTGGTGACGATGAATGTCGTCGGCCGACCCGATCAGGCGCGGGTGACGACGACCAAGACCAACCTCGTCACGCTTTCGAGCGCCCTGACCACCTATCGCCTCGACAATGGCCAATATCCGACGACCGAGCAGGGGCTGAAGGCACTGGTCGAAAAGCCCACCACCCCGCCGCTGCCGACAGCATGGCCCGATGGCGGCTATGTGAAGACCGATCCGGTCGACGCTTGGGGCAATCCCTACAGCTACAGCTCGACCGGCAGCAGCTTCGAGCTAAAGTCCCTCGGTCGCGACGGCAAGCCCGGCGGGACCGATCTCGACGCCGATCTGGATTCGCGCGACGCGGCGACGACGCCTGCCAAGGGCGGATAAAAACCATGCGGGGGAGCAGCATCGGAAACGGTGAGCGCGGCATGACGCTCATCGAAATGCTGATCGTGCTCGTCATCATCGGCGTTGCGGCGGGCGGAGTCGCGCTCGGCGTCGGTGCCGCGACCCGCGCGCCCTCGGTCGAGACGGAAGCCCGCCGCCTCGCCTTGCGTCTCCAGGCCGCCGCCGACGACGCCATGATCGGCGACCGCATCATCGCCTTCACCGTCGAAAAGGATGGATACGGGTTCGCCGCAGTCGGCCGAGACGGGTCGATGGCCCCCCTCTCCGATGGCCTGGCCTTTCATCGTCTGCCCGGCGGGATCGCGGTCGAACTCGACGTGCCCCCCGGTGATGATGGGCGTCGACGGCGCGGGCAAACCGCTCAACGCAACGATCAGCAATGGCGAGCAGATCTGGGTCGTGCACTATGACGGCATGACAGCCACTGCCAGCCGGAGCGAAGCTTCGTGAAGAACGAACAGGGCTTCTCGCTGATCGAGGCGCTGGTCGCGCTCGCGGTGCTCGCCATCGCCACCGTCGGCCTTGTCCGCGCGGTCGAGAGCCATGTCGACTCCACGCGCGGCCTCGAACGCCGCGCCGCCGCGATGTGGGTCGCGGAAAACCGCCTCGCCGAACTCCAGCTCTCCGACCCCGCCGCCGCGCAGGGCGAAGTCGAGCTGCTCGGCCAGCAATGGCAGGTCGATGTCGCCCGCACCCGCACCGAAGACCCCGCGATCGACAAGGTCCGCATTCGGGTCACGCCGCAGGGCGAACGCTCCCCGCTTGCATCGCTCGACGGCTTCGTCGAGGGCAGACGCGCATGATCCGATTCCCCGATCTTTCCCCGCGTCAGGCGCGCACCACGCTCGACATCGTGACGACGGGGGTAATCGTCTCGGTCGCGATCGCCCTCGCCGGGCTCACCTGGCGTATCGCGGGCCATGCCAGCACCGGCGCGGTCACTGTTCCGTCGGGCGCGCGCCCGGTCGCGGTGGTCACCGATGTCACCCCCGCCCTCGCCTTTGCCCCGTTCGGCAAGGGGTCGCTGACCGACGCGGGTCAGGCGACCGCGTTGCCGCTCAAGCTCAAGGGCGTGTTCGCAGCGGTCCCCGCCACCCTGTCGGTCGCCTATATCGAGGTCGGCGGTGAGGCCGCGAAGCCGTTCCGCATCGGCGAAGCCCCCGGCGGCGGCACGATCGAGGGGATCCTGCGCGACCGCGTGATCCTGCGCGTCGCGGGTCGGATCGAGTATCTCGCCTTCCCCGATCCGTCGCTGACCGCCGACCAGCAACAAGCTGCTGCCGCGCCTCCCCCGCAGCCCGCGTCGGCGCCCCAGGCAACGCCGCCCGAGAGCGCCGCGGCAGCGGCACTTGCCGCAATGAGCCCAGCGCCCGGTGGTGGAATGCAGGTCGGCGCCAACGCCCCGCCCGGCCTTCAGACCGGCGACGTCATCACCTCGATCGGCGGAACCCCGCTGACCAGCCCGGCCAGCGCAGCTTCCGCCTTCGCTGCGGCGCAAGCGCGCGGCTCCGTCCAAGTCCAGATCACCCGCGATGGAAAGCCCGTGACGCTGACCATCCCGACCCGCTAGGTAACCCACCGTGCCGCACATGATCCGCAAGACCGCACTCGCCCTCGCGCTCGCCGCCATGACCGCCCAGCCGGTTGTTGCCGCACAGGCCGACAGCGCCGACATCGTCGTCAACATGCGCGGGGTCGAGATCGCGGACGTCGCCGACCAGATTTCGCGCCTCACCGGTCGCACGCTGATCCTCGACCCGGCGGTCAAGGGCAGCGTCACGGTCACCTCCGCCACCCCGCTGACCTCGGCTGGCGTGTGGGAACTGTTCCTCTCCGTCCTGCGCGCCAATGGCTTCGCGGCGGTCCGCTCGGGCCGCGCGTGGCGCATCGTCCCCGCAGGCAACGCCGTCCGTGACGGCGGCGTCTCCTCGCGCTCCGCATCGGGGCAGGAACTGGTGACGCGGATGATCCGCCTGTCCAACGTGCCCAGCGCCGAGGCCGCCCGCGTCGTCCGCCCGCTGGTCGCCAGCTTCGGCAGCGTCGAACCGCTCGCCCAGCCCAACGCCGTGGTCGTCACGGACTATGCCGACAATGTCCGCCGCGTGGAGGCGATCCTGCGTTCGCTCGACGGCAATGGCAGCGGAATGAGCTTCGCCACCATTACGCTTCGCAACGGCAGCGCGCCCGAAGTGGCCCAGGCGCTCCAGACCGTGCTCGGCGACGCCGCATCGGGCGGCGCGCGGGTCGCGGCGGACGCCCGCAGCAACACGATCATCGTGCGCGGTTCGCCCGCCGCCGTCGCGGATGCGCGCCGCATGGCCGCTTCGCTCGACGCTCCGGGCGGCGCGACGCCGATGACCCGCGTGTTTCGCCTGAACTACGCCGACGCCGAGTCGGTGACCGAGGTACTGCGTGGCATCCTCGGCCAGGAATCGGGCACCACCAACCCCGTCGCCCGCAGCCTGTCGGGATCGCGCAGCAATCCGCGCAGCCCGACCGGCGTGCTCGGCGGCCTGATTGCCTCGGGCGGGACCAGCACGGCCGAAACCGCAGCCGCTGCTGCCACCGCCGCAACCGCGCAATCCGCACAGCTCGGCCAGCAGCAGGACGCGACGCCTCAGGGCTTCTCGACTCCCGAGATCACCGTACAGCCCTCCCCCGACATCAATGCCGTCGTCGTGCGCGGCACCCCCAGTGCAGTCGCAGCGATCGAAGCGTTGATCGACGATCTCGACGTCCGCCGCCCTCAGGTGCTGATCGAAGCGGCCATCGCCGAGATCACCGGCGAGGAGGCGGAGGCGCTCGCCGTCCAGCTCGGTACCAGCGGCGCGGTGCTCAGCCAGGTCGAAGGTGCGGGCACGTCGTTCGGGACCGCCGGCCCGTCGCTCGGCGCGATCCTCACCGCGTTGGGCGTTCCTGCCGGGTCGATCCTGGGCCAGGGGCTGACCGGCAACGTCGCGATCGGCAATGATTTCTCGATCCTGGTCCAGGCGCTCGGCACGTCGTCCAAGTCGAACCTGCTCTCGACGCCCCAGATCACCACGCTCGACAACAAGGTCGGCGAGTTCGTGGTGGCACAGGAAGTACCGTTCATCACCGGGTCGATCCTGACCGATTCCAGCAACGTGCGCCCCTATACCTCGGTCGAGCGCAAGGATGTCGGCATCACGCTCAAGGTGCTGCCGCGCATCAACGCCGGCGACACGATCCGGCTGGAAGTCGTACAGGAGGCATCGTCGATCGCCGCGACCCAGCTCAGCCAGGCGACCGACCTCATCACCAATCGCCGCGCGATCAACACCACCGTCCTCGCCGACAATGGCCAGACGATCGTGCTCGGCGGCCTGACCTCGGACGATTACGGCCAGATCAAGAGCCAGGTCCCGATCCTCGGCGACATCCCGATCCTGGGGGAATTGTTCAAGGGCCGCCGCGAGAGCCGCCAGAAGCGCACCCTGTTCATCTTCCTCAAGCCTACGATCCTGCGCAATGGCGAGGATGCGGCGGCGATAGCCAAGGCCAAATATGCGCGGCTGCGCGCCGATGAACTCGACCTCGACAAGCCCAGCAACCTGCTGCTCAAGCCGCTTGCACCACGCCTGACGCTGGAGATAGACGGGATCTACTGACCGCGTAGCTTCAAGGTGCAACTGTCAGATTTCGTTTGAAGAAATGCGCGCGTCAAATAGAGTGAAGCTTCCGGGCAATAGTCTACGTCTGCCGTGGGGAACTTCATATGCGTATCTTGGTTTCCGGTTTGATCGCGTCACTGCTTCCCGCAATGGTGTCGGCGCAGAATAACCAGACCAGCGCGCAGGGTGAAATCAAGGCTTTGCTGGAGCGCGTCCGAGCACCGATGTATGCCGCATCTGGCGCGACGGTTCCGGGGAAGACGGCAACCTATTCGATCTCGGGAGCAGGGTGCAGCACGCGGCTTGAGGTGAGCTACCCCTCTCACCAGATTGGCACCACATCGCATCCGGCGCGGGCCGATACGACGAACTTCTCGTGGGGGCAGGTCCGATCGACCCGGCTCTCCAATGGCGATCAATATGTCGTGGTGGTGGGGCCGGGCCTGCCTGAGCGCGGCCGGTTTCTCTACGCCGGCACGGCCGCGGCAGCGTTGAAGGCCGCCATCGACCGTCTGGTCCGCGCATGCGGCGGAACGACCAGCACGCCGGTCGTGGCACCGCCCGCGCCCCCGTCGCAGCCCGCAATCAAAATCGAGACAGTGCCCGGCAAGGGCTATGCCGCAGTCGTCGACACCTTCCCGGTGAGCCAGCTCACGTCGGTCGGCGACCGCATCAGCGCGCTCGCCAAACAGCGCTGCGGCCGCCTGTCGGCACGCATGGGCCGCTACAAATACTTCACCAGCACCGATGCGCAGGGCCGGGCAGCGCTGACCCAGTATCGCGCGAGCTTCACCTGCTACGACCCGGCGACCGATCCCTATGAGCGCGCGCCCGCCGACTGGAAGCCGAGCGCACAGGATCAGGCCGACCTGACCGCCTTCGCCGAACGCTATATGGGCTTGCTCGACCGCGCCGATTACGTTGCGGGCATGCCGATGATGGAGCCGATGCTGGAGATCGAAAAGGACGAATGGCTGAGCGTCCCGAACATGCTCAAGCAATATGCGGGCGGGAAAGGTCGCTGGACGCTCCAGACGCTCGGCTGGGTCAACAATCCGGAGGGTGCGTCACACCCGGGCCGCTATGCCTTCGTGAAGGTGACCGGAACCTACCCCAAGATCGCGACCTATTGCGGCACGCTGGTCATTTATCGCCAGCGTCCGGGATCCTATCTCATCACCCAGCAGAATTTGGGCGTGATTCCGGAAAGCTGGATCACCAGCGGACGCACGACGCGGGCTGAAGCGCTGAAGACCTGCGACCATTAGTCAGCCTGCGGGCGGCGTTTCCTCCGGGATCTCCACCCGAATCCGCTCGCGTCCGCGGGTGAAGAACGCCGCATCGATTGCCAGGCTCTCCAGCCGCCAGCCATCGACGCTCTCCCCCACCTTCAAGGTCCGCGCGCTGCCATCGGCAATCCGTACCAGCGCGACCGCATCGCGGTTCAGCCGCCCGGCAATGCCCGTCAGAACGGGCGCATCTGGAGGACCGGCCTCGACTTCGGCCGTGGCGAACAAGGGCCGCGCGAAGACCCGCACCGGTGTCGGCAAGGGCGGCGGCACGATCGGCGCGATCGCCGGCCGATCGGCCGATCGTGGGGTCGAGGCATAGGGATAGAGCGCGACGCAGGGTACCGCCACCGCGACCAGCGCCAGGGCGCCCAACAACATCTTCTCGTGGCGGCTCATTCCCATGCTGCCGCCATTTCCCCTTCGACGCGCACTCCACCGTCGGCAAGCGCGGTCGCCCGCCACCAGCGAAGTCGGATAAGCGGCGTCCCGCGCTCGACCCCATCGATCATCGCGATCACCGCCTTCTCCGGTCCCGACAGCCTTATCCCCAGCGTCACGATGCCGGGTTGCGGCGCGGTGGGTGTCAGCGTCTCCACCAGCACGCCGGCTGACGCCGCGCGCCCCCGGACATGCGTGGCAAGGGCACGCCCGGCGGCCGCCCGGTCCTGCGCCCGGATGGCGAGACCCGGCGCGACGATCGGGCGCAGCGGTTCCGGCGGAGCCGTGATCTGCGCGGCAAGATCGCTGCGCATCGCGCGCGCGGACCATAGCTCGCTCAACGCCTCCAGCCCCGGCAGCATCAATGCTGCACCGGCCAGCACCCCGCCGACCAGGCCAGCCACGATACCACCCCGCCTCACCCGCGCGCCCGTAGAGTCACGACGACCCGCGCATCCTGAGTCCGGCGCTGCCCGGTCTCGCGCATCGCCGCGAGCGCCGCGTCGCGGCGCAGCGCATCGCGCAACTGATCGGGATCGCTTGCCGAAACCTCGACCTGCAACAGTCCATCCGCTCCCCGCGCGGCCGAGACCAGCCGGGCGTCGTCCGGCATCGCCCGCGCGAGCCGTTCGAGCGTCGCGGTCAAGGTGGGCGAACGAACGGCGTCGCGCAGCGCGCGAGCAGCACCGTCCCGCGCCGCTTCCGGCGCGGAGCGCACGCGCAACTGCGCCTCCAGCGCGCGATTCTCGGCTTCGACACCCGCACGTAGCAAGGTCGCACCCATAATCGTCAGCAATGGACCCAGCGCCAACATCCCGACCAGCGCCGCAGCCAAACGCAGATCCACAGCCGTCCAGGGGGAACGGACCCATGCGGCATGCAACGCGTTCCGGGCGAGCCGGTCGGTCAGGCTGTCGCGCGGCTCGGTCATGCCTCGGCGTCTAGCGAAGCCGCTCGCGCCTGCCCAGCCTCGATCACGCCGCCACTCGGATCACCACGCGCCGCTCAAACGGTCTCAACGGCGACTGCGGATCCGCGCGGTGCCGTCCGGCGTGATTTCGACTACATAAGGTTCGGTATTGTCGCACACCACGCGCCAGCGCAGCTTGCCGCCGCGATCCTCGACCCGCGTCAGCTCGGTAACAGTCTGACAGGTCAGCTTCGCGTCACGGATCGCCCGAAGCATGACCCCATCCTGCAGCCGCTTGGGCAGCGCGATTACCTCGGCCTGATAGTTGGTCAGATCAGCTGCCAGATTGGGCTGCACCACGTTCGTTTCGCTATCGGCCTCGGGTGCGCCGCCGCATCCCGCCAACGCCGCCGCACCTGCCACAACCGCCATCAAGATTCGCATGGCCAGCACCTCCGTTCTCGTACAACGCCGATCGTCACGGCTTCGATCCGATCATCTTGAGAAACAATCGCGTGGCGCGTTCGACCCGTGCGCGGATCGCCTCGGGCGACGGGAGCGGCTCAAGTCCCAGCTTCATTCCCAAGTCCGCCGCGCCCTTCCATAGCCCGCACAAATCCTGTGCAGCCAGACTGGGATCATCCACCTCGACCTCGCCGCGCGCTGCCGCTTCGGCCAGAACCTCAGCCAGACGTCCGAAGCACACCCCCCGGCCCCGCCTCGTAAAAACGGCGCGCAAGGCTCGGGATCTGCGAAATCTCGTTGAGCAGCACCCGGTCGATCGCGACATGATCCTCGCTGAACATGAAGCTGAGCAAGGCGACGCCATAGGCGTTGAGCTGATCCTCCAGTGTCCGCTGGTCGGCAACCTGCGCGTCGAATACCTCGGCCATCCGCGCGCTTTCCACGCGAATCACCTCCTCGAACAGTGTCTCCTTGTCGCCAAAGCGGCTATAGACCGTGACCTTCGACACACCCGCCGCCTGGGCGATCTCCTCAATCGTCGCGGCGTGGAATCCACGCGTGAAGAACGCCTGACGTGCCGCCTCGATGATCGCCGCATATTTTGCGGGATCGCGCGGACGGCCTGCGCGGCGTGGTTCCTCACCCGCGCAAGCCGTGTGAAAGGGGGTGCTCAGCGCTGGTACGCCTTGGGCAAGGCGCCTTCCTTCGGATCGAAATAGCGTTTGCGCAGTTGATCCTGACGCGTCTCGATCGGCTGTTCGACGCCGTCGATGAACACCCGCACTGCGGCCGTCCCGATTTCCAGCGGGTCGCCGTCCCACACCACCACATCGCCACGCCGCCCGGGGCGCAGCGAGCCATATTCGCCGCCCACCCCCATCGCCTCTGCGGGCTTCGAGCTGATCGTCGCGAACGCCTGACCCCAGTCGAGCCCAGACGCGCCCGGAACCTTGGTCAGCGCGACCAGATTGCCCGCATATTGCTTGACCAGCCGCGCCTGCCGCGCCTCGTCGTCGTTGATCATGCCGATGCCCACCATGACGCCCGCAGCCTGCATCCGCCCGATATTCGACTGCGTCGCCGCCAACTGCTCGAAGGATGCGGGCAGATCGGCCAATGCCGATGCCAGCACCGGCACCTTCGCCGCCGCGATCTGGCGCGCCACCGTCCAGCCTTCATTCGCGCCGACCAGTACCAGCTTGAGCGCCGGCACTTCTCGCTTCAGGTCGAGCATCACCAGGATGTCGGACGCACGCTCGACATGCACCAGCAGCGGCACCTGTCCGTTCACCACCGGCACCAGCGCCTGCGCATCGGCGCGGGTCAGCAGCGCGTCCTTGCCGCGATCGGTAAAGCTGGCGGGCGCACGGGCATAGTCACGCACCTCGAACAGGATATTCCTGAGCATCGCTATCGCGGCGGGGCGGCTGCCCCCGGCGCGGCGAGCGCCTTCTTCGCCATAGACCATGAACTGAAACGCGCGCGGCTTGCTCACCGCATCCATGTCGGCACCCAGGTCGATGATCGCGCCCTGCCCGGCAAACACCGAACCGCGCGCCTCGGGTGCGACCACGGCGCGGGTAATGCCCTCGGCGCGGTTGACCGTGATCGCGCTCGTCTTCGGGTTCACCGCAGGCGATACATCGATCGCGGCGTTGAACGGCGAACCGCTCGCGGCGCTGTCATCCGTCTCGCTGACCCCATCGACCTCGACGATGCCCATGCGGGTGAACCCTGCGAACAGCCCTGGCGTGACATAGCGTCCACCGGCGTCCACCACCGGAACGCCGGCTGGAACGGCGACCCCTGCCCCGGCGGCAACCACACGCCCGTCACGCACGACGACCGTCCCGCCCTCGACCGGAGCGGAACCGTCGCCGATGACGAGGCGCGCGTTGGTGACCGCGACCGTCTGAGCGGCGGCGGGGAACGCGGCACCCATCGCCGCAGCGGCTAGCAACAGCGCCTTCATTTCACGTCTCCCGATCCGGGCTGGCCGAGCTCGAAGTCGGATACCGGCCGCAATTTGGGGTTGTGCATGTCGAACAGCAATGCGCCGTCGACCCACACCTTCTCGGGACGGGTGTAGACGCTGAACGGATTGCCGTTCCACAGGACGACATCAGCCATCTTGCCCGCCTTCAGGCTACCGGTGACATTGTCGACACCCAGCGCCCTGGCCGGCGTGATCGCCGCCCATTTCCACGCAATCTCCTCGGGGATCACGAAACCGGCGCGCTTGGCGGCGGCGCGGACCTTGGCGATTTCCTGATTGAGCCGCTGGATACCGTTGGCGTCGTCCGAATGGATCATCCCGCACGCGCCCTCGCGCTCGAGGATGGCGAGGTTCTCCGAAACGGCGTCATAGGATTCCATCTTGAACCCCCACCAGTCGGCCCACACCGCCGCACAGGTGCCGTTGGCCTTGAGCAGGTCGGCGATCTTGTACGCCTCGACCGCATGGTGGAACGTTCCGACCTTGTAGCCGAACTCCTTGGCCATATCGAGGACGATGGCCATTTCGTCGGCGCGGTAGCAATGGTTGTGGACGATGATCTCGCCCGCCAGCACGCCGCGCAGCGTGTCCATCGCCATGTCGCGCGATGGCGCTTCGCCGCCATTTTCCTCGTACCGGTCCCAGCGCTTCTTGTAATCCTGCGCGCGCGTCCAGGTCTGGCGATCGACCGCGATATTGCCCATGCGGGTCGACGGCATCCGGCCCTTGCCGCCATAGACGCGCTTGGGGTTCTCGCCGCACGCCATCTTGAGGCCATAGGGCGCGCCGGGGAATTTCATTCCCTGCATCGTGCGCGCATAGACATTCTTCAGCGTCACGCTGCGCCCACCGAACAGGTTCGCCGAGCCCGGCAGGATCTGCAGCGTGGTCACACCACCATTGGCGAGCGCGCGGCTGAACCCGGGGTCCTGTGGCCACACGCTATGTTCGGCCCACACTTCGGCGGTGACCGGCCCGGTCGCCTCGTTGCCGTCCGAATGCGCCTGAACGCCGGGGGTGGGATAGTTGCCGAGATGGCTGTGCACGTCGATCACGCCCGGCGTGACGTACTTGCCGGCGCCATCGATCACCACCGCGCCCTCGGGCGCCGCGATGCTCTGCGCGACCTCGACGATCTTGCCGTCGCGGAACAACACCGCGCCGCGCTCGATCTTGCCGCCCTCACCGTCGAGGATGGTGACGTTCGTCAACAGCGTCGGGACGCCGGGATAGGGCTTGTAGGTCGAGGGATAGGGATTGTGGTCATATCCCTTGTTCTTGCCCGGCCCCTTGCGCGGGGCCTCCGACGACGCGCTCTGGGCCTTGCCCCCCGCACTCGCGCTACAGGCTGCCAGCGTCGCCGCTGCGGCCGTGCCGATAATGATCCGGATCAACGCGAAAATCTCCCTGCCCGATGATGATGCACGGTCGTCCGCCGCGCCATGCCCGCGACGTTAGGGATGAAAATCGTTGCGCGCAATTTGCCGATTTGCTCCAAGGGTATGAACAGCTTCCGGGGGGATTCACGGCAATGACGGCACAGGGCGCAAGCGCCACCGCGCGCGATGGCGCGGTCGCCGGCAATGCCCCGCAGCCGTTCGGCGATCCCGCCACAGCGGATGCCGCGCACAAGTCGTTGAAGGCCGACCCGACCATCCAGTTCGATTTCCCCTGGTTCGTCCCCGAGCAGCGCGAGATGCCGCAATGGCTCAGGGATCTGTTCGGTGCGCTCGGCAATTTCATCGAATGGGTCGGCGGCGGGTGGACGGTGCTGATGTGGATCGCGATCGCACTGGTCGTGATCGCGCTCGCCTTCGCGATCTTCCCGCCGCTGCGCGGCTGGCTATTCGACCGGTTCGGGTCGCGCGGCGGGGTCGAGGCGGCACCGGGCTGGATTCCCGAAGCATCGGTCGCGCGTGCGCTGCTGGTAGAGGCCGACCAGCTTGCCGCCGCAGGGCGCTACGACGAAGCCGTCCGCCTGCTGCTCCATCGCAGCGTCGAGGATATCGAACGGTGGCGTGGCGACCGGCTGCGTCCGTCCTGGACCAGCCGTGACATCGCCCGGATCGACGCGCTGCCCGAAACGGCACGCGCGCTGTTCGGACGCATCGTCGCCGATGTCGAACGCAGCCTGTTCGCCGGCCAGCCGCTGGGCGAGGCCGACTGGACCCGCGCGCGCGCCGACTATTCCGGATTCGCGCTCGGCCGATGACCCCGAGCAGCGCCAACCCATTCCGCACCCGCACGGTACTCTTGCTCATTGGGGCGGGGTTCATCCTCGCGCTCGGCTTCCTGCTGGTCAGCGCCTATGGCGACCGCTTCGACCGCCAGCGCGGCAATGTCCCAAGCCCGGCCTCGCGTTTCGCCACCGGCTTCCACGGCCTCGCCCGGCTGGTCGAGCTTGCCGGCGGCACGGTCACGCTCAACGGTTCGCCAGACGAGCGACCGGGCGATGGACTGCTGATCCTGACCCCCAATATCGGTACCAAGTCCGATGAGATTCAGCGCGCGATAGGGGCGCATGATGGCCCGATTCTGGTGATCCTCCCCAAATGGGTGGCCGCCCCGATCAAGGACCGTCGCAACCGCGAGCAGCGGGTCACGACCGTCATGCCGCAACCCCTGATTTCGATGCTCGAGCAGACCGTCGATATTGCGCCGCATTCGGAAAAGGGCGGAACCCTGCTGCGCTATGCCTCCGGGCTGGAGCTACCGCCGTTTCGCCTCCAAGGGGAGATTCAGGCGGTAGAAAGCGACAAGCTGGTGCCGCTGATTGTCGCGCCGGACGGCGCGTCGGTTCTTTCGCAGGTCGGGGATACCGGGACCTACATCCTCGCCGATCCCGATCTGCTCAATAATCAGGGTCTGTCGTACCGGGAGAATGCCCGCGCCGCGCTCGCCCTGCTTGCCGCGCTCGATCCCGATACGCCTGGCACGGTCATCTTCGACACGATGCTTCCTTATGGCAGCGGCGGGCGCAATCTGCTTCAGCTCGCTTTCGAACCGCCATTCGCCGGGGTAAGCATCGCGCTGCTGATCGCTGCCCTGCTCGCCGGGATCGCCACCCTCGCGCGGTTCGGCCCGGTCCGCCGCGAACAGCTCGCGGTCCCGTTCGGCAAAGCGGCGCTGATCGACAATATCGTCAGCCTCGCCCGCCGCGCCCGCCGCACGCGCGAGGGCGGCAGCGCCTATGCCGACGCGATCCGCGACTGGGCCGCGCGCCGCCTCGCCCTGCCCCGCACGCTACAGGGCGATGCGCTCGACGCACAACTCGACGCAATCCCGACCACGACCTCCTATACCGCGACGGCCCAACGGGTCCGCGACGCAAAGACCGAAACCGAACTGCTCCACGCCGCACAGGCGCTCGATGATTGGCGAAAGGAAGTGAAGGCATGACACTCGACGACGTCCGCAACCTCGGTGCGGCGATCGACGGCCAGGTGGCCAAGGCGGTGGTGGGACAGGGTCGCGCGACGCGGCTGCTGACCATCGCCCTGCTCTCGGGCGGCCATGTCCTGCTCGAAGGCGCACCGGGCACTGCCAAAACGCTGTTGGCGCAAAGCTTCGCGCGCACGCTCGGCCTCGATTTCGGCCGCATCCAGTTCACCCCCGACCTGATGCCTGGCGATATCGTCGGGGCTAGCCTGTTCAACTTCCAGAGCTCGTCCTTCGAGCTGCGGCGCGGTCCGGTGTTCACCGAATTGCTGCTCGCCGACGAAATCAACCGCACCCCGCCCAAGACCCAGGCCGCCTTGCTCGAAGCGATGCAGGAACGCGCAGTGACGATCGACGGCACGACCGAACAGCTGTCGGACCGCTTCACCGTGGTCGCGACCCAGAACCCGATCGAACAACAGGGCGTCTATCCGCTGCCCGAGGCTCAGCTCGACCGCTTCCTGTTCAAGCTCGCGATCGACTATCCCGATGCAGAGGCCGAGCGCGCGATCGTCGCGCAGTACGGCACCCGCACCGGATCGCAGCGCCCGGAGGATAGCGGCGTCGAACAGGTCGCCACTCCTGACGCGCTCAAGGCCGCGAGCGACACGGTGCTGACCGTGCGGCTGGCGGATGAGATCATCGCCTATGTCGTAGACCTGATCCGCGCGACCCGCGACCATGCCGACCTGTCGCATGGCGCATCGCCCCGCGCCGCCTCCGCGCTCGCCGCCGCGTCGCGCGCTGCTGCTGCGCTGGACGGGCGCGATTATGTCATCCCCGACGATGTGAAGCTGCTCGCCCAGCCTTTGCTGCGCCACCGCGTGGTCCTGTCGCCCGCCGCCGAGATCGACGGCCGCAGCGCCGACGACATCGTCGCCCAGCTGATCGACCGGGTCGAGGCACCGCGTTGATCGTTCCCAGCCAGCGTGCGGTCGCGCTCGCGCTGGTGGCCGCGCCAATGGCGCTGCTGCTCGGCGTGTGGCGTCCGGATGGCTGGCTGCTCGGCGTCGCCTGGGCGCTGGGCATCGCGCTGCTGGTACTGCTCGACGGCCTGCTCGCGCCGCGCATCCGCAAGGACGATCTGCGACTGGAGGGGCCGGGTTCGACCGAGGTCGGTGCGACGGTCGCGCTCGCGGGGAGCAACCCAGCGTTGCGCTACGCCGCCGACTTCAGCGCCCCGCTCGATCCTGCTCCGGCGCCACTCGCCTACACCGCCGCCCGGCGCGGCACCGCGCGCCTCTCCCGCATCTGGGCGCGCGCATCCGGGCCGCTCGGACTCGCCTATCGCCAGCGCAGCAAGGCAACTGAAGATAGCATGCGCGTCCTCCCCGACCTGCGCCCGGTCCGCGAACAGGGGATGCGGCAATTCCTGCGCAGCCGCCAGTTCGGCACGCGCATCCGCCCCGAAAGCGGCGACGGCACCGAATTTCAGGCGCTGACCGATTTCCAGCCCGGCATGGAACGCCGCGCGATCGACTGGAAGGCGACCGCGCGTCATTTGTCGCTGCTCGCCCGCGAATATCGCACCGAACGCGACAACAGCGTCGTCTTCGCGGTCGATTGCGGGCGGACGATGAGCGAGCCGGTCGCCGGGGTGCCGCGCATCGATCGCGCCGTTTCCGCTGCGTTGCTCGCCGCCTTCGTCGCGCTCAAATCGGGCGATACCGTGCGCCTGTTCGGATTCGCCGGGCGTCCCACGGCGGATTCGGGCAGCATGACCGGTGCGCGCAGCTTCGCGTCGCTACACCGCACCGCCGCCGAGCTGGACTATGCCGCGCAGGAGAGCAATTTCACATTGTCGCTCGTCACGCTCGACCAAAGGCTCCAGCGCCGCAGCCTGATCATCCTGTTCAGCGAGTTCACCGATCCGACCAGCGCCGAACTGATGCTCAGCGCCGCCGCGCGGATGCTCAAACGCCACCGCGTGCTGTTCGTTCTGTTCCGCGACGTCGAGCTTGAGGCGTTTCTGGAGGCGCGCCCCGAAAGCGCCGACGACGTCATCCGCGCCAATGTCGCCCATGCACTGCTGCGCGAACGGCGGATCGTCATCGAACGGTTGAAGCGGCTGGGCATCGAAGTGCTCGAAGCCGGCCCCGACGACCTCGCCCTTGCGCTCGCCGAGCGCTATGTCCGGGACCGCGAACGCCCATGACCAGCACCGTATTCGGCGTCAGCCAGTTCCGCGCCGAGCGCGAGGCCGATTGGAAGCGGCTCGAAGCCCTGCTGGACCTCGTCGAGAAAAAGTCTCCGCGACGGCTGACCAGCGACGATCTGTTCGAGCTGCCCCGCCTCTACCGCTCGACGCTGTCGGCGTTGTCGATCGCGCGCGAAACCTCGCTCGACGGGTCGATGATCGCCTATCTGGAGAGCCTGTCCAACCGCGCCTATTTTATTCTCTACGGCTGTCGCGACTCGCTGTGGCGACAGCTGGGTGGCTATTTCACCCATGGCTGGCCCGCTGCGGTACGGGGGCTTGTCCCCGAAATCCTGATCATCGCCGCGTTGTTCATGGGCAGCGGGCTGGCAGGATATTTCCTGGTGATGGCGGACCCCGCATGGTTCGGCGCGATCGTGCCCAGCGAGTTCGCCGCCGGTCGCAACATGCAGGCGAGCGTCGAAACCCTGCGCGAGTCGATCTACGGTGTCCCCAAAGCAGGGGGGCTGGAGGTCTTCGCTACCGAGCTGTTCACGCACAACAGTCGAGTCTCGATCATGGCCTTCGCGCTCGGCTTCGCCTTCGGCATCCCCACCCTGCTGCTGATCGCGAGCAACGGCGTGCTGCTCGGGGCCTTTTACGCCGTGTTTGTCTCCAAGGGTCTGGGGGTCGGGTTTACCGGATGGCTGATGATCCACGGGTCCACCGAGCTGAGCGCGATCATCCTTGCCGGCGCTGCCGGATTGCATATCGGGCGCGCGGTCGCATTTCCCGGGGTGCGCAGCCGCCTCGCGGCCGCTGGCGAAGCTGGACGGCGCGGCGCGCTGGTGATGATCGGCGTGGTCATCATGCTGCTCGCCGCAGGGTTGCTGGAGGGATTTGCGCGCCAGTTGATCACCGTCGATGCCGCGCGTTTCGCGATCGCGGCGGGGATGTTCGCGCTGTGGGTCGTCTATTTCGCGCTCGGCGGACGCCGCCGCCATGGCTGATCGCAAGGATCGGCTGGTACGCGAACTGGTGACGCCGGAGGGGGCCGTGCTGCACCTCCGTCTGGCCAGCGCGGGTGCGCGCGCCGGTGCATTCACCATCGACGCGGGGATCATGCTGGGCACGCTGATCGCGCTGACAATCGCGGCGGTGGGACTGCTCAGCGAACGCGGATCGGGCAATGTGGCGGCGATCCTGTGGCTGCTCGGCTTCTTCCTGCTGCGCAATTTCTATTTCACCTTGTTCGAAAGCGGCGCGCGCGCGGCGACAATTGGCAAGCGTGCGCTCAATATCCGGGTGGTGGCGCGCGACGGGGGTCGGCTGACCGGCGGCGCGATTCTCGCGCGCAACCTGACGCGCGAGATTGAGGTGTTCATGCCGTTGCTGTTCCTGCTTACGGCGCAGGCGGAGGGGTTCAGCAGTCGCTGGATGACGCTCTTTGGCCTTGGCTGGACCGCGATCTTCATGCTCTTCCCGCTGTTCAACCGCGACCGGCTGCGCGCGGGCGACCTGATCGCGGGAACCTGGGTGGTCGAGAATGAGCGCCCGAAAATCGCCCCCGATCTCCTCGCGGAGACGCAAACCGAGCATGTCGAGCGCTATGCCTTCACCCCCGAAGAGCTCGAAACCTATGGCCAGATGGAGGTCCAGCGACTCGCCGAGGTCCTCCATCGCGACGATGCCGACACGATCGTCACCGTCGCCGGCGTGATCCGGCGCAAGATCGGCCGTCCCGATCATGGCAGCCATGTCGGCGAGGACCGCGCCTTTCTCGACGCCTATTACGCCGCCGCGCGCCGCCATCTCGAACGCCGCCTGTTGTTCGGCAAGCGAAAGCGCGACAAGTTCGATTCGGAAGGTTAGGAACGGCCCATGACCGACACCAAGTCCGACATTCCCGGCGTGATCGCGCCGCCGCCGCTGATCTTTCTCGGCTATCTGATCGCGGGAATCGCGCTCGAGTATCTGGTAGTGAGGACGCAGGGGCTCGATATGCCCGATTCACTTCGCTGGACCGTCGTCGCGCTGTTTCTCCTGTCCGGTCTCGGACTGATCGCCGCCGCGCTCGTGCGGTTCAAGGCGGCGGGCACCCCCGCCCCGCCCTGGCAGCCGACCACCGCCTTTGTCGTGCAGGGCGTCTATCGCTGGACGCGCAACCCGATGTATCTCGGCATGACACTGATCTATCTCGGTCTTGCTGTCGCCGCCAACGCACCTGTCGTGCTGTGGCTGTTCATCCCGCTGATCCTCACGATCCACTACGGCGTGATCGCCCGCGAGGAACGCTACATGGCGGACAAGTTCGGCGTATCCTATATCAACTACGCGCACCGCGTTCCGCGCTGGCTCTAACCCTCGCGCTTGCCGAAGAAATGCTCGACGATATGCTCCGCGATCCGCGCCGGGCGCAGCGTCGTCGCGTCGACACAGCACCAGCGTGACTTGACCTCGGCCAGCACATCGTCGCCGCGGCGGATGATCGTCTCGTAAAAAGCGCTGACGCCCTGCACCTTTTCAAGCAGAACCGTCGCGACAACTTCATCGTTGAGGAAAGCGGGCTTGCGATAGGTGATCTCGTGCTTGAGCGCGACCCACAGATGCTTCGCGACCTCTTCGGCGGGGGCCAGCTTCTGCCAGTGCGTCAACACCGCTTCCTGCACCCATTTGAGGTAGCTGGCGTTGTTGACATGCCCCATGAAATCGATGTCGGCGGGATCGACCGGGATCGGGACTTCGAACGGAATGGCTGCGCGCGTCATAGCTTCACCTTAACGTAAACTGGAACGGGATGCGAGGGGCAATGCCCCTGCCGCGCAAATCCACGCCACCCCATTGATCCCTGTTTCGAATTCACGGTATGCCGCATGCAACGACATAAGGAGGATGCCATGACCCACCCGATCCCCGCACAGGCGAAGCAGTTGTTTTCGACCGTCACCGACGATGGTGGCCTCGAACTCGCGCTCCGCGACATGCCGGTCCCGCAGCCGAGTGGCGACGAAGTGCTGATCCGGGTCGAGGCAACGCCGATCAACCCCTCGGACCTCGCGGTCATGCTCAGCGTCGCCGACTCCAATGCCTTCGCCCCGCTGGGCTATGGCGCGCGCGCGGAAATCCCCGAAGCGCTGCGCCGCCATGTCGCGCCGCGCCTCGGAAAGCCGCTGCCGATCGGGAATGAGGGCGCGGGCACAGTCGTCGCGGCGGGCGATGACCCCGCGGCCCAGGCGCTGGTCGGCAAGACCGTCGCGGCGGCGGGCGGCGGCTTCTACACCCAATATCGCCTGCTGCGCGCCCGCGACTGCCTGGTGCTCCCCGATGGCGTGACCGCGGAGGAAGCCGCCTCGTCCTTCGTCAATCCGATGACCGCGCTGGGCATGGTCGGCACGATGCGGCGCGAGGGCTATACCGGCCTCGTCCACACCGCCGCCGCCTCGAATCTTGGGCAGATGCTGGTCAAGCTGACCCTGTCCGAAGGCGTGCCGCTGGTGAACATCGTGCGCAGCCAGACCCAGGCGCTGCTGCTCCGCGATCTCGGCGCGACGCATGTGATCGACAGCAGCGCGCCCGACTTCATGGCCCAGCTCACCGACGCCATCGCCGAAACCCAGGCGTTCCTCGCCTTTGACGCCATCGGCGGCGGCAAACTCGCCGGCCAGATCCTCACGGCGATGGAGGCTGCAGCAGTCCGCACCAACCCGGCGAATGGCCCCTATGGCTCGTCGACGATGAAGCAGGTCTATATCTATGGCGGGCTCAGCATGGCCCCGACCGAGATCACCCGCGGCTTTGGCATGAAATGGGGCATCGGCGGCTGGCTGCTCACCCCGTACCTGATGGAAGCCGGCATGGAGGAAGTGATGCGGATGCGCGCCAAGGTCGCCGCCGAAATCCGCACCACCTTCGCCAGCAGCTACAGCAACCGGATCAGTCTTGAGGACGCGGTCCAGCCCGCGACCATCGCCGCCTATAATCGCCGCGCCACGGGGGAGAAATATCTGATCCTCCCGCAGCTTTGATCGCAGTTCGGGAAACCTTGCGTTCGCACATCGCCATTTGAACATCTTGAGGGCGTCGCGCATTGTCGCGACGCCTTCCCGCTATCCGGAGACCGACCCATGCGCCTCGTGATCGCCAGCCTGATCGCCGCCACCGCCATCGCCACCCCGATCGTCGCGCAGCAAATGCCCGGATCGAAGGACAAGGCCGCAATCACCGGCGGCAGCTACACCGTCGATGCCAGCCACACGCTGGTGAAGTGGGAGGTCAACCATTTCGGCTTCTCGCCCCTCTGGGGCCTGTTCGGTCAGGTGACCGGTACACTGGAGCTCGATCCCAAGAACCCCGGCGCGTCGAAGGTAGACGTGACGATCCCGGTGTCGAAGATGGTCACCGGCGTCCCCGGCTTCACCGCGCATCTGCTGCGTGACGGCAAGGACGGCGGCAAGCCCGATTTCTTCGGCTCCGCCCCCGCTGACGCCAAGTTCGTCTCGCACCATGTCGTCGTCGATTCCGACGGCGACGAGGCGAAGGTGCACGGCAATCTGACCCTCAACGGCATCACCAAGCCGGTGACGCTCGACGTCGACTTCTACGGCGCGGGCAAGGCGCCCGAGCGGATGGGCGGCAAGGAGAATGTCGGGTTCGAGGCCGAGGCGACGATCAAGCGCAGCGACTTTGGCCTGGGCTATGCCGTCCCGCTGGTCAGCGACGAGGTCAAGCTGGAAATCGCCGCCGCCTTCCAGAAGTAGGCGTCACGCCGCGCGCCGGATCTTCGCAAAGCCCTCAAACGTGGCGCGGACATTCGGCGAAGCGGTGCTCAGCCGGTCGGCAATCTGCGCCATCAGCGCATCGCTTTCCGCTCCGGGGACGCGATGCGCCATGGCCCAGTCGCCAAATTCGCGCATCTCGATCGCCCGGCGTGACAGGATGACGATCGCACAATGGCGCGGATCCGCCGCGATCCGGGCAAAGGTCTGCTCGACCGCGTCCTGTGGCCCCTCCAGCACCTGCAGAAACCGGCGCCCGTCGGCGTAGAGAAAGCCGGTAATCCCGTGGCGATCGTTGTTGCGGCGCGAGGCGAGCAGGATCGGCGCCACCTCGACCTGGGTGCCGGCACGGACGCTGCTGATATACATAAGCTGATACATGATTGTCCCTTCGCCCCCGCCCGGGACTATCGTTACACCTCAAAGGTTTAGAGAATGATAGCGCGCACCTCCGGTCGCACCATTACGCCCTAGCGTCGCAGGCTCAGCGCCAGCGCGATCCATGCAATGACCAGCTCGATCATCAGCTTGCTGCTTTGCGTGACGAGCAGGTTGAGCGAGAAATCGGTCGCCTCATCCGGGCGCAACATCCGCCCGGCACTGCCGAGCCCGCACACCTCCCACGTCGCCAAAGCGAAGAACGACATCGCGAACAGGAAGGCGAGCCGCCCCCGATCCGCGCGCTCGGGTGCACGCCCCTGCGCGAGCGTCCAGCCAATCGCGACGAGGAGCACCGCGCCGAACCCGGCATAGAACCAGCCGCCCGGCGCAGGCAGGCTGGGGATCGACCACAGGCCGATCCAAACGACCATCGCACCCGCAAACCACCCGGCCCGCAACCCCGCGCGCAAGGCATGCGCGGTACCGAGACACAGAACCGCCAGCTGGACCGACAGCATCCAGCTGATTGTCTTCACCGCACCGATCACGAACGCCGCGGTCGAGGGCGCGTCGCCGCTCCCCTCCCGCGCGAGGAAGCGAAGATAGCCCGGCAAAACCAGATAATTGCCAAGCAGCGCGTAGAGCAGCAGCAGCGCGCCGATGATCGTCAGCACGCGCGCCAAGGTTGGTCGGGTCATGCGCATCCTCTCGCTCCGCCCGTCCGTTGCGGGGTCGGAACGAGCTTACAATCGCCGTTTCTAAGTATCACCACAAGGGGGACTGGACTTTTGTTGCGCCTTCGGGCTAAGCGGCTCGCATAATGTTGCCGTATCGCAGCCTTCTTCTGCTTCGACTTACCCGCCCTTAGGGCGTGGATTCTGCGTGGCCATGCGCCGCGCACACGGCCTAAGGGCAGAGCAATCCCCCTCCCCGACCGCCCGATACCCGAAGCGAGAAGTCCGATGTTGCGCGACCCCAGCGTCAAATACCGCCCTTTCCCCCAGGTCGATCTGCCCGATCGCCAATGGCCAAGCCGCACGATCACCAAGGCGCCGCGCTGGCTTTCGACCGACCTGCGCGACGGCAATCAGGCGCTGATCGACCCGATGGATGCGGAGAAGAAGACGCGCTTCTTCGACCTGATCTGTCGCGTCGGGATCAAGGAGGTCGAGGTCGGCTTCCCCAGCGCCGGCGCGACCGAGTTCGACTTCATCTCCGGCCTTGTCCGCGACGGACGCATTCCCGAAGACATCACCATTCAGGTGCTCACCCAGGCGCGCCGCGACCTGATCGAAACCAGTTTCGAGAGCCTGCGCGGCGCGAAACAGGCGATCGTCCATGTCTACAACGCGGTCAGCCCGGCCTGGCGGCGCATCGTGTTCGGCATGGAGCGCCACGAGGTCAAGACGATCGCCACCGACGCCGCACGCATGTTGCGCGACGGTGCTGCGGCACAGCCCGACACCGACTGGCAGTTCGAATATTCGCCTGAGACCTTCTCGACCGCCGAACTCGATTTCTCGATCGAGGTCTGCGCCGCGGTGATGGACGTGCTCCAGCCCACGCCCGAGCGTCCGTTGATCCTCAACCTGCCCGCGACGGTCGAGGCGGCGACACCCAACATCTATGCCGACCAGATCGAATATTTCTGCCGCCACATCCCCAATCGCGACAGCGTCGTCATCTCGCTGCACACCCATAATGACCGCGGCACCGGCGTAGCAGCGGCGGAGCTGGGGATGATGGCGGGTGCCGACAGGGTCGAGGGCTGCCTGCTCGGCAATGGCGAGCGCACCGGCAATTGTGACCTCGTGACCGTGGCGATGAACATGTACACGCAGGGCATCGACCCCGGCCTGACCTTCAACGACATCGACGAAGTCGTGAAGACGGTCGAATATTGCACCAACATCCCCGTCCACCCGCGCACGCCCTATGCCGGCGACCTCGTCTTCACCGCCTTTTCGGGCAGCCATCAGGACGCGATCAAGAAGGGCTTCGCCGCGCAGGAAGCGCGCAACGACGATCTGTGGGAGGTGCCCTATCTCCCGATCGATCCCGCCGATCTCGGCCGCAGCTACGAGGCGGTGATCCGCGTCAATTCGCAGTCGGGCAAGGGCGGCGTCGCCTGGGTGCTGGAACAGGACAAGGGGCTGAAGCTGCCGAAGCGCCTCCAGGCCGATTTCAGCCGCCACGTCCAGCGCATGGCCGACGAAACCAGCCGCGAGCTGAATGCGCAGGATATCTGGGCGACCTTCCAGTCCGCCTACCGCCTGATGCAGCCACAGCGCTTCACGCTCGGCGCCTATGACGAGACCCGCGCCACCAATGGCGAACGCATCTTCGCAGGCGCGATCGAGGTCGATGGTGTCGCGCGCTCGGTCAGCGGCCGCGGCAACGGCCTGATCTCCAGCGTCGTCGCGGCGATCCGCGAAGGCTTCGGCGTCGATCTCGACATCGCCGACTATGCCGAACACGCGATCGGCCATGGCTCGACCGCGCAGGCCGCCGCCTATGTCGAATGCCGCACTCCCGACGGCCGCACCGTCTGGGGCGTC